>CAZDTG010000020.1:0-41003 GCA_964508005.1 uncultured Steroidobacteraceae bacterium
AGACGCTCAAGAAGCCGGTCCTCGCCTTCGTGTTTGGCGAAAAAGGGCTGATGGGTGACGCCTCCCTGAAAGGGGCCAAAATAAGCAAGATCAAGCAATGAGCCAGGTCGCGAATTAATACTTTCAGCAGGTTACGCGTGACGGGTATGTCGCGGGTATCTCGGATCTGACGGTGCCAACGATATCCGCCGTGTCTGGTCGAGCGCGGGCGGGCGGCGGGGGTAAAAGGCGCCTCCGACGCCCGCCGGCGACCTCGTTCAGTTCAGCCGGGCGGCGACACCGCATATGACTACGAAGCCGGCACTGCCGTACCGCGCACCACCAGGCCCGGTGACGTATCCGTCTCGCGCCATTTTCAAAATGCGAAACTCCTCGGTCAGGAGACCACGATAACCCTTTTCAATGGAATCCTTGGTCCACTCATAGACGTTCGCATCCCAGACTGGGCTGTAATCGGTCGCAGTGAAGGGAACACCGCCGAACGTGTTGTTCGGTCGATGCCCGTCCAAAAGCGCGGCGCCCAAGCCCTGACGCTGCGGATTCTGGCAACCGCCTTTTGTTTCGCCGTTCGTTGCAATGAAGAGCCGCTCGACACCGCTGCTGGCGATGTCGTCGACCCCGAGTACCACTTTGCGCAGATGTGGCGCGAAAGTGGCCCCCTCGATCGCGGCGGCCGTCGGTTCGCTCGCCTCCGTCGAGATATACAGGAGCGGGTGGCCAAAGCTATAGCCGTTGATCAGAGAGAGCGTGACTGTCCGCTTCGCGGGATCAATGGCGACTACCTGGTCGTGTACCAGACCGTAGTTCGGGTTTCCGTTGGGGAAGCTGATATCGTCATCGTCCACCGCAGCGGCCACGACAGGAGCGTCGTAGATGATGCCGTCGACGTTTACCAGCGGGCTGTAGTCCGCATCGCCAACCGAGCCTGGATGGGCAATGCTCGGTGGGAAGGGTCGATCCTCAGAGCCAGCCACGACCAGCCGGTCCGGACTGAAGTCCACGAGACCGGACTCGAAGAGAAACGTGCCGTCGGCGCGACGCGTGGCCGGGCGTGCCGCCACAGCGTCGTTGGGCAGCTTTTTGGAGAAATTCACGCCAAGACGCTCGGACTCCGCCTGGTTGCCTGTATCGAGGATGATGTACCAGGCGGGCTTCAGCCCGGACGCCGTTTTCACCGCGCCCTTGTACAGCGGCAGTGTGATCGTTCCCCTGGGGGTACCGGCAGGGACGTTCACACTCGTCAGTTGATCGAGCGGTATGTCGAACTTGCCTGACTTCAGAAATTGCACCGGTCCTACCAGCTCCGGATCCGTTAGCGAGTCGGGCGGCGGAAACTGAGAAATGTCGACCACCGTACCAATCGTGGCAATAGGAGGTATGACGTTACATCCGGGGCCAGGTCCATTCGCGGCCGGCCCGGGACCATTCCCATTGCGCAGCAGATGCTCGTCTTCGGCGGATGCCGTGGCTGCAAAGACCGTTACCGCAAGAGCCGCCGACAACGCGATGACACCGCGCAATCGGCGTAAACGATATGAGTTGGGCTGCGCAGGCGACGCGCCGCCACGTTCCGGGATACGATTCATTATCCTCTCCTGTTAGATTGAGGGTTCGACGATCGGGGATTGCCAGGACCGTCGCGAAGCCTATGCGGCGAGTCTCACGAGACTGTCACGCGGTCCTTGCGAGGAACGTGATATCTCGGGTGGCGGATCGCGTGGGCGCGGCTCCAGTAGTGACCCGCTCCAGCGTGAACTCGACTGTCGTGCCGCTTCCCTCGCACGACACGATGCGCACCGATTGCCCGTGCAGATCCATGATGCGTTTGACGATCGCAAGCCCCAGGCCGGCCCGGTCACGATCGGAGTGGTTCGGCGAGCAATAGAAACGATCGAAGATTCTGGGCAGGTGCTGGGGCTCGATTCCGCTTCCCGTGTCGACAACCCGCACGAGGATGAGCGTCGATGCGACCAACAGCTCCGTGCGCACTTGCCCGCCCTCGGGTGTGTATCGCAAGGCGTTCTCGAGGAGGTTCCCCATCACGCGCTCGATGAGCTCGATATCGCCCAGGGCGAGGATGCCGTCGGTCTCCAGAAGCGTGTGTAGCTCGATGCCGAGCCTCTGCGCCGGGATTCGAAAGCGCAGCGCGACATCCTGCAGAAGTTCTGCTACCACAAAGGGCTCGAGTCTCGGCGTGACGGTGCCGGATTCCAGCTTGGCAAGCTCGAACAGGGCATCGATCAAGCGCCCAAGCCGATCCGCCTGGCTGAGCGCAACGCCAAGGTGAGCGCGCAAGTCGCCTTCAGCAAGCGCATGTCTCTTGACGAGTACTGTCTCGATATAGCCTCGCAGAGAGGCAAGTGGCGTGCGCAGGTCATGCGAGACGTTCGCAATGAGCTCCCGCCGCAGCTCATCCGTCGCCTTGAGATCGCGAATCTGACGCTCAATCGCCTCTGACATCGTTTGGAAGCGTGCAGCCAAGGCGCTGATCTCGTCCCCGAATTTGATGTAATCTGTTGGTCCCAGTGCCGTAGCGGGCAGGGCCATAGCCCACGTATGCATTCGACGATCGAGCTGTCTCAGCCGGCGTGTGAGCGCCGTAAAGAGGACTCCCGAGATCACCAGCGTCGTCGCGAGTACGAGAGCAAGAGCCGCTGCGGCGGTCCGAAGGGTATAACTTCCCCGTAAACGGACGTTGATCGATTGGGCTGGCTGCCCCCCGAGCACCACGTAGAGATATCCCTGAATCTGTCCATTGCTTTGGATAGGCGCAACCGAAAAGACGCGCCGCGCATCCAGGCTTGTCGGGTCATCTCCATAGAGTGGCCGAGTGTCCGGGGACCACAGAAAGGTGCGGATGGGATCGAGGCTAACCGTGACCCGTCGAATGCGGTTGCGAGGGATCGCCGTGCTGAGCAGTCGCCCGGACGGATCGAACAGGTACAACTCAGCGGAAGGGTTGACGGTCATCGTGCGATGCGCCAGCTCGTGCAGCGCAACTTCATTGACCTTGCCGCCCTTCAGCAGCGACAGCTCTTGCACCACGTACAGCGCAATTCCCGAGTTGAGCCGTTGGAGTACCTCATCGGAGTAACGATCGCTAGTGCGGCTGAGGAGGACCAGAAGTCCGATCGCAAGCCCCGCCAGGAGCAGCGCGAAGGCGAGAGTGAGGCGAACGTGCAGGGCTCTCATGAATCGATGATTCGATGCTGCGGCGGGCAGAGTCGATAGCCCACGCCCCAGACGGTCAAGATATACTGCGGGCGCGTTGGATCGGGCTCGAGCTTTGCGCGCAAGCGGTTGATGTGGGAATTGACAGTGTGCTCGAAAGTGTCGCGGGTCGTCCCCCACACCTGATCGAGCAGCTGTGCGCGCGTGAAGACACACGATGGATGCTGCATGAGATGAGCGAGGAGGTCGAACTCCTTCGCTGTCAGCTCCACGATGTGTCCCTCGCGGCTTGCGCTCCGTCGATCCAGATCAATCTCCAGATCTCCAACTCGCAGAGTCCTGAGCTGCAGGCGCGATTGCCGGGCGAGCTGCTCGACTCGCCTGAGGATGGCCTTCACTCTCGCCGCGAACTCGACGACGCTGAAGGGTTTCGCGAGGTAGTCATCCGCTCCGGATTCGAGCCCCAGCACTCGATCGAGTTCGCCGGCGCGCGCGGTCAGCATGAGGATAGGGGTGTAGGCGGGACTCAAGCGCACGCGGCGGCAGATTTCAAGCCCATCGAGCCCCGGAAGCCGTAGATCCAGGACAAGGAGGCTCCACGCGGTGCCGTCCACGGCTCGCGCGAGACCGCTGTGTCCGTCGTAGCGCGTATCGACCGCGCAGCCCAGATCCTCCAGATGGAACGCCAGGAGCCGCGCGATGTCTCGCTCGTCCTCGACGACGAGAACCCGGCGCGAGTTGGTGCTCATTCGACGCTCCACGATGCGGGTGTCTATCGCCAGAGGCACTGACCTGAGGATAGGACCGGAGATGTCCTGAAATTATTCCCGCAATTATCACGCGAAGGTTCACGCAGCGCGGGCATCCGTTCCCGCCGCCCTCGCTGGGCGTACGAGCCATTGATTTTTCGTGCCGCTGCGATCTGCACCGACAACAAAAGGTGTGGCAGCCCCATTTGAGGTACGCTGGCGGCCAAGCTCCCGTGTCCTCGGGATGGCTGCAGAGATCGGAATAATCCCGCGACGCGGCCAGCGCGTCTGGTTTTTTGGCCGCGAGCGGTCTTAGCAAGCGATGTTGCGAGCTTGGCAAGCTCCAACGACGGACAGGAGATCTCTTATGTTGCTCGGGTCGCGATCAGGGCCCACTGGCCTCATTCCCACTCGATCGTGGCGGGTGGCTTGCCGGAGATGTCGTAGACGACGCGGGAGATGCCGGCGACTTCGTTCACGATGCGCAGGGAGACGTGGGCGAGGAACTCGTAGGGGAGTTTCGCCCAGTGGGCTGTCATGAAGTCGATGGTTTCGACCGCACGCAGGGCGACGACGTAGTCGTAACGACGGCCGTCGCCCATGACACCGACCGAGCGTACGGGAAGGAACACGGCGAACGCCTGGCTCGTGCGATCGTACAGGTCGTGCTTGCGGAGCTCCTCGATGAAGATCGCGTCGGCGCGGCGTAGGAGGTCTGCGTACTCCTTACGCACTTCACCGAGAATGCGAACGCCGAGACCGGGGCCCGGGAAGGGGTGGCGGTAGACCATCTCGCGCGGCAGGCCGAGCTCGACGCCGAGGCGGCGGACCTCGTCCTTGAACAGCTCGCGCAGCGGCTCGACGAGCTGCAGATTCATCTTCTCGGGGAGCCCACCGACATTGTGATGGGACTTGATCACGTGCGCTTTGCCCGTGCGCGCGCCCGCGGACTCGATGACGTCCGGGTAGATCGTGCCTTGCGCGAGGAACTGCACGCCGCTGAGCTTCTGCGCCTCCTCGTCGAAGACCTCAACGAACAGCCGCCCGATGATCTTGCGCTTCGCTTCCGGATCCGCAACTCCTTCGAGCGCTGCGAGGAAGCGCGCCTCGGCGTCCACACGAATGACGCGCACTCCGAGGTGTTCGGCAAACGTGCTCATGACCTGGGCACCCTCATCGAGCCGCAGCAGGCCGTGGTCGACGAAAACGCAAACCAACTGGTCGCCGATGGCCCGATGGAGCAGGGCTGCGACCACCGAAGAGTCGACGCCGCCCGAGAGCCCCAACAGCACTTTGCCGGTGCCCACCTGCGCACGGACACGTTCGATCGCGTCCTCGATGATATTTCCCACGCTCCACAGAGCGTCGCAGCCGGCAATTTCGCGCACGAAGCGCTCCAAGAGGCGACTACCTTGGGGCGTGTGGGTCACTTCAGGGTGGAACTGCACGCCGTAAAAGCGACGCGTTTCGTCGCTCATGGCGGCGTACGGGATGCTGTCGGTGGCGGCGGTCGCGGTGAAGCCCGGCGGCAATTCGTCGACCCGGTCGCCGTGGCTCATCCACACATCGAGCACGGAGCGGCCCTTGGTGGTGCGCCGATCTTCGATGTCATCGAGCAGTCTGCACGCACCGGTGACCGTTACTTCCGCGTACCCAAACTCACGCTCGGTCGATGCGGCGACCTGTCCTCCGAGCTGCTGCGCCATGGTCTGCATGCCGTAGCAAATACCCAGAACGGGCACGCCCAGCGTGAACACGGAAGCAGGTGCCTTCGGGGGCTGCGCGTCGGTGACGGATTCAGGGCCGCCGGAAAGGATGACGCCGCGGGGCTTGAACGCGCGGACTTCGCCGTCGCTGATGTCCCAGGGGTGAATTTCGCAATACACGCCCAATTCGCGCACTCGGCGGGCGATGAGCTGGGTGTACTGCGCGCCGAAGTCGAGGATCAGGATGCGGTGCGCGTGGATGTCCGCATGGGGAGCTGTAGAAGAGACCGGTCGTGCAACACTCGCCATCGCTTACGACACCCGATAGTTGGGAGCCTCTTTTGTGATGCTGACGTCGTGGACGTGGCTCTCGCGGATACCGGCGTTCGTGATGCGGACAAACACCGGTCGCGTGCGCATATCGGTGATGTTTGCGCTGCCCGTATAGCCCATCGCCGCGCGCAGGCCGCCGCCGAGCTGGTGGATAATGGTAACGACACTGCCCTTGTAGGGCACGCGGCCCTCCACACCTTCGGGCACCAGCTTCTCGAGCTCGGTGGCAGCGTCCTGGAAATAGCGGTCGGCCGAGCCGTGCCGCTCCGCCATGGCTCCCAAGGAGCCCATGCCTCGATAGGACTTATAAGAGGCCCCCTGGTAAAGCTCGACTTCGCCGGGCGACTCTTCGGTACCCGCGAAAAGGCTGCCGATCATCACGGCGTGCGCGCCTGCAACGATGGCTTTGGCGATATCACCGGAGAAGCGGATACCGCCGTCGGAGATCACCGGAACATCCGAATCGCGGAGCGCCTCAGCAACGTTCGCGACCGCGGAAATCTGCGGTACGCCGACGCCGGCCACGATACGTGTCGTGCAGATGGAGCCCGGACCGATGCCGACCTTCACCGCATCAGCACCCGCGTCGACGAGCGCGCGGGCCGCTTCCACCGTGGCGATATTTCCGGCAATGACCTGCTGATCGCCCCACTTGGCCTTGATCCGCTCAACCATCGTGATGACGCCACGCGAGTGCCCGTGGGCGGTGTCGACAACCACGAGATCCACGCCGGCTTCGCGAAGCGTCGCAACACGATCCAGGGTGTCCGGCGTGGTTCCAACAGCCGCTCCTACGCGGAGTCGACCGCCATCGTCTTTCGAGGCGCGCGGGAACTCCGTCGCCTTCTGGAAGTCCTTCACCGTGATCATGCCCACGAGCTCGTGATCGCTGTTCACCACGAGCACCTTCTCGATGCGGTGCTTGTGCAGGAGGCTGAGCACTTCTTCCTTGGGGGCATTCTCCCTGACGGTGATCAACCGCTCCTTCGGAGTCATGACCGACGAGACAGGCGCGTCGAGCTTCTCCTCGAAGCGCAGATCGCGATGCGTGACGATGCCGACGGCCTTGCGTCCCACGACGACCGGAACGCCGGAGATCCCGCGGGAGCGGGTAAGGTCCAGCACCTCGCGGATCGTCATGTTGGGAGAAACCGTGATCGGGTCCTTGATGACGCCGCTCTCGAATTTCTTCACGCGGCCGACTTCGAGAGCCTGCGCCTCGATGGTCATGCTCTTGTGAATGATGCCGATGCCGCCCTCTTGCGCGATGGTGATTGCCAGGCGCGCTTCGGTAACAGTGTCCATTGCCGCCGAAAGCAGCGGGAGGTTCAACCGGATCTTGCGGGTGACACGCGTGGACAGATCGACCTCGCGTGGCAAAATTTCCGAGTAGGCCGGAACCAGGAGGACATCATCGAAGGTCAGAGCTTCTTCGAGGATTCGCATGACCGCCCATGACCGCCGACTTGAGGTGTCGCGGGCGGCCTCGAAGAGGCGGCAACGCGAACCGGTGTCGGCCAGTGTCGTGTGGATAAAGCCCGCGATTGTACGCAGTAACCGCGTGCGGGTAAAGCTTGTGATAGGGTGGCTCTCATGTCTTCCAGCGTCCAGGCCGGCGCCGAAACCGGGCGCAACGTTTTCACCGTCTCGCGCCTGAACCGCGAGGTGCGCGTACTTCTCGAGCGGGGGCTCGGGGTCGTCTGGGTGGAGGGCGAGCTGTCGAACTTCTCGCAGCCCTCGTCCGGACACTGGTATTTCTCGCTCAAAGACCGCGACGCGCAGTTGCGCTGCGCAATGTTCCGCCTCAAGAACTCGGCGCTTGGCTTCACGCCCAGGGCAGGCCAGCAGGTTCTGGCGCGCGGCCGGATCAGTCTTTACGAGCCCCGCGGCGACTACCAGCTCATTGTCGAGCATCTCGAGGAGGCCGGCGTCGGCGCACTGAAGCGCGAGTTCGAGCGCCTCAAGGTAAAGCTCGCCGCGGAAGGTCTTTTCGCCCTCGAGCGCAAGCGGAGCCTGCCTCGCTTCCCGCGACGCATCGGCGTGGTGACATCCCCTTCCGGGGCCGCTATCCGCGATGTCTTGCATATCCTGCGCCGCCGCTTTCCCCCGGCCGCGGTGCTCATTTATCCGACGCCGGTACAGGGTGCGGTCGCCGTGCCGGCAATTGTCGAAGCGTTACAGACGGCGTCCGCGCGAGCGGAATGTGACGTGCTCATTGTTGCTCGCGGCGGCGGCTCCCTCGAGGACCTATGGTCCTTCAACGATGAGCGCGTCGCTCGCGCCATTTGTGCGTCGGCAATACCGGTCGTATCGGGAATCGGACACGAGATAGATTTCACCATCGCGGACTTCGTTGCGGATGCTCGCGCGCCGACGCCGTCGGGCGCGGCGGAACTGGTAGCGCCAGATCGCAACGCGTGTCTGGAGGCGCTGGCGAGAACCGTGGAGCGCATGAGCGCCTGCATGCGCCGAGAGCTGCGCTCCGTTACGGCACGTTTCGACGGCATGCTGTTGCGATTGAAACTCGTCCATCCGGGCGTGCGGCTTTCGCAGCAGGCGCAGAAGCTCGATGATCTGGAGCAACGACTCGCGGGCGCCGTGAATCGCGAGGTACGCACGATAGCAACGCGAGTGAATAGCACGGCACAGCGTTTGAATCTCGCGCATCCGGGACTGCGGCTCGTGCAGCAGGTCCGAAGACTCGACGACCTCGAGCTGCGGCTCGCGAACTCAATACGTACGGCCGTACACAGCGATCGCAATCGTGTGGGCGACTTGTTCGCGCGACTCGTGCGGCACTCGCCGGATCATCTGGCGCGTGAGTACCGATTGCGGCATGAGGCGTTGGATTCGCGCTTGCGCCAGGCGTGGAAGGAATGCCTCTCGCGCAAGGGACATCGCCTGAGTCTCGCACTGAAGACATTGGACACTGCGAGTCCGCTCGCGACGCTGGCGCGCGGCTTCGCAATGGTGACCAGGCCTGATGGAACGCTGGTGAGGGACGCGGAGTCCATAAACGTCGGTGACGAAATTGAGGCCCGTCTCGCGAAAGGGAAACTCAGGGCTCGCGTCACGGGCAAGGAGTAAGGGTGCGAGCATCCATCCCGATATTGGCGCTCCTCGCGAGCTTCCCGATATTCGCTGCCGCTCTGCAATTACCGCATGCTTCGCTCGTTCCTGGGGGTGTGTTGATTCTCCCGATCGACAGCACGGCGGCGCAGCCGCCGGTTGTGATGCTGGACGGGCAGCGTGCGATGGTGTTGCGCTCCGAAGGACGGTGGGTTGCCGTGGTCGGTCTTCCGCTGGCCGAGAAACCGGGTCACGCAACCGTCGTCGTGCGCGACGGCAGCGGCGAGAAGTCGGTCGGGTTCGACATCGCGGACAAACAGTACGTCACGCAGTCGCTCAAAGTCGCGCCCGGCAAGGTCGATCTCTCGAAAGAAGATCTCGACCGGGTGAACCGGGAAGTGCCGCACATCAAGGCTGTGGTCGCGACCTTTTCGGACACGCCGCCCACATCGTTGCGGCTGCGGCAGCCGATTCCGGGCGTGCGGTCGAGCACTTACGGGTTGCGTCGTGTTTTCAATAACGAGCCCCGCAATCCACATACCGGGATGGACATAGCGGCCCCAGCGGGCACATCGGTGAAAGCAGCGGCCGACGGCCGTGTCATCGATACCGGCGAGTACTTCTTCAACGGCAACAGCATCTTCATCGATCACGGGGAAGGCCTGATCACGATGTACTGCCATCTGAGCGCCATAGCCGTAAAACCGGGACAGACTGTCAAAAGGGGGGCGGTGATCGGCAAAGTCGGCGCGACAGGGCGCGTGACAGGTCCGCACCTGCACTTCGGCGTGGCACTCAACGCGACGTTCGTGGATCCCGCACTGTTCCTGCCGCCTGCGTCCGCGGCGCGCAGCAACCTGACAACAAAGGCAAAGTAACCGCCGTGCCCCCGCGCACTGACACCGACTTCATGCGCCTCGCCCTCGAACACGCCGCCGCTGCGGAAGCGAGCGGGGAGGTGCCTGTAGGTGCAGTGCTCGTCCGCGGCGATGAGGTCGTCGCAACCGGCGCTAACCACCCGATTGCCTCGCACGACCCAACAGCACACGCTGAGATAGAAGCGTTGAGAGCCGGCGGCAAGGCGTTGAACAGCTATCGTCTGACGGGCACGACGTTATACGTAACGTTGGAGCCCTGCGTCATGTGTGCCGCCGCGATCGTACATGCACGCGTACAAAGACTGGTGTTTGGCGCCTGGGATCCGCGCGCCGGCGCGACCGGAAGCATCGTCGATGTGTTCGCGCTGCAAGGACTCAATCACCGCGTCGACGTATTTGGCGGCGTCCTGATGGAAGAGTGCAGCGATCAGCTGAAGAAATTCTTCAGCGAGAAGCGCGGCTAGGGCATCGGAAGGTTGGCGGTCGCGAACGAGGCGCGCAGGAGCTCTGTTATCCCCCGGCGCTGAATCCCGTCTGGACGCGAGTCCCCTGGCTCACCACGCCTTCCCCGGGTTGCCATTCGAGCAGCGTCAAGTACCGCTGCACGCGATCGACAAACTGCACCGGCTCCCAGCCTCGCGCATAGCCACGCTTCACCTTCATGAACCACCGCTGTTCCGCCAGCCGCGGCAGCTCCTCGCGGACGTCTGCCCACGAGTCGGGATTCTTTCCCTCCATCTGCGCGAGGACCCGCGCGTCCTCCAGATGTCCAAAGCCTACATTGTAGGCGGCAACGGTGAACCAGGTGCGGTCCGGTTCCGGAATCCGATCGGGAACCATCTCTCTCACTTCGGCCAGGTACCGGGCTCCCGCGAAGATGCTCTGCTGTGCGTTGGTGCGATCCTTGATGCCCATGGCGTCGGCAGTATTCGACGTGAGCATCATCACGCCCAGGGCGCCGTTGTTGGACTGCGCTGTCGCATCCCATTTGGACTCCTGGTAGCCGATCGCGGCCAGCAGACGCCAGTCGATACCGGACTCCTCGGACGCCTGCTCGAACCAGGGACGGAAGCGGGGTAGCCGGTCCGCGAGATGAAGTTGGAATTCGCGCGACTCTTCGTACGCGAACGAGCGCACCTCGCCCGTCGCCTGCTGCATGAGTTTCACTATCCTCCCAGCCTCGCGAAGTTGCTGAAAGTAGCGATTCACGCCATCGAGCAGGTCGTCGGCGCCGCGCCGGACGATCCACTGCACCGGACGGTCCGCTGGCAGCTCGAACCCAACCAGCACATTCGGATACAGGTGATGCGCGAAAGAAAACTCTCGCGCGTCAATGATCGCGTAGTCCGCGTTGCCGGAGTCGACGTCCTCGAGAGGATCCGCATTGGTCGGGGCCGTCTCGACCCACTGCAGAGTGGGGGCGACGGTTTTCTGAAGCTGCTCGAGGATGCGCTCCTGCGGACTGCCGGCCCGGACCGAGAGTTTGGCCTTTTCGAGCTGTAGCGTACTGCGCGGCTTCACTCCGGTGCGCTGGTAGACCACGAGCTGCGGAATACGTGCGTAGGGCTCCGCTGCCTTGCCGGCCTGGCGCCACTCGGGAGTCGCTGTGAGCTGCGCAGCGGCAATGTCGGCGCGACCGGAGGCGAGCGCGGCCTGCATGGCGCGCTCATTCGCAACCGGGTACATGGACAGAGTAACCCCCAGCTGCGCCGCAAAGGTCCGCGCGAGCTCGAACTCGAGGCCCTCGGTTCCCTGCGAGCCGAGGTAGTAGGAGGTCGGCAGATTGAGCGTGACCACCCGGAGCTCATGGCGCGCGCGGATCTGCTCCAGGGCAGGGGGTGCTGGCTTACAGCTCGCCAGCAGGGCGGCCGCGGCAGTGAGCGCGACGATCCGTCCCACGGGCGGGACTGGGCGGACCGGGGGCCTTCGGGCGCCTCTACGCATCGTTTGCAAATATCCCCTCACATCACCGCCTTTCGCTAGAATACCAGCCCCCGCAAAATGGGGCTGGCCTAGGCCGGGCCGCCCAAACGCGAGGCCGGGCCCGTTCGAGGGGACCTGGCCCCAAGATTGTTCCGCCGGAGAGGTACCGAAGTGGTCATAACGGCGCCGACTCGAAATCGGATGGTCGGGTAATTCCGGCACGTGGGTTCGAATCCCACCCTCTCCGCCAATCTTAACCGATTGAATCTAAAGCGCGTGTGAGCAATTAGGCTGTCGCGCTGGCGGGGCGCTGCCGGCGCTCTGCCCCGTTATCGGATGCTTTAGCTGGTGCTTTGTCGCGCCGGCAAGCCAAAAGCCGCTGCCGCAACGCGCCTTCTCGAGCCTGCTTCAGAAGGTCAGGGCTGGGCGCGCAAGGTGGCATTATTCCCGATGAAGGTGAGATACGGCAGGCGCGCCACGCTGCGGCCAACGAGCACGAATGCGACGATACAAGTCAGGAGCGCTGCCAGGAAGTACCCGTACCCGTACCAGGCGAACCCCCGGGAGAGGCTCCAGCTGGTGAGCGCCGCATTGAGCGCCAGGAACAAGAGATTGACGGCCAGCAGCTCGCGGCGCAGATCGAAGTAGGCCAGCACGACGGTGACGGCGATCAACAGGCTGTTGAAGAGTGCCCCCAAGGCGGCCAGGCGGAAGATCCCGAGCTGGGCGAAGGGTGCACCGAGCACGGACAGTATCGATGGAGCGAGCAGGGCACCGGCGAAGCAAGCCGCCGTTTGCACGATCACGACCCGGCACCAGCTTTCCGACAGCCGGTCGCGCAGATTGCGGTGCGCGGCGGCGATGGTGCGGTAGGGCGAGTGGTCGTGGATGGCGCGATAGAAGCCCAGGTAGTGCTCGTAGAAGCTGGTCTCGATCGAGATCGTGAGCGCGATCATCCCCGGCACGACCAGCAGACTGGCGAAAAAAGTCGCACTGTCGTAGGTCAGATAGGTACTCAGGATCCCGGCCTCCGTGGTATGGCCGGGTGCAGCCCACATGACGAGCTTGTCGATCCAGATGCCGAGCCCCCATGCCGCGGCGGAGGCGCCCAGCTCCCAGAACCGGCGAAAGTAGCCGACGAAGGCGAGCGGCCGGCGGATGGGATAGGGATACTCGATGAGCACTCGCGCCAGCAGGGAAAACAGAATCCACGTGAGGCCAAGCGCAAAGCCAGCGAGAAGGCCCGTGGCCCCCAAGCGGGTCGCAAGCGCCAGAGCCGCGCCCGCGCCGACGGTCATCCCCACACCAAACGCGCGCACCACGGCACCGTACCCCCGCAAAGCGGTGACGAACGCGGTTGTGATCCAGATGCCCCCCAACAGAAAGAGCTCGCCCAGGGCGAGCAGCCGCTGCGCGCCTGGCAGACTTGCCGCCCACAACCACAACGGCAGGCCGGGAACGGCCAGGGCGACGACTCCCACGAAGACCGCCCCCAGCAGTGTCCCTGGTATCTGCGTCGCATCGTTCTGGAACAACCGGTCCGCCACGTAACGGGTCGCGGTCAGGCTCACGGGCCCGACCAGCACGAGCGAGCCCGCGAAGTCGTACGTCGTAATCACACGAAAGCGCTCGAGCGCTGCGCTGTCCACGAAGGATGAGCAGAAACCCAGGGCACCGAGCGCGGCCACGGTCACGAGCCACGGGCCGGCGGCGATCAGCATCGCACTGAACGATGCGGCAGCGACGCCTGCGATGTTGTCCTGGTTGGCGAGCTTGCGCAGCTCGAAGCCGATGCCTGCCATCACAGCACCCGGGCGCCAGCGGCGCCGGCGACGCGCGGGGATCGATCAGCCCGGCGATAGTCCGAAATCAGGCGAGCATATAGGCTGCGGTAGGCTTCATCGAGCTTGCCCTTGTCGTATCTGCGACGCACCCGATCTGCGAGCGCAGACCCATATTCATAGCGCAAGTGCGGATCCAGGAGCAGCGATGCGCACGCACGCGCGGTCGCGAGTGGGTTCGACAGCGGTGTTATGAATCCGCCCGGCGCGCTATCGCTCTCACTCTGCGGATCGCCCAGAAGGATCTCGCGACAGGAGCCTACGTCGGTTGCCACCGCCGGTATGCCGGCCGCGCCGGCTTCGAGGAGGACAAGCGGTTGGGCCTCGCTGATGCTCGTCAGCACCATGACGTCGATTTGCGAGAGCCATTCGGTCAAGTTGATTTGGCCGGCGAAGTGAATGATGCCTGCGAGGCCGGAATCCTCGACGAGTTCCGAGCACTCCCGCGCGTACGCCGGGTCCTCGTCCGCGGCCCCGAGCACGACAGCACGAACATTGGGCATCTGTCTGCGCAGGATGCCCGCGGCCCGGACGAAAGTCTTGATGTCCTTGATCGGCACGACGCGTCCGACGAGGGCGATGGTGGGAGGCGATGTCGGGTCGCGCGGCGCCCGCGAGAAGCGCTTGCAATCGATGCCATTTGGAATGACTACGAGGCGCTGCGGCGGCGCTCCGTCCCGCCTCTGCAGCTCTTGATTGCCTCGATAGAGTGTGACGATGACACTGGAGGCTTCGTAGCAGACGTGAGAGAAACCCGTGAACGCGTCGATCCACACCTCGCGCAGTCCCGCCGTGAGGTTCTCCACGGCCAATGAGGAGGGCCGATCGTCGTGAAGCCACTCTGCCATCGCGATCTCAACCCGTCGCTCGTTAATGTAGATGCCGTGTTCGGTGAGGAGGCCCGGGGCGCCGGTCCGCGCGACCGCGCGGCCGAGCAGTAGACCGGCGTAGCCGGTGGAGACTGCGTGATACACCGAGGCCGGTGGAATCTCGGCCAGCAGAACGGAGAAGAGCCCCCCGGCCAACGCGCGCCAGGTCCAGAAATAATCGAGAAAGGAGGCGTTCGGCACCGCCTGCTGATACATCCTCATGATCATGTCCCACGCCGCCATGGAGTTCATGAGATTGGCCCGCGTGGCCACCCCGGCATGGCGGCTCAGCACCTTGAGTATCGTGCGCAAGTCTCCCCAACCCCCGCGCCGCAGAAGACGAGTGAGCGGGGGCTCCAGCTCTGTCATCAGGTGGCGCAGCCGCCGGCTCTCGGTTGGTGAGCCGCAGGGCTCCTGCAGCACGACCTCATTCAGGCCGACGACGTTTGCCGGAAGCTTGAAGCGCATCGGGCGCGGCGCGCGATTCGGCACGAGAACCGTGAGATGGAACGTCAAGTGCGGCTGGGCCTGAATCAGGTCGTGGACCCAGACGGATACGCCTCCCGAGACGTAGGGGTAGGTTCCCTCCAGCAGGAGGCAGACGTCGGCGCTCACGCGCATTCCCCCCAAAGGGTCACGGCAGCGAGCACCGGCGCGGGTGCTACGCTCCCGCCGCTCAGGAGGACGCGATGTTGTTCACACAGTGCACGCAACTCGGTGTAACGCCGTGCGCGATACGCTGCCTCCAGCCTCCACAGCAGGAGTTGCACCGTCATGGGAATCGAAGCGGGGAGCCGGTCGAACCAGTCGCAGGCTTCCCGCTCGCGCCCGAGTCGTACGAGGGCGCGGCCGACCCGCAGAGCGACCTCCTCCAACCGCTCGGCCGCGACGCCCTGATACAGTTCCAGGGCACGTTCGCGCCAGCCCACCGTGCGGCTCTCATCGAGCAGCCCCGTCTCGGACACCTCGTCCAGATAGTTGCCGAGCTGCAGCCGCTCTTCGCTCCCGCCTGACTGCGCGGCATTTTCCAACTCGCGGACGCGCCGCTGAAACAGATTTTCCAGGCGGCTGACTCCGGTCGCGGCCTGCACGCGCACCGCGGCGTCCGCGTCACGCAGGCCTCTCTTCAGTGCCGGCGTGAATTCGGGGCGAAAACGGGCCACCATCAATGAGATGGCCGCCCGCTTCTCCTCGACGGTTCCCAACGCCATCACGTCATTGAAGGAGGCGACGCTGCCGCGAGGCGCTTGGTGCGGTGTCGCGAGAATTCGCCGTATGAGAGCGTCCGCATCCGGCTGCGTGCCTGCGGGGACAGAGGTTGGGCTTGCATGCTGCGTGGGGCTGATACTGCCGTGGCGAGCGGCATGCAGGACGAATGCGAGGCAGGAGCCGGCAGCTCCCATGGGCCCACACGTCGCCACCCCTAGTACCCCGAGAGCCGACAGGCGGATGTCATGCCCGCGACGCCATCTTGCGAAGCTCCATGCACTCAGGCAGATGACTACGAGAGCATGGATACAGCCCAGCTCCCACCGCAGCATTTCGCCGCCGGCGGCTGCCGCCAGCACGGCGATCTCCCCGGCGCCTGCCAGAACTACGAGGCTGAGCGAGGGCAGGGCGTCGCGCAAAGTCGGCCCGTCCAGGAAACCCGCGCAGGTCTCGGTCGGCGCCTGCTCACTCATGCTTCCGCCTTGAAGACCCCGGTCTCGCTGAAGGGCGCGAGCGAGGTGCCCTCATAGGGCCGTGCGGGAGCCTGCACGGTCTCCTCGTGCCGGCGGGCATTGCGATAAGCCTCGCCGATCCACTCGCACAGCACCCTGAACGTGTGCACGTTTGCGGGTGTCAGGCTCGCGAAACGCAGCTGCTCGATCTTGAGCATGCCGAACACTTCACCGGTGTCTGCGGCGAGCAACGGCCCGGCAAGCACGCCCTGGTTGACGAGGATCTTCTCGTCTGCAGATCGTGCCACGGTGAGAATCCGTCGCCTGCCGACGATCGCCTGAAACAGCGCAGTGTCAGCGCTGAATCCGCGCATCCAATGATCCTCGCGCACCCAACCGACCTTGAGCACGGAATCCAGTTGTGTGCCCTTCAGCAGGAAGACAGAGAATTTCTCGGGTTTCAGGATGGATGAGACGAGCGGACCTACGCCTAACACGACCTGGCTGGTGTCGAGCCGCGTGATGGCGCGCGCTCCGGCGACGACGGCCGAAGCCGTATGCAGCTCCCCGGCAATGGCCGTCTCGAGCGAATCCCTCAGCTCCGTCAGTTGCTCGAGCGAGGTGACGAGCTTGCCTTCGCGCTCGCGCGCCGCCGCCAGTGCACCCTCGAACCGGAGAATGGCCGACCTGTGTCTGTCGGTGAGCGCTCCCAGTACCAGGCACGTGCCGAGCCACCAGGCCGGAAGCGACACGACACCCGGCAGCCAGAGCTGCAGATCCTGGCCCACGGAGTACGGAGGAAGATTACCGACCAATAGTGCAGCGGTGGCCGCGGCCCATGCGAACAACCCTTCGAGCGTTCCGTATTGTGCCGCGACGATGATGACGATCGCCCAGAACGGATGCGGCACTACACCAACGAATCGCGTTCCGGCGCCGAACGTGGCATCCACTAAGAGTGCGGCCGCGAGAAACGCGAGGACTTCCACGACGGCCCAGGGTCGCAGACCGAATATCCGCGCCACTGTCTGCGATGATGGGATGGCGTCCGCGCTCATAGCGAAGTCATTGCGACGGAGGCGCCAACCACGGTGACGACATCGTATTGAGCGGCGGTCGAGGGCTCATGCGTCGCGTAGAGCCGCATCTGAATGTGGCGGCTCGTCCAGCTCAAGGAGCTCGTCACGGTCGGCTCGACGCGGCCAAAGCGATTCGCCACCCCTCCAGCCGAGAACTCAACGGCACCGCGGCCGCCGCCTGAGTGACGGGCGAGCTCGCGACTCGTCTCGAGCTGCAGATAGTGGAGCTCGCGATCAGCCGCCGGCAACGGCTCATACCGCCGGCTGAGGGAATCCGTCGCCTGGCGAATGTCGCGGAAGTACTCGGCATCGAGGTTGTAGACGAGCCAGAGTCGGCCGTTCTCGTCCGTCAGCGGAAGGCGGAACATGGCTGACAGAGCGGTGCTCTTCGCGGACTCCTCTCCCGCCAATCGATAGCTCGCCAGGCCGATCTCGAGTTTCAGGGAGGTTCGGCCCCACAGCGCGCTGCGACCGACCGCCAGCCTGTCGCGCGTCGCCCCGCTGACCAGTCCTTCGGTAAAATCCCAATTCGGGCGGTGGTATTCGAGGTTGAAGAGCATCGAGCCTCGCCGGACGGCGTGCGCGTGCATCACTCCCAACCCCAAAGCATCCCCGTAACCGGCAAACGCACTCGCGCGCCAGGCGTCGCCGCTCCAGGAGTCGTACTGCAGGCTCGCCTCTCCGCGCGCGCGATCGCCCGAGAAGTCGAGCAACTCTCCGCCCGGGTGCTGCACGCCCTTGGCATCGAGACGGACTTCCTCAAACGTTCCCTGCAGGAGCCACCCGCTGTCGGGACGTTGGCCGAAGGAGAAGCGCTGGAACAGCATTGCCGGCCCGTTTGCACTGCTCTGGTGAAAGACATCCAACGCACTGCGCGCACCCTGATCCCGGTCGATATCTGCCAGTTGCTCACGAATGTCGTCGGCCGCGCGCGCGCCGGCACCTCCCAACTCGCGGGCCGCCTCTGAATAGTGTTCCCTTGCGGCCCGCCAGCGCTCGAGCTGGCGTTCGTAGCTTGCGAGCAGACTCAGAACCTCGGTGTCATGCGGCACCGAGGAATGTAGCGTCTGCAGCCGTTCCAGCGCAGAGTCGATATTCCCGAGCTGCATCTCGGCCCGGGCGGCGAGCAGCCCCAGACGCACTCGCGCGGGATCCAACTTGCCGGAGTCGGCTATTACCAGACGAGCGCGCAGGTCATGCTCCGAATCGCTGCGCTGCCAGCTTCCCGCGGCCGCTCGCAACAGGAAGCTGTCGTAACCTGTCTGCGAGTCCTCGATCCGACCGCCGCTGCGCGGATCCTTTGTGAGAGCGGTGATCGCCGCCGCATCCGCATCCGACAACGGGCAACCGACTCTGACGATGAGCTCTTTGCCCTGCGCCTGGCTCGAAGCGGGCGCTGGGCAGTCCTGCTTCACGCGCAGCTCCAGCGCGTGATCGCCCTCAACGACCTCGACGATAGCCGCGTGCGGGGCGGTGTTGTCTCCCGCCGCGCTGCCTGTCGCGACCGCATATGCCTCCCGCGCCAGTCCCGCGTTCAGCAGCATCTCCGCCCAGTCGGCGCGCAGGCTGAGATCCGCGCGGTTGCGCGCGGCCATCCGGCGATAGACCCGGTCCGCATCCGCAATTCGTCCAACGTGCTCCAGCGCGTGCGCTCGGCCGAGGTCCTGCGAGGAGTCCTCATCCTGACCGGCCGAGGTCAGCCGCAAGGCTCGTCCGTACCAGACTCGCGCCTTGTGGTGATCGCCGAGCGCCAGCGCTGCGTCCCCGGCTGCGACAGCACTTTCGAAATCAGGAGGGACTAATGTCCGACAACGCGACAACTCCTCGTCCGCACGCTTCGCATGGCCCGCGGCGAGCGCCGCCAGGGCGTGGCTGCGACAGGCTGTGGAGTTTTTCGAATCCAACGCTGTCAACTGTGCGTAGGCCCGTTCGGACTCGGACGCGAGATCGGCATCGCGGGCTAGATCGCCGAGCTGGCGCAGCGTGGCCGCCCGCTCCGCGGGATCGGAAATGCCGCTCGATCGCTCGAGCTCGGCGACGAGCGCGGCTCGGAGCACGCCGCCATCATCTCTGGCTGCGAGCGCTCCAAGGCGGGCGATTCGCATATCGCCGGTCTGAGGTGAGGCGCTCTCGAAAACCGCAATAGCGCGGTCGGGAGCCCCGGCTGCGGTGAGGCGCCGCATCCAAGCGCCTGCGTCCTTCGCCGGCGCCGCGTTCGCCCGAGCCTGCAGCCACGCGAGCTGTGGTGCCGCAGGCCGCGGGCCCCACAAGCTCAGAAGCACTTCAACGTCAGGCCCGTCCGCGGGCTCCGCGGCGGCGAGCTGGCGAAACACCTGCTCGCCCTCTTCCTTGGCCCCGAGCTCCAGCAAGCGCCAGGCCACCGCGCGCCGGGCCTCCGGCGGGGCATCGGCCTTGCTGCCGGCCGCCAGCAGATGCGCGCGCAGCTCCGAGTTGCGGTTCAACTTCGCCAGTGCATCCGTGTACGCGTCTTCCCACTCTCCTGCGAAGTCCGACGCCAGGCTTGCGAGCGCCGGCAGTAAGTCCGCCGACATACCCTGATCGAGCAGTGCGTAGGCAAACTCCTGACGCCTGGATCCCGCTAGCACCTTGTCGGCCGCGCGCGCCGCCAGGAACTTCCGCATGCGCGCCTGAGCACCGGCAGATTTGGCATGCTCGACATAAGAGCCTAACCACGTGCCGGGATCACGGTCGCTCAGGTGCTCGAGGGCCGTGAGTGCGGTCCCTGCAGCCCCGGCGCGATCGAGCCTGTCGATGATGGCGGTCCGAGTCTCGTCGTCCGCCGCCGTGTCCAACGCTTCGAGGAGCGCGCCGCCGGCCCGTGCGTGGGGTGGGGCCCTCGTGGCGTGTGCGTCGGCATCGCAGTGGCGGACACGGCCGACCCGCACTCTCCGCGCGGTCCACGCAACCGTGCGACTGGTGTTAGATCCGGAAGCCGGCACATCGGCTTCAATCTCTTCGTGAAAGCGCGCGAGGTCGTCGTCATATGAATCCGGGTAGCGCTTGCGAAGGGAGTCGAGGACTTGCAGCGCCTCCGGCAATCGGCCCAGCGCCGCGTCGAGGCGCGCGAGCGCGATGAAGTCGTCGGCCTGCGCGTCGGGTTGTCGTATGAGCTCTGTGAGAGCCTCGCGGCGCGACTCCCAAGCGCCCTCGGCGGCGAAGCCCAGAGTCAACTCACGCAGTCGCTCGCTATCGGGCGTCTGGCGGGTGAGCGCCCGCAGCTCTCGAAGACGATCGCCCGGCCGCTGCGCATCGCCGTAGAGCCGCGCCAGGAGCTCGTGCCCGGCACGATCGTCCGGATGGTCGCGGAGGAAGTGCTCGAGCAGACCGATCGCACGCTCGACATCGCCCGCTTCGACCAGAAAGGTGCTGCGCACCGAGATCGCGGCTGCGGAAGTGTCGCCGCTATCGGAAAGCTGCCGTGCGAGCCGCGTAGCCTCGGCAAAGTTTTCGTCCTTGAGAAACATCAACACGAGATCCGGGGTTCTCGGACGACACAGCTCCGAAAGCAGCAGCGCGCCGACGACGACGGCAGCAGTGAGGAGCGCAGGCGCCTTCATCCCCGTTGCTCCGCGCAGGCAAGCGTGATCGCGCCGCTGAAGCCGTCCAACCGTCCGAGCGTGAGCGCGATTTCAGAAGCGGAACGGATCTGCGCCTCTCCGGATACGGCTGACCGCGCGGGCTGCCTCACAGTCCACCGCCAACGACTGCATCCGGTTGGCACGCGCCATAGCATCTCTCCCGGTCCGAAACCCGTGGCGGTGAATTGCGCACTGAAGCCGCTGGAATCACGCCGCAGCGAACGGATCAACCAACGGCTGTGGACCAAGGCGGGGGCGCGCACCACGCTTCCCGCGCTCCCGAGCGCGACGATCGGCGCTGCGATATCCGGGTCGAGGGCCACGTAGAGGCTGCCGTTCGCCCGGCGGATGCCCAACACACCTGTCGAGCGATCCCAATCGAGCTCTTCGTGCGCGGCATCGTCCAGCCGTATCGTCTGCAGTGCGCCGCGCCCCTCGATTCGCCAGGCTCGCTCCCCGACCGGGATGATCTGTGTCGAATAGAACCCTTGCGCGATTCGCGCATAGAGGCTCGTGCGGATCGGCGTGATCTCCTGCGTCTCGACCCAGCGCAGGATCTCCTTGACAGCTGCCACGCTGCTCGGGCGATCGCCCGAAAACGCGTGGTAGTAGATATCGATCGGCTTCAGACGGCGCGGATTCTCGGTGCTCTCGAGCGTGCGCGGCAGGTACTTGTAGCCGTAGTAGCGTGTGCTCCAATTGCTGGTGTAGGTGTTTTCGTTGCTGCTCGAGGCGTAAATCTGGAATTCCCCATCGTCCCAACGGCCCACCGGCGCGACCCAGGCGACGCTGGGGAATTCAGGGTCGAATCTCGTATCCCCGCCGTTGAGCGCCGGCAGGCCGGCGCGCTGCGCGCGCCGTATCGCCTCACCGAACGGGAGCGAATTCCCCGACCACTGGATCACGGAGACCCGCTTGCCTGCCGGCAGAAACTGCTCGATGTATCGTGCCGCCCCCGTGATTTCCTGGTCGAGGGAGAAGGGATGGTCAGCGTAGCTACGCCGCGGCCTGTCGGGCGAGTGAGCCTCCTGGCTGCCCGCCTCGAGCTCGCTCTGGGTATCGCCGCGCGATCCGGGCGCGGCCGCGCGCCAGAGTAGTGTGACCCAGTGATCCGCGTGACAATGGAGCGAGTAGCGCTCGAACGGCCGTTCGCGCTCCTCGGTGTAGCTTGCGAAAAACGGCCAGTCGAGCGGATGGCTGTATGTGTGGCTGCCTGCCTCCACTTGAGGAAGAGCAAAGACCTCCCGAGCAGCGCGCTGCGCGCGCGCATCGCCGCACCAGCTCGGGTCGAGATCGGCCGCGATCGGCGCAACCGTAACAGGCAGGTCCGGATACGGCCGGATTGTCTCATTGATGAGAGTCTCGATGGAACGAGGGAGCACCTCGCCCGTCGTCGCGCCGAGCGGAGCGCCAGCCGCGAGCGAGGCGTTCCGCCAGCCGTCGCCGTCGATCTGGCTGTAGTAGATACGCCGTCCCACCAGCGTCGTGACATCAGGCTTCGGCAGGTCGTCCGTGCCGAACGCGAGGCGGAAGAATTCGAACGGATCGATGATCCAGCGCCGGTGCGGCGCGTCATCCTCGTAATGCGAGTAGCCCCCTGCAGAGTAGCCGCCGGCCGGCCCGGTGACCACGAGGTCCGCCATCACACCGTGCCGGTCATCGCCGACACTCAGATGGTTGACGACGGTATTGCTGATGCGCCGGAACTCCGTGAACGCCGGCGGCGCGGGGCCTACCCCCGATTCGAATCCGATGAGCCGGTCGGCCACCAGGGGACGGACACCGTAAGGAAACGCGTGCCAGCGCCCCTCATCCTCGAGTCCGAGGCGGATCAGGAATGCATTGACCTCCTCCAGAGGAGTGTTGCGGCCTTGCTGGTCCGCCAGGAAGCCCCAATCACCGAGGGCGACGTAGCGCTTACCGCCGTCCACCACCTGGGCGGCCCACTTCAGATACGGTCCGGGCGCAGCCATGGCAGATGTTTGAAACCATGTGATGACACCGCGTATGTCGGCGCGCGCGCCCAGGTCCGGCAGGGCGACATTGATGTCGTGCGGCTCGACAATGAGACCCAGATGGTTGAGCGGCATCTCGGCGAGTTGATGCAGGACGGTTCGCTGCCATCGGTTCTCGACCTTCGAGTCCCACAGAGCGATGATTACGCGCGGAACACCGGCGGTGCGCGTTGCCGCGAGTCCGTCGCCGGCGGCCGGATCCACCGTGGCCGCGGCCGCAAAGGCCGCCACCTGCACCAGGAGCAGGCCCATGCATACGCGACCGCGCATGGAGGTTACCCGGAGGGCTCCGGGACCAGCACGTTGAGCTCACGCGTCGCCACGTAAGGCACGAATCCGAGCGCCCGCTGTGCGGAGTAGATTCGGGCCACACCGGCGGCATCGCGCGTGTCCCAATAGTCCACCGTGTAGATCTGCAGGTTCGGATGCATTGCACGTACAGCCGCGAGTTGTCGGACGAGATCCGCGCGTTCCTGGGGCGCCACCAAGGTTCCCGAGTGGCCGATATCAGCCCAACGGGCGTAAGTGCTTTCGGCCAGAATCATGTCAACTTGAGGCGCGAGTCGATTAATGAGATCGAACCCGCGGTTGAGCATGATCGGCTTGTCCGGAAACTGTGCTCGCAGCGCCCGGACGAGAGCGACGGCCGCATCGGCCATCCCGGGCGCCCGCAGGGGGCGCGGAGCCTCCGATTCGAGCCAGGGGGCATCGTCGATCGTATCGAGAAACAGTCCGTCGAACCCTTGCGCGAGCAACGCAGGGGCGATCTGCTTGACCAGCCGCTCGCGCCATCCGGGGCGCCGGATATCGACATAGAAACTCCCCGGCCACCTGGGATTGGGGCCGAGTATCAGCCCTTCCCGCACCAGGTCTGCCTTGTACGGCTTGCCTGGGCCGAGCTCGCACAAAGACAGGTAACCGAGAATCACCTGCTTGCGCGGGGCACGCTGGCGAATCCGCGCGATGCTCGGATGATCGTCGCTGTCCAGCACGAGAACGTCGAACTGCGACAGCCTGGCATCGTCGCTCGAGGAGTAGTAGACCGCGAACCGCGGCGGAGCCGCGACAGCAGCAGCGCCCGCGATTGCGGTGCCCGCGAGCAGCAGGAGCAGGGTAATCAATGACTTCACGGCGTGCCCTGACCCGTGTGCAAGCTGCGCGGTATTGGCGCCAATGTGACGGCCTTCAAGTAAACGGCCTTCACAGGCGACTGTGAGTCAATCTACAGGGGCTGGGCGCGCCCCCGCCGTGAGCGAGCTTCCGGTTTTTCGAATTGGCGCGGAATGTCAACCCCTCGATGACGGGTTGAGAGGCGTCTTCAGGTTTTTTCGGCCGCCTTCTTGAGATACTCGCGGTAGGCCGCCGCAAAGGCCTCGACGAAAGTATGCGGCAGGTGATCGGCCGGCATCTCGATGAGGTTGCGGTAGAACGTCGTGAACAGTTCCCAGTATTGCGCTTTGTCGGCCGAGCGCGCCTTACCGCGGCGGGCGGCGCGCTCGAAGCGGGCTTCGAGCTCGGCCGGATCGAGCCGGTCGAGGAATTCGACGAACGCGGCACGCATGGCTTGCGCTGTCGCAAGCTCATGGGTCTTGGCGTCGGTCACAGCCTCGCGCAGCCATTGCACGGCATCGAGGCGGCGAGTCTCGTGCTGCCGGAGCAAGCCCATGAGCAGCTCCTCCACGGTGGATCGCGAGAGCGAGGGGCGCGGGTCGTCGGGCTCCGGCGGCGGCAGCTCGATGCGGAAACGGTTGCGGCTCTCCGCGCGGCTGCGGTCGAGGTCCTTGAAACCGACGAGAGCTTCCCGGAAGAGTTGTCCCGCGAGATGCAGCAGCCTGGTCTGCGCGTCTGCGGGTAGTTGATCGGCGTCGATACCTGCCCCGCGACAGAACACCTGCAGGCCGCTGGCCACGTCGAAAAGCTGTGGTCCATTGGCCCCGTTGGGGCTCGCGTTGCCGACGCCGTTCTTGACGCCACGCTGCGCCGCCTTGGCGAGGCGCTCGATGCGGCGCGCGAGCGATTCCTCGTCCGGATCGGTGTTTGGAGCGGGGCGGGGCGCCGCGGCAGGCGAGCGCGCCGGCTGCTGCATGATCGCCTGTCCGTAGGCATTCACCGGCAAGAGCTGCTCGCCGGTAGGAGTCTCGGGCACCAGCAGGTCGTCGAGGTTGAGCATCGCGCCAATGTCTGTTTGCGCGGCCCGGCCGTGTGTGTGCAAAGCGTGAATGGTGGTAGGCACCGCTGCCGCCCCAGTATCCGCCGCTGACGGCTCGGCATCCGTATCTAGAGCCACCGCGATCTGATAGTCGCCCACGCGTATCACGTCGCCGTTGTGAAGCGCGTAACCCTCTGGGCTGCTGCGCGAGAGCGGCTCGAGCTCGTCGTTGATGAATACGCCGTTTGTGCTGACATCCTGCAGATAAAACCGGCCGTCACGGACGTGCACGCGCGCGTGATGAGCGGACACGTAACGAAGCGGGTCCGGAAGCACCCAGTCGTTATCCGCCGAGCGGCCGATGGTGCCCCCACCGGCCGTAAAGACGATACTGCTGCGGTCTCCGAGCGACCGCCGCTGATCACTGACGACGCGCAGCCGAAGCGTCATGGTTCCCCAAGCAAGAGCCGATCCACTGCAGGCAAAACTATCCCAGAGCGCGCAGCTCCCCGGCTCGCGCGGACATATAATGTCAGCGTCAAACTAGCAGCGGTCCCCCCTCGAACCATGGCAGCCAGTCACATTTTCCGCATTATGTTCGTGAATCAGGGCAAGGTTTACGAGATCTACGCCCGCAAGGTCAGCCACGGCGACCTGTTCGGCTTCATCGAGGTGGAGGAGGTGCTGTTCGGCGAGCGCTCGAGCGTGGTTCTCGACCCCTCCGAGGAGCGCATCAAGAGCGAATTCGAGGGCGTGAAGCGCACGTTCCTGCCCATGCACTCGGTCCTGCGCATCGATGAAGTGAAGAAGCATGGCATGAGCAAGATCACGTCCCTGGAGGGTGGCGCCAACGTGGCCCAGTTCCCGATGCCGATGTACAGCTCGCCCCCGACCGAGAAGAAGTGAGGCCCGCACCCGCGATGTTGAGGATTCCCGGCGCGCCGGCCCTTTCGGGCTTCCGTATTGAAAAACTCCTGCTCCGTTTGCAGGCGATCGAGCCGAGCGTCCTCTCGCTGGAGTCCCGCTTCGTGCACTTCGTCGATCTCACGCGACCGCTCGAGTCCGCGGAGCGCGACGTGCTCGAGCGTTTACTGGCGTACGGGCCGCGAATCGAGCCGGCCGCCCGGTCCCACGGCGCCGGCGCGACTCTACTCGTCGTCCCGCGAGAGGGCACGATCTCGCCCTGGTCGAGCAAGGCCACGGATATCGCCCGGGTCTGCGGCCTGGAGGCTGTGCAGCGCATCGAGCGCGGCATCGATTACGCGATAGGCTCCTCCCAACCCCTCGGTTCCGAGCGGCTCGCGGCGCTTGCGGCCGGGTTATTCGATCGCATGACGGAGATGGTGCTGCGCGATCCGGCACAGGCACAGCGCCTGTTCAGCCACGCTCACCCCAAGCCGCTGGCGCGGATATCAATCGAGCGTGGCGTCGCGGCTCTCGAGGAGGCGAACCGCGAGCTTGGACTCGCGCTCTCGCCCGATGAGATCGAGTACCTGCTCGTGAATTTCCGGCGCCTCGGGCGCGCGCCCTCGGACGTCGAGCTCATGATGTTCGCGCAGGCGAATTCGGAGCATTGCCGCCACAAGATCTTCAACGCCGAGTGGATCATCGACGGCCGCAAATGCGACGAATCGCTGTTCGCGATGATCCGGTACACGCACGCCCGCAATCCCCGCGGCGTTCTTTCCGCGTATCGCGATAACGCGGCGGTCATCGAGGGCAACGCCGGCACTCGGTACTTCGCCGACCCGCGATCGCGCATCTACGGCGGCAGCGTCGAGCCGATCGACATCCTCATGAAAGTCGAGACGCACAACCATCCGACTGCAATCTCGCCCTTTCCGGGCGCGTCGACCGGTTCCGGCGGTGAAATTCGCGACGAGGGTGCGACCGGCCGCGGCGCGAAGCCGAAGGCGGGCCTCACGGGTTTCTCGGTATCGCATCTGCGCATCCCCGGGTACGAGCGACCGTGGGAGCGCGGCTTCGGCCGCCCGGCGCGCATCGCCTCCCCGCTCGATATCATGACCGAGGGGCCGATCGGCGCCGCGTCGTTCAACAACGAATTCGGCCGCCCCGCGGTGTGCGGCTATTTCCGCACGTTCGAGCAGCAGGTTCCCGGGGATGTGCCCAACCGCGCGCGCGGCTATCACAAGCCGATCATGATCGCCGGCGGTCTGGGCAACATACGACGCCAGCACGTCGAGAAGGGCGAGGTGCCCGTCGGTGCCAAACTCGTCGTGCTCGGGGGCCCAGCCATGCTCATTGGCCTCGGCGGCGGCGCCGCCTCATCGGTGGGCAGCGGCGCATCGAGCGCAGACCTCGATTTTGCCTCTGTGCAGCGCGGCAACGCCGAGATCCAACGCCGTGCGCAGGAAGTCATCGACACCTGTTGGTCGCTCGGCGAGCAGAATCCCATCGTGCTCATCCACGATGTCGGGGCAGGGGGCCTTTCCAACGCGGTGCCTGAGGTGGTCGCGCACAGCAACCGTGGCGCCCGCATCGACCTGCGGGCCGTGCCGAGTGCGGAGCCCGGGATGTCGCCGATGGAGATCTGGTGCAACGAGGCCCAGGAGCGCTATGTGCTCGCGGTGGAGGCGTCGGCGCTGGACCGCTTCGCCACTATCGCGCAGCGCGAGCGCTGTCCCTTTGCGGTCATAGGCGATATCGACGACAGCGGCGTGCTCGTGGTCAACGATCCTCTCTTCCACGACGACCCCGTGAAAATGCCGATCGAGGTCCTGCTCGGCAAGCCGCCCCGCATGGTCCGCGATGTCCGCAGCGCCGCGGCTTCCCGCCGTCCCTTCGAGATCGGAGGTATCGATCTCAAGGAGGCCGTGTACCGGGTTTTGCGTTTTCCGGCGGTCGCCGACAAGACTTTCCTCATCACGATCGGGGACCGCACGGTCGGCGGCCTCATCAGCCGTGACCAGCTCGTCGGACCCTGGCAAGTGCCGGTGAGCGATGTCGCGGTGACCGTGGCCGATCATCGCGGCCATGCCGGCGAGGCGATGGCCATGGGCGAGCGCTCACCGGTTGCGGTGATCGATGCCCCCGCGTCGGGACGACTCGCCGTGGGCGAGGCCATCACCAACATTCTGGCGGCCGATGTCGAGTCGCTCGCACAGATCCGCCTGTCCGCGAACTGGATGGCCGCGTGTGGCGAGCCGGGCGAAGACGCCGCGCTATACGCAACCGTGCACGCGGTGGGCAAGGAGTTGTGCCCGGCGCTCGGCATCGCGATACCGGTCGGCAAGGACTCGCTGTCCATGAAGACCGTATGGGAGGATGGCGACTCGAGCAAGAGTGTCGTCGCCCCTGTCTCGCTCATCGTCTCGGCGTTCGCGCCAGTCACAGATGTGCGCCGCACGCTCACGCCGGCGCTGCAGATGGACGAGCGCCCCACCTCTTTGTGGCTCATCGACCTCGGCGGCGGCCGCAATCGCCTCGGCGGCTCCGCGCTGGCCCAGGTATACGGCCAACTGGGCGACGTGCCCGCCGATCTCGACGATCCGCAACGGCTGCTCAATCTCACCGCGGCGCTGGCGGAGCTGCGCGCGGCGAATCTGCTGCTGGCTTATCACGACCGCTCGGACGGCGGTTTGTTTGCCACGTTGGTCGAGATGGCCTTCGCAGGCCGGTGCGGACTGCATATAGCGTTGCCCGCGGCCGCTGGCCCGGCACTCGCCCAGCTGTTCTCCGAAGAGCTGGGCGTCGTGGTGCAGATCATGGCTGACGACGAGCCGCGCTTCGCGGAGGTTCTGGCGAAGTACGGACTGGCCAGGACGGCCCTGTACCTCGGCGCGCCGACGAGCGATATGCGTGTGCAGATGAAAATCGGCACCGTGGAGCTCGACGAGAGCTGGGTCGATCTGCGTCGCGCGTGGTCCGAAACGTCCTGGCGCATGCGCCGCCTGCGCGATGACCCGCAGTGCGCCGACGAAGAGTTTGCGGCACAGACCGCTGTGGACGATCCGGGCCTGTCGGTCTCTCTGAGCTTCGACCCGGAGGATGACATCGCCGCGCCCTATATTGCGCGCGGCATCCGGCCGGCAATCGCAATCCTTCGTGAACAAGGTGTGAACAGCAACACCGAGACGGCCGCGATTTTCGACCGCGCGGGGTTCACGCCCCACGATGTCCACATGACGGACCTTCTTGCCGGCCGACGCTCGTTGCGCGAGTTCAAGGGCCTCGTAGCGTGCGGCGGCTTCTCGTACGGCGATGTGCTCGGCGCGGGCGAGGGATGGGCCAAGTCGATACTGTTCCACGAGGCCGTTCGTGACGACTTCCAGCGGTTCTTCGCCCGTGATGACAGCTTCGCGCTGGGGATCTGCAACGGCTGTCAGATGTTCGCCGCGCTCGCAAGCATCATTCCGGGCACGGAGCATTGGCCGCGGTTCGTCCGCAATCGCAGCGAGCAGTACGAGTCGCGCTTTACCCTGGTTGAGATTTTGCGCTCGCCCTCGGTTGTGCTGCAGGGCATGGCAGGCTCGTATCTTCCGATTGCGGTCGCTCACGGAGAAGGACAGGCGGAGTTTGCCTCCGCTGCGGCAGCCGACGCGTGTGCTGCGGGCGGTCTGGTCGGCTTCCGTTACGTCCGTCATGACCGGACCGTTGCGACGGCCTATCCGCTCAACCCGAACGGCTCGCCATTCGGCATCGCGGCTCTCTGCAACGCGGACGGCCGCGTGACGATCACTATGCCGCATCCCGAGCGCTCGACCCGGTATGTCCAGAACTCATGGCGACCGCGCGAAGCGGGCGAGTACAGCGGCTGGATGCGCATCTTTCGCAACGCACGCAAGTTCGTGGGTTGAGGAGTCAGACGGCCCCTCGTGGGTCGGTGTGCCTACGCCGCGTCGCCCACCGTTGGCCGTGCCGACTCGCGCACCTGGGGGCCAATCGCCATCCAGGCGCTGCGGATCTCGCCGAGCAGGCTCAGGACCTCCGAAATGCAACCGACGTGGTTCTCGGCATTGGCCAGCAGGAGGCGTCGTGCCATGTATTCGTACAGGTCGCTGAGGTTCTGAGCGATCGATCCGCCATTCTCGAGATCCAGGGTGCCGCGCAGCTCGGCGAGGATGTTCACGCAGTTGTGCAGGAGTTTCGCCTTACGCACGATCTCGCCGCGTTCGATACAGCCGCGCGCCGCGGTCATGCGCTCTACGGCCGTGTTCATGAGCATCAGCACCAGGCCATGGGCGTCGGCAGCCGCGAGTGCGCCGTGAACCGATACGCTCTGGTATGCCGCGACCTTGGGATTGCGCGCGAACCCGCTCATGACGCCCCGCTCCATCGAATTTCGATGCTCTGATAACGGCTGTGTGCAGCACAACTTGAGCCGCGGCGGCACGCGCCCTGCAACGCGTTATCCCTGGCTGCTGCTGGTTTGCACGGTCGGGAGCTGCGCAAAGGCCTGGGTCAAATACGCCGATGTGGATTGCATGCTGGAGAGGAGCGTGTTCAACGCCGAGTATTGCTGAGTGAGCGTGGTTGTCAGCGCCGCCATTTGCGCGTTGAGCGCGTTCGTCTGATTCGTCAGATCATTCGTCTGCTTGCTCAGCGTGATGCTGCGCGCGCCGATCGCACCGCCCGAGCCGAGCGCGGCGGTGAGCTGGTTATTGAGGGTCGCGGCGACGCCCCCCGAGCTGCTGAAGAGCTGGCTCACCGCGCCAAAATTCGCCGCGAGCGCGGTCGCGAGGGTCGCGCTGTTGAGACTCAACGTGCCGTCCTTGTTTGCCGTGATTCCGATGCTGACCAGCGTGTTATAGGTCGATGAGCCCGTATTGACGCTGCTGTTGAGAACGCGCCGGATCTGACTCTGCATCGTGCTCAAAACCGGGTCGCCCAGCATCGGCCCTGCTGTCTGAGTCGTGGCGTCATAGCTGCCGAGCGGGGCAGTCGCCGTCACGAGCTGATTGTACGCGGCGACGAAATTCGCGATGTTGGTCTGCACCGTTGCGGTATTGCCCGCAACGGTCAGCGTCGCGGTGCTGCCGACGTTGGTGGCGAGAAGATTCAGGTTGACGCCGGTGAGGGCGTTCGTGACCGTATTGCCGGCGCTGGTATAGGCAACGCCGGCGAGCGTGAAGCTCGCGCTCTGCGCGGCCGTATTCTGCGTGTAATTGGCGGGGCTGCCGCTGCTGTAGGTCAACGAGGCAAGGCCCGTGCCGCCGTCCGTCTCGGTGACCTGGATGGTATTGGCCGATCCGGTCAGCGATGACGAGAGCACGAGGTGGGCCCCGTCGCTGCCGGTGACGATCGTGGCCGTGACACCGGGGTTGCCGGTCGCGGTGTTGATCGAGGCGGCTATGCCGGCCAGAGTGTTGTTGGTGCCATTGACAGTGACCGAGAAGCTCGACGCGCCCAGTGCCACTTGCAGTGTGCCCGTGCCGACGACGCTCGAGCTGCCGCCGGCAAAAGGCTTCGATACGAGCTGCTGCGCGGATGCCAGCTGCGCGACCGTCAAGCTGTAAGTGCCGCTGACGGCGGATGAGCCGGCGGTCGCGGTGAACACGGACTGATTGCTGCTGGTCGCCGTCTGAGCGTTGAAGCTGGCGGACGTCATGAGTGGCGCCAACGACGACTGGAACGTCGAGAGTGCGCCCTTCAGCGTGCCGAGCGCCGAGATCTTGGTCGTGACCGCCTGGGTCTGGCTCGCGATCAACGCATCCTGCGGCGCTCTGGCCGCGGCAACGAGCTGCGAGACCAGGGAGCTCACGTTGATCACGGACCCGCCGGCTCCAGCGGCGCTGCTGCTGGTGGTAGCGGAGACTATGGGGCCGGGCGTTGACATCTTGCGTCACCTCTCGTACGCATTGCTGCGGCAGGCGGGTCGCTCCGCTCCCGCAAAAGGGGGAGGCGGGTGCCTTGCGGCACCCGCCTGCGCTCTTTCACATGACTACGATGTTTGCGGGTCACCGTTAGATGTGTTGAAGCAAGGTCAGGACGTTCTGCGGAATCTGCAAGGTCTTCGACACCATCGCGGTGCTCGCCTGCTGCAGAATCTGCGCCTTGGTCAGCGCGGCGGTCTGCTGCGCGTAGTCAGTATCCGTGATGCGGCTGCGAGCGGCCGACAGGTTCGTGGCATTCACCTGCAGACCGGTGACGATGTTATTGAAACGGTTCTGATACGAGCCGAACTGAGCTGCCGTGGTGGCGATCTGCGACAGCGCGGCGTCGACCGAGTTGAGCGTCGTGTTGGAATTCGAAACGGTTTGCACGTTCGCGTTGGAGATCGAGGTGCCCGACAGCGCCGCGGCCGTGGTAGCGGCCGTCAATCCGGAGTTGGTGATCGTACCGCCGATCACGAGCTGACCACCGGCTGTGCCGGCGTAGTTCACCGTGTAGGTCGAGGTGGTCGTGGCGGCGGCCAAGGTCGTATCGGCCGCCACCAGTGAGCCGGTGTACGCGACGGTTATGTTGGCGCCCGTGGTATTGGACAGCTTGAGGTTGCCACCGCTGTTCACGGCGGTCACTCCGGTCGCGGCCGAGATCGCATTGATGGCGTTGACCGCGTTGTTCACATCCGTCGCCTGCACGCCGCTGGCGTTGATGGTGCCTGTCGCGATGCCGTTGACCGTGATGGTGCCCGTATGAGTGTTGACGCCGGCGTACACCGTGGCGCCCGTGACGCTCGTGGCCGTCGCCGTCGCCGAGACGCCGGCGATGCCGGCCGTATTGATCGCGGAAGCGAGCACGGAGGCATCGGCCGTGGCCGCGACGTTCGTGCCAATTGCCGTACCGTTGATGGTGAGCGCGGACAGGTTCACTGTCGTACCACCCGTCAATCCGGCGCTCGTGACGGCCGCTGTGTACTGCTGGCCGAGGTTGCCGGTGCGGGCGCTGGCGACCGAGGATACCGTGATCGTCTGACCGACGTTGGCACCGATCTGGAACGTTGCACCCTGGAAGGACCCGTCGAGCAGGTTCACGCCGTTGAAGTTCGCCGTCTTGGCCACGGTGTCGATGTCCTGGCTGAGCTGCTGGAACTGCTGGTCGAGGCTCGCCCGGTCCGAGGCGCTGTTGGTGGCGTTCAGCGACTGGACGGCGAGGTTGCGCATCGTCTGCAGGTCGTTGACGATCTGCGTGATGGCGCCCGAGCCCGTCTGTGCGAGGGACACACCGTCGTTCGCGTTGCGCGTCGCCTGGTTGAGGCCGTTGATCTGGGACGTCATGCGGTTCGATATCGCATAGCCCGCGGCGTCGTCCGCCGCGGTGTTGATCCGCAGACCCGAGGACAACTGCTGCAGAGCGTTTGACAACTGGGCGCCGGAGGTCGTCAGACTGTTCTGCGCGACCAGGGCGTCTACGTTGCTGTTGAGGACTAGTGACATTGCAGTGACTCCTGATATTTCGTTCAGGCGCCGGACACCAGTCCGTCGCTCTGGGACCTCTCGCGGCCGTGCGCCGCTCGCTGTTCAGGACGTGTATCGGTGCGCCGGGCGCGAACTTGAATTGCGGCCGCGGGAATCCCGGGAAATGCCGACTGCATCACAGAACTTCGCTGTCTTTATGACAAGTACTGGAACAGGGACAGTTTCGCGATCGCCGCGTACGACTCCTGCGCGGCCTGCAAGGCGAGCTGCTCGCTGCTGAGCTGCGAGGCCGCGGCGGCGTAGTCGGTGCTGGACAGCGTGCTGATATTCGCTTGCAGCGACGTCTGCGTCGTCTGCGCAGCGGACTGCGCGGTGGTGATCGCATTGATTCGTGAGCCCACCGATGCCGAGACGTTGCTGAAAGTGGTGATGGTGTTGTTGATCTGCTGCAGCGCCGCGCCGATTTGTGTCGCGAGTTGCCCGGTGTTGAGCGTGGTGGAGCTCAGCGTGGTGACGAGATTCGCCAATGCGCTGAACGCGCTGGTCGTCCCGGCCGGCGCGATCGTGAACTGGTCGCCGGCAGCCGGCGTACCGCTGACGGCGAGCTGCGCGCCGTTGAACGAGATCGTATCGCCGTTTGCATAGGTACCCGAGCTCACCACTGTGCCGGTGCTGTTGGTGATCTGGTAGGCGGTGGGGCTCGTGAACGAGAGAGTGTAGGTGCCGGAGACCCATTGGCTCGGGTTGCTGAGGCCGCTCGAGCCGACCGAGGCGCTGCCGGTATTGGCAGAAGCTGCGGAGACGGTGAAGGTACCGTTGCCGGTCGGGATGCTCATGAACGCCGTCGCGCCGGTGTCGCCGCCGGATATGCTCTGGTTGGCGCTGATCTGAACCTGGCTCACGGCGTTCGCGCCGTTGTAAGTCACGGTATTGCCCGACTGCGTGAACGGTGCGCTGGTGTTGGCATAACCGCCGAACAGGTAATTGCCGTTGCTGTCCGTACGGTTCGCGATGGACACGAGGCTTTGCAGATCCTGCTGCAGCGCGGTCGCGATGCTCTGGCGTTGCGCGGCGGTGAGCGAGGAGTTGTTCGCCTGGACTGCCAGGCTGTTCGCCTCCTGCATCACGTTCGATGCGTCCGCGAGCGCCTGCTCCTCGAGTTTCAGATTCGTCTGGACCGCGTTGCTGTTCGTGACGTACTGCGTCGAGGCAGAGATCTCGACGTTCATCTGATTGACCTGCGCCATGCCGGACGGGTCGTCGGCGGCGCTCTGGATCTTCGAGCCGGTGGACAGTTGCTGCTGCGTCCTGGCGAGCTGCGCCTGCAGCGCATCCATCTGGGCGACGGCGTCGTCGTGAAACGTGGTGCTCGAGATTCTCATGATCAGCCGTGCGCGATGGCGGTGATGAGGGAATTGAAAATATTCTGCGAGGTCTGGATCATCTGCGCGCAGGCCTGATAAGCCTGCTGGTACTGCAGCATCTTCGCGGCTTCCTCATCGAGGTTCACGCCGGATAAATTGCTGCGCGCATCCGTTGCGGATTGGTTCACGGACTGTTGCGCGCTGGCATTGGCCTTCGCCTGCTGGGTCAGCACGCCCACTGCGCTGACGAGATTGTTGGCGGCGGAATTGAGCGAGGCGGTATTGCCGTTGAGCACGTTTGAGGACATTGCGGCAGCCATGGCGAGCACATTCGTATTGTCGCCGGTGTTGGCCGCGTTGGCGGGTCCTACCGTGAAGGTATCGCCCGTCGCGGGCGCGCCGCTGATGCTGACCTGCTCGCCGTTGAAGCTGATCGGGCTGCCGCTCGTGTAGGTGCCGGAGGTCACGACAGTGCCGCCGCTATTGGTAACCTGGTACTGGGTGGCCGAGGTGAACGAGATGGTGTAGGTACCGGATGTCCACGCGGCCGGAGCCGTGATGGTGGGAGAGGATATCGTGCCCGTGCCGGTGTTGCTCGTGCGCGCCGCCGCAGCCGCGAGCGAGGCGGCCGCGACCTGCGAGGGGTTCGTCAGCAGAACCGAAAGCCCCGCGATGGCGCCGGCGGTGGGGCGAATCACATAGCTGTCGCCGCTGGCGGGCGCTCCGCTCACGACAATGGACAAGCCCGCAGCCTGAAAGGGAGCCGCGCTCGTACCGCTTCCGGTCATCGTCACTGACTGTCCGGTGGTCGTGTCCTGCAGCTGCCAGGCGCTCCCCGACCAGGTGAGCTTGTAATCGTCGGTCGTGAGCTGATTCAGGCTCGTGCGGGTGACGGCGAGCGCCGCGCTCCCTGTGTTGGCGGTGCTCGGCAGGGTCTGCACGCCGCCGACGGCGAACATGGGTTTGCCCTGCTGGCCAGTCAGATCCATGCCGGACTGCTGTTGCTGGTTCATGACCGTCGCCACGCCGACGGCGATCTGCCCCAGGGCGTTTTGTGTCGGGGCGAGCACCTGACTGCGTGTCGTCAGCAGCCCCCCGAGCGTGCCGCCACTGATCTCCGAAGTAATGTCGGAGACGTTGCCGCCGCCCCCCTGCAGGCCAATATTGGAGGCGGAGGGATCGTTGGGATTCGGCGTCGTCACGAGCGTTTGGGCGGTGCCGGAAATGACCAGCGCCTGACCGGTGCCAATGTAGACGTCCATCTCGCCGCTACTTTGCGTGACGGCATTGACGCTCACGTACTGGCTGAGCTGGTCGACCAGCTTGTCGCGCTGGTCCAGGAGCTGGTTCGGCGTCTGGCCGGTGCTGCCTTGGGCTGCCGCGATCTGCGCATTCAGCGTGGCGATGTTGCCGGCGATGGTGTTGATCTGGTTGACGGCGTCGCCGACCTGCTGCTGCAGATTCTGGCCGTACTGGGAGATCTGCGACTGGTAGTACTGCAGCTGCTGGGTGAGCGCCTGCGCGTTGCTGAGCAGCACCTGCCGCTGCGCGGTCGAAGCCGGCGAGCTCGACACGCTCTGCAGGGCGTTCACGAAGCTCTGCAGGGTCGTGGTGAGCCCCGTGCTCGTATTGCTCAACATATTGTCGATCTGCGCCGCCTGCGTCGCGACCGTGTTGAAGCTCGAATAGGTGGCGTTCGAGGAGCGCACCTGCTGCGCGAGCATCTCATCATACGAGCGGGTGATGCTCTGGACGCTGACACCGGCACCGATGTAGCCGCTCGCCGAGCCCTGGCCGGGCGTCTCCGCCAGATTGATATTCTGGACGCTATAGCCGGGAGTGGCGGCGTTCGAGACGTTATTGCTCGTAACATCCAGCGCCCGTTGGAAGGCGAGCAGGCCGGATACGCTGGTGGAAAGAATATCGCCCATCCGGTGCGCCTCAGAGGATGCCTGTGTTCGACTTTATCGGCCGCGTGCCCGCGGACTTGAGCGACGGTTCCGGCGTCCCGCCGTGCGAGCCGACGGCGGCGGCGATGGCGGTGATCTTGCCCGCATACTCAGGGTCGGTGGCGTACCCACCCCGTTGCAGGGCGCTGGCGAACGCCTGTGCGTCGCCGCCGGTGTTGAGCGCTGCCGCGTAGCGTGGGTTACTGCGAAGCAAGGCTACATAATCCTGGAAGCCCTGCGCCCGGTTGTCGTACGCGCGGAATCGACTGGTCGCACTAACCGCGGTGCCGTTCTGATACTCCTGCGTGCCGGCCAGCACCGACGCGCCGCTCCACTGCCCGCCCGCCTTCATGCCGAACAGGTTGTTGCTCGAGCGCCCGCTGGCATCGCGGGGTACGCGGGTGCCCCAGTTCGTCTCGAGAGCGGCCTGCGCGATCAGGTTACGGGGGTCTACGCCGAGTTGTTGGCCGGCTTCCCGGGCAGTGGGCCAGAGCTCGCTGATGAAATTGGCCTGCGTCTGCGGCGCGGCGACCGGGGTCGCTGCGCCAGTCGCGGAGCCGTAGGTTCGCAGCGCCGATTTCGCGCCCCCGGCCGGACCGGAGGCAGCCTGCGCCGCGGAGCCTGGAGCCGAGTCTGTCTTGGGGTCGGTCTTGCCCGTGCCGCTGCCGCCGCTCACGCGCTGCAGCTGATTCACCAGCATGTCGGCGAGGCCGAGGCCGTGGCCCTTGGTCATCTCGATCGAGAGCTGGTCGTCGTACATTTCCTGGTAGGACTGCGCCTCGTCACTGCCGAACATGGGATCCTTGCCGGCGGCATCACGCATGCTCTTGATCATCATGCGGGCGAACAGACTCTCGTACTGCTTCGCGACCTGGCGTAGCGCCTCGGGGTCGTTGGCCCGCGCACTCTTCTTCAGAGCAGCCAGACCCGCGAAGTCGTTGTAAACCTCCGCGGCGCTGTCGACCGGCGTTGTCATATGACAATCAACTCAGCGCGCAGCGCGCCGGCCTGCTGCAGCGCCTCGAGAATGGCTACGAGGTCGCCGGGGGCGGCGCCCACCTGGTTCACGGCGCGCACGATCTCATCGAGGTTCACGCCAGCCTGGAATACGAACATGCGCGCATCCCCCTCCTTGACGTTGATCGTGCTCCGCGGCGTCACTGTCGCCGACGGTACCTGCGTGAACGGGTTGGGCTGACTGACCTGATCACGCTCGGTAATGGTCACCGAGAGCGACCCGTGAGCGACCGCCGCTGCCATCACCCGCACGTGCGAGCTGATGACGACCGTGCCCGTGCGTGAGTTGATGATGACGCGGGCCGGAGGATCGCCCGGCTCGACCTCGATCGCTTCGAGCGTCGCAAGATAGGCCGTTCGCTGGTTCGGATCCACGGGTGCGGCGACACGGATGGAGACCGCATCGATGGCGTCCGCCGTGCCGGGCCCGAGAGTCCGGTCGATGGCGTCGACGACTCGCGCGGCCGTCGTGAAGTCGGGGGCATGAAGGTTGAATACAAGGTGCCGGTCGCCGCCGAACTTGACCGGTACCTCGCGCTCCACGCTGGCGCCGTTCGGAATGCGGCCGGCGCTGGGAACATTGACGGAGATCCTGGAGCCGTCCTTGCCGGCGACGCCGAAGCCGCTCACCACCATGCTGCCCTGGGCGAAGGCGTAGACCTGTCCGTCGACGCCGCGCAGCGGCGTCATGAGAAGGCTGCCGCCGCGCAAGCTCGACGCATTGCCGATGGAGGACACGGTGACGTCGATCATCTGCCCGGCCTTGGCGAATGGCGGCAGGTCCGCGGTGACCGTCACGGCCGCCACGTTCTTCAGCTGCGGATTGGTGCCCGGAGGTATCGGCACGCCGAACCGCGCCAGCATGTTGGCGATGCTCTGGATCGTGAACGGTGCCTGGCTCGTCTGGTCGCCGGTCCCATCGAGGCCCACGACCAATCCATAGCCCACCAACTGGTTGGTGCGCACGCCGGCAACCGTGGCGAGGTCCTTGATGCGCTCGGCGTGCACCGCGCCGGCGGCGCCCGTCAGTACGCCGAGCGCGAGCAGTAGGCCTGTGAGCCGCCGCATCAGAATGGCGTCCAGGGTGAGTTGAAGAAGCGCGACAGCCAGCCCTGCGCGTTCGCGTCGGCGATCGCGCCCTTACCGCCGTAGGAGATGCGGGCGCCGGCGACCTTCGCGGAGGAGATCGAGTTGTCGGGAGAGAGATCGATGGGACGGATCACGCCGCTCAATACCACGTTCTCCTGTCCCTGGTTGATCCAGAGCTTCTTCTCACCTTTCACATAGAGGTTCCCGTTCGGCAGCACTTTGGCCACCGTCGCGGTGATGAAGCCGGTCAGGCTGTTGCTCTGCGCGCTGTTGCCGCCGCCGTTGAATTTGCTCGTGTCGTTGATGTTCGCGCTCAATACCGAGGACCCGTGGATCGTCACTGGCGAGCCGAGCAGCGACATCCCGGGAAGGGTGTCGCTCGTCGCCTTCTGTGTCGTCGTGGTAGCACTCTTCTGTGCATTGGTTGCCTCGCTGAGCACTATCGTCACGATGTCACCCACGTGCCGGGCAACGGGATTCTCGAAGAGCGCTACGTCACGCCCGACCTGGTAAATGGCGCCGTTGCCCGTTGGCGGCACCGGCTCTTGTGTCCAGCCGAGGCCGTCGTCGTCCTTCTTTTCGTCTGGCTTCGCATGATGCAGCGTGCCGCAGCCGGCCGCGAGGCCGGTGGCGAGCAAGCACGCGATGAGCAGGGGCAGTGGTCGCATTCTCTTTCAGGTTCCGTCTATATGTTCTGAGTGGCGAATTGCAGCATCTGATCGCAGGTCTGCACGGCCTTTGAGTTCATCTCGTAGGCACGCTGGACCTGGATCATGTTGACCATCTCCTCGACCACGTTGACGTTCGAGCTCTCGAGCGAGCCCTGCACCAGGGTGCCCAATCCGGACACGCCCGGCGTGCTGGTCGTCGCGGTGCCGCTCGAGGCCGACTCGGCCAGGAGGTTGCCGCCGAGCGACTGCAGGCCCGTCGGATTGATGAAGTCGGCGAGCTGCAGCGTGCCGACCGTGGTGGGCGCGGACTGCCCGGCGAGCTGCACGCTGACCGTTCCGTCGCTCCCGATGGTGACGCTCTGCGTGCTCGCGGGAATGGTGATGGCGGGCTGCACCTGGTAGCCCTGCGCCGTCACGAGTTGCCCCGCGTTGGTGACCTGGAAGCTGCCGTCACGGGTGTAGGCGAGGGTGCCGGTGGGCAGCAGCACCTGGAAGTAGCCGCGCCCCTGGATCGCGAGGTCGAGCGAGTTGCCGGTCTGATTGAGGCTGCCCTGTGTATTGACGGTTTCGGTGGCGACCACGCGCACGCCGGTCCCGAGCTGCAGCCCGGATGGCGACTGCGTGGTCTGCGAGGTGTTGGCGCCCACCTGCGCGACGTTCTGATACAGGAGGTCCTCGAACACTCCGCGGCTCCTTTTGAAGCCGGTCGTGCTCACGTTGGCGAGGTTGTTCGCCGTGACCGTCATTTGGGTCTGCTGTGCGTCGAGACCGGTTTTGGCGGCCCAGAGTGCGGGTTCCATAGGATGTACCTGTCAGTGAGTGAGGTTTGCCGCTGCTCTTCAGCCCGCGGACTGCAGCAGCTTGGTGGTGGACTGCGCGTTCTGGTCCGCATCGTGCAACGCCTTCACCTGCATGTCGAAGTGCCGGGCGAGCTCGATCATGTTCACCATGGCGCTCGCGACGTTCACGTTGCTCGCTTCCAGCGTGCCGGGAGCGACCGTCGTCGCGGCGTCTGCCGCCACGGGATCGGGGCTCGTGCTGTGGAAAAGTCCGTCCGCGCCGCGCTGCAGAGTATCGGTGGGCGGGTTCACCAGCTTGATGCGGCCCACGACGGCACTCGTCTGGGTCGTGGAGCCTAGCGGTATCACGGAGATCGTACCGTCGCGCGCCACGCTGATCGAGCTGTAAGGAGGCACGCTGATCGGGCCGTTGTCGCCCAGCACGGGCAGCCCCGTTGCGGTCAGAAGCTGGCCGCTCCGGTCGACATGAAGGTTGCCCGCGCGCGTGTAGGCCTCGTTGCCCGTCACATCCTGCACGGCGATGTATCCCGAGCCGTTCACGGAGAGATCGAGCGCGTTGCCGGTCTCGAGCTGCGACCCCGATGAGGCGTCCCAGCCGACCGTACCGTCGGTTGCATAGACGCGGGACGCATAGCCAGGCCCCGCCAGCGCACGGCTCTGGAACGCGCTCAGATCGGCCTTGAAGCCGGTCGTGCTCACGTTCGCGAGGTTGTGGTTGTTCGCGGCCTGGGCGCGCAGCGTCTCTTTCGCACC
>CAZDTG010000021.1:0-31439 GCA_964508005.1 uncultured Steroidobacteraceae bacterium
CCCATCAGTTCAAGACGCCGCTCGCGAGCCTGCAGCTTTCGCTCGAGACCATGGCATTGCGAACATTGTCGCCGGAACAGGCCCGCACCCTCATCGACCGGATGCTGTCGGACCTGGGCCGGATGGAAGCCATGGTGACGCAGATTCTCGAGAGCGTACGGCTCGAGCGCGGCAGGGTGCAGCTGCGTCGTGAGCCGCTCGATCTCTCTGGAGCCGTGACCCGGGTGGTCGCGCAGTTCGAAGAGCGCGCCCGTAAGGACAATATCGCCATCACCACCGACATTGCGCGCGGCCTGTATGTGCTTACCGACCCGCTCGCACTGGATGTGGTCGTGCGCAATCTCCTGGAGAATGCGATCGCCGCGATCACTCCCGTGGGCGGCGGCAACATCACCTTGATCGCGCGGCGCACGCAGACTGAGATCGAGCTCTCCGTGCGCGACAGCGGCGTGGGCTTCAGACCCGCGGACGGCACACGGTTGTTCGAGAAGTTCACGCGCCTGCATCCGGGTGGTGGCAGCAGCTATTACGGCACCGGGCTCGGACTCTTCATCGTGCGGCGGCTGATGCAGCTCGCCGGCGGTCGCGTCAGCGCTCATAGCAACGGTGTCGGGCAGGGCGCCCAGTTCGTGCTGACCTGGCCCGTGGCGCAGGCAGAGCAATCGTGAGCGAGCTGCCGCCACAGGCGAACCGCGTCCTGGTGGTCGAGGATGATCCCCATCTCGCGGCGGGGGTGGTTGAAAACTTGCGCGCGGAAGGGTACGAGACCCATTCGGTGACGGACGGTCGCCAGGCCCTGGACTGGCTCGGCGCGGAACATGTCGGGCTGATCGTGCTGGACGTGATGTTGCCCGAGGTGGATGGCTTCACCGTCTGCCGTACGCTGCGCGCGCAGGGAAACAACACGCCCGTACTGTTTCTCACCGCGCGAGGTGATCCCGCGGATCGCGTGCGCGGGCTCGAAGCCGGGGGCGACGATTATCTTGCGAAGCCCTTTCACCTGCAGGAGTTTCTGCTGCGCGTGCGCGCGATTCTGCGGCGCTGGGATTGGTATCGGAGCGCTTCGGCCACCGCGGCTACCGCTGTGTTGCATTTCGGCGGTAACGAGGTCGATTTCCGCGCTTTTCGCGCCCGCTCGTGGAACGGTGTGCCGCAGGAGCTGACCGAAAAGGAAGCGATGATTCTCAAGGTGTTGGCCGAACGTCCCGGCGAGATCGTCTCGCGCGAGGATCTGCTCGAGCGGGTCTGGGGGTATGACGTGTTTCCCTCGACGCGCACGGTGGATAATTTCATCCTGCGGCTGCGCAAGCGCTTCGAGCGCGATCCGGCCAACCCCCGGCACTTCCTCACGGTCTGGGGTGTCGGCTACCGGTTCATGGCGGAGGGCGAGTCTTGAGCGCGCGCGGCACACTGCGCATCGGCACGCGCGCGTCCGCACTGGCACTGTGGCAGGCGCGGCACGTCGAGAGTCTGATCAAGGGGCTGAAGGATGCGCCGGCCGTCGAGCTCGTCCACATCAAGACCGAGGGGGACGTCAGAACCGATGTTCCGCTGTGGGCTCTCAAAGGGCAGGCGTTCTTCACGAAAGAGATCGATCGGGCACTGCTCGCCGGCAAGGTGGATATCGCCGTGCACAGTCTCAAGGATCTCTCGACGCTGCTCGACCCGGGTGTCGAGCTCGCAGCCACGCTGACGCGTGAGGATCCGCACGATGCACTGCTGACTCGCAACGGTGCCCTTCTGGCGGATCTCCCGGCCGGAGCGCGAGTCGGCACGAGCAGCTTGCGGCGGCGGGCCTTTCTGACTCGCGCCCGTCCGGATCTCACGTTGCTCGAGTTGCGCGGCAACGTTCCGACGCGGATCGACCGTCTCAAGAACGGCGACTATGACGCAATCATTCTGGCCGCGGCCGGCTTGAAGCGGCTCGGCTTGCAACAGCACATCGCGGAGCTGCTGCCTTCGGATGATTTTCCTCCGGCAGTCTCGCAAGGGGCCATCGGAGTCTGCTGCCGCGCGGGCGACGCCGAGACACTCAGGTGGCTACAGCCGTTGGATGACCAGGCGGCGCGCCTTGCCACGACGGCCGAGCGTGCCTTGCTGAGACGGCTCGAGGGCGGATGTCAGGTGCCGCTCGGTGCCCTGGGAACCGCGATTGGGGGCATGTTGCATCTCTACGCCGGAGTGTGTGCCCTCGACGGCTCCGAATGTCTGACGGCCCGCGGCGAAACCGACGCGACCGCGGAGCAGGCCGTGATCCTCGGCCAGCGGCTCGCGGATGAGCTGTTCGCAAAAGGTGCCGCCAAGCTCATCGCGCACGAGCGGGATTCGCGTCGTCCCGTGGAGGAGCCGTGAGAGTGAACCGCGAGCCGCGAGAAACGCCGGAGCCGAGGGAGCCTGGAGCGCCGAGAGACTCGAGGGAGCACAGAGAGCCCAGCGAGCCCAGCGAGCCCAAACGAGTAGTCGTCACCCGCGCCGAGCCCAGCGACGGTCCCTTGAGCTCGCACCTGCGCGATCTCGGCCTGTCGGTGTTGTTGTGGCCGGCCGTATCCGTCGAGCTGGCCGACTCCGGTCCCCTCGAGGCGGCTCTCAGCCGCGCCGAATCTTTCGACTGGATTGTCTTCGCAAGCCGTCACGCCGTCGCAGCGGTCACGCGGATCATCCCAACGGCACCGCCCGGTGGCAGGATCGCCGCCGTCGGCCAGGCGACAGCGCAGGTTCTGCGCCAACGCGGTTGGCCCGTAGACCTGTTGCCCGCTGAGGCAAACGCCGGCGCATTGGTGGAAGCGTTCGCCGCGGAGGGCATCAAAGGCGCCCGCATCCTCTTTCCAGCCAGCTCCCGCGCCCTCCCGACAATCTCCGCCGGCCTCACGCAGCTCGGCGCCGAGGTAGTCCAAGTCGAGGCCTACCGCACCGAGTCCTCAACGTCTCTGGACGTCGCAGACTGCCGCTCATGGATCGCCCGCGGCAGCATCGGCGCCGTCACCTTCGCAAGCCCCTCGGCCGTCGACGAGTTGGAGCACGCCCTCGGCAAGGACGATTTCGACCGGCTGCTGGGCGCGGCAGCGGCGGTCGCCATCGGTCCGACGACCGCGCGAGCGCTGACCGACCGCGGCCATACGCCGGCATTGGCGGAGGCGCCGACGTTACAGGGCCTCGCACACACCACACACCGACTGTTGCAACAAAGCGAGGCGGGGCCTCGCTGACGGAGAACTCTGATGGGATTCCCACTGCATAGACCGCGCAGGACGAGGCAGTCCGATGCCTGGCGCCGCATGGTCCGTGAGACACGGCTGTCACTGGATGCGCTCATTTATCCGCTCTTCGTGGTGCCCGGTCGCGGTGTGCGCCACCCGGTGCAGAGCATGCCCGGGATATCCCAGCTCTCGGTCGACGAAGTCGTCAAGGACGCCAAGGCCGTGGCGGCGGCGGGCGTTCCGGCGGTACTGCTGTTTGCCGCGCCGTCCGAGAAGGATGCGAAGGCCAGCAGCGCCCTGGACCCCAAAGGGCTCGCCGCGAGGGCGATAGCCGCGATCAAGGACGCTTGTCCGCAACTGCTGGTCTGGGCCGACGTCTGCCTGTGCGGGTCGACCGACCACGGCCATTGCGGCCACGTCACACCGAAAGGCGCGATCGACAACGATTCCTCGGTCCAGACACTCGCGCAGGTTGCCCTGAACTACGCCCGCGCCGGCGCGGACGCCGTAGCGCCGAGTGACATGATGGACGGACGGATCGCAGCCATGCGCCAGCTGTTGGACCGCGAAGGCCACGTTACGACCCCGATTGTTTCGTATGCGGCGAAATACGCGTCGTCTTTCTACGGACCGTTTCGCGAGGCGGCCGAATCGGCACCGGCCTTCGGTGATCGGCGCTCTTACCAGATGGACCCGGCGAACTCCCGCGAGGCACTTCGTGAAGTACTGCTGGACGTCGAGGAGGGCGCGGATCTCGTCATGGTGAAGCCTGCCGGCCCCTATCTCGACATCATTCGCCAGGTGCGTGACGCGGTGAAGGTGCCGGTAGTGGCCTACCAGGTGTCGGGAGAATTCAGTCTCATCAAGGCCGCCGCCGAGCGCGGCTGGATCGACGAGAAAGCCGCCGTGTTCGAGACGCTCACTGGCATCCAGCGCGCGGGCGCGGACCTCATCATCACCTACTGGGCGCCAGACATGGCGCGGTGGCTGAGCGAATGACCGCCGCACAACAGACGCCGCCTTTCCTCGCGGCCTGTCGCCGCCAGCCCGTGCCGCACACGCCCATATGGGTCATGCGGCAGGCCGGTCGTTACCTCCCGGAGTATCGGGCGCTGCGCTCGAAGGGCGATTTCCTGACCCTGACCCGCACGCCGGAACTCGCCGCCGAGGTGACTCTGCAGCCGCTGCGGCGGTTCGAGCTGGATGCAGCCATCCTGTTCAGCGACATCATGACGCCCTTGCAGGGCATGGGCGTCGATCTCACCTTCGAGCCCGGCCCGGTCGTGGCCGAGCCCATCCGCACAGACAAGCAGATAGATGCGCTCGCGGAGCTGGTTCCCGAGCGCGATGTGCCCTTCGTGCTCGAATCGATCAAGCTCATCCGCCCGAACGTGCCGCGGGGCGCGCCTCTCATCGGTTTTGCAGGCGGACCCTTCACTCTCCTGTGCTACCTCGTCTGCGGGCGGCCCTCGAAGGAGTTCGGTGCCGCACGCTCGTTTCTGTACGCGCAGCCCGAGTCCGCGGAGCGCCTGCTCGACAAGCTCGCCGACGCGATGGCGGCATACCTGGGAGCGCAGGCCGCGGCAGGGGCGCAAGCCCTGATGTTGTTCGAATCGTGGGCGGGCCTGTTGGCGCCCCCGGAATTCAACCGCTTCGCCCGGCGGGCGGTCCGCAGAACGATGGCGGCCTTGCGCAGCACCGGAGTACCGCTGATTTATTATGTCAACCAGGGGTCCGCACTGATGGAGTCGGTCGGCGATCTCGATGTCGATGTCATCGGTGTGGACTGGCGCTCGCCCCTCGGAACGGTCCGCAAGGTGTTGGGACCAGGAAAGGCCGTGCAGGGCAACCTCGATCCCGCCGCGCTGTTTGCCGAGCCCGGCGAGCTGAAGCGTCATGTCGACGCCGTTCTGGATGCCGCCGGCCCCACGCCGGGACACATCTTCAACCTCGGACATGGCATCTGGCCGGAAACCAACCCGGATGCGGTAGCGCGGCTCGTCGATCACGTGCACGACCGCACCAGCCGGAGCCCGGCATGACCGGCGCTGCCGACTTCGCAGCCACCGCCGCCGCCTGGTTCCGCGACCTCCAGGGACGCATCTGCAGCGCATTCGAAGCCTTCGAGCCGGTGAGCCGTTTCGAAACACGCCGCTGGAGCAAACCCGAAGGTCACCGTCTGCAAGGCGGAGGCGAGTCCCGCCTGATGCGCGGTGAGGTCTTCGAGAAGGTCGGCGTGAACGTGAGCCACGTCTGGGGCGAGTTCTCGCCGCAGGCCCGCAGCCAGGTCCCCGGGGCGCAGGAGTCGGGCGGCCGCTTCGTTGCCTGTGGGATTTCCCTCGTCGCTCATATGCGCAACCCCTACGTGCCGATCGTCCACCTGAATCTCCGCTACCTGCGCACCAGTCGCGCCTGGTTCGGCGGCGGTTCGGATCTGACCCCGACATTCCCGTTCGATGAGGATACGGCCGAGTTTCACGCCACGCTTCGCGAGGCCTGTGACTCGTATCGACCCGACGCCTATGCGGAGTTCAAGGCGTGGTGCGACCGCTACTTCTACCTGCCGCATCGACAGGAGCCTCGCGGTGTGGGCGGGATTTTCTTCGACGAGCTCGCCAGCGGCGATCAGGAGGCGGACTTCGCGTTCGTACGCGCAGTTGGCGAGGCGTTCTTGCGCGTATACCCCCCGATCGTCACACGGCGGAAGGATCTGCCCTTCGATGAGGCGGCGCGCGAGCGGCTGTTGATCAAACGGGGCCGCTACGTGGAGTTCAACCTGGTCTACGACCGCGGCACGAAGTTCGGATTCAGCACGGACGCAGACCCCGAGGCCTATTTGATGAGCCTGCCGCCCCTGGTGAAGTGGTAAGCCGGCCGCAACCAACTCTCGGCCGTCGTCCAGAACAGCCGTTCCCGATAAGCCTTGGCGGCGTTCCAATGTGAGGCGACCACTGCGGCGATGGCCTCGAGAGTCTCGGTCGGCGGCTCCCATAGAGGCCAGCTCGTGCGCGTTGTCATCATGATCCTCTTCCCTTCGTTTAGGTGTACTCCGTAGATGAGCGCTCGAGACAGCTGCAAGTTCCTGAAAAAACTGTCTGTCTTCAGCGACGAGGACGCGGAACGCCGCGGGAATGACGTTTGCGGCGTGTGTCACTTTGTAGCAACGCCGGGCGCCGTGAGCCGTTAGTCTCACGACGCGCGCGCCGGGGGGTCTCTTGAGGTCCGCTCACGATGAGCGCAGATTCGTCACTGTCAGCGCAAGAAGAAGCCTCATGGCCGTCGAGCACAACAGTTTGGATGGTGCGATGCAGTGTGCGGGTCCCCCCCGCCTGGCGTCGGACGAGCAGGACAGCTTGCGGTGGAGTGAGTTTCGCTACCGCACATTGGCCTCGATGGCCCCCGGATTCATTTTCGAATACCGCTTCAATGCCGAGGGCAAGCTGGAGGCGGTCTGGGCGAGCGACGGCGTCGAGGCCATTTTGGGCTGCACGTTGGAGGAGACGGAGCGGCGGGGCGGCTGGGACGCCCTGATCGACGAGCCGTGGAAGCCGCTGGCGCGCGCACGGCAGGCGCGCTTGCTCCAAGGTGAAGCACAGAGCGGCGAGCTCCGCGTGACCTCGATCTCGGGGGAGCGAAAGTGGCTGCAGATGAGCCTCCAGCCGGTGCGCGACCAACGCACCGGTGCCGTCACCGGCATAGTGGGCTCCGCTTATGACATAACGACGCGCAAGGTCGCCGAGGAGGCGTTGAGGAAGTCGGAGGCGGTACTGCGCGCGGTTACCGAGAACACGCCGGATTGGCTATTCCTGCTCGATGAGGACCTGCGCGTGCAGTTCATGAACCGGCCCTTTGGGCAGAGCCGGCCGGAGGTCGTTCTCGGTTGTGCCTTCCTCGATTTCGTTCCCCCGGAATTTCGCGCCCCCCTGGAGGAAACCTATCGCAACGCACTCGCCACCGGCGTTCCGGCCAGGGTCGAGCTTCACGAGGCGGGTCCCGAAGGTCTCTGCGGGTATTTCGTGTACCGCATCATGCCGGTCATCGAGAGCGGCGCGGCTCGCTCTCTGACCGTCACGGTCACCGATGTCACGGAGCGTAAGCGCGTCGAGAACGAGCGCAAGCGGCTCGCGCGCGAGATCATCGAGATCGCGAATCGCGAGCAGCAGCGCATCGGCGGCGATCTTCATGACGGCCTTGGACAGGACCTCACCGGCATCGCCCTGATGCTGAAGGGTGTGGTAGCACGGCTGCCCAAGGAGAGCTCTGGCGCGCATCGTGACGTGGAGGAGGTGATCGGTCTCGTCAACAACGCCATCGAAAGCACACGCACGCTGGCCAGGGGACTGTCTCCCGTGGGCACCGGTCGCGACAGCCTCGCAGGCGCGATCCAAACGCTGGCTGCCCGTGTCATCGAGCGTTTCGGCGTACAGGTGGACTGCCAGTTGGATTTTGACGAGCCGTTAGGTCTGAGCGAGACCGCGGCCACACACGTTTATCGAATCGTGCAGGAGGCGCTCACGAATGCGCTCCGGCACAGCGGCGCCACCGAAATTGCCGTTCGAGTGAAGGCCTCGGACGGCGAGTTGCATCTGCAGGTGGACGACAATGGCCGGGGCTTCCAGAGGGCGCCGGACGGCCCTCAGGGCCTGGGTCTTGACATAATGCGTTACCGCGCGCAGATGCTCGGCGGCGACCTCGTCATCGACTCGGGAGACGGCGGCGGCGCGTCGGTGCGTTGTTCGTGTCCCCTGGCTACACGCCCGTCTGCTCCCGCCAGCCCATGAGCACCCCCACACGTACCCTGGGCATTTGCAGCGCAAGAGGCCAGCGGCGCGTCTTGATCGTCGATGATCACCCGATCGTGCGGCAGGGGTTACGGCGCATGATCGAGACTGAATCCGACCTCGTCGTGTGCGGGGAAGTACAAACCGAGCGCGAGGCGCGCGCTGCCATCCGCGCCTTGATGCCGGATGTCGTGATCGTGGATATCTCCCTTGCCCAGGGGGACGGTCTCGAGCTCGTCCGTGATGTCCATGCGCAGCGCCCGGAGTTGCCCATGCTCGTCTTGTCGATGCATGACGAGCTCATTTATGCCGAACGCCTGCTGGCCGCCGGGGCCGCCGGCTACATCATGAAACAGGCGGCCTCCGAACAACTGCTCGTCGCGTTACGGCGGGTTCTCAGCGGGAGCGTCTACGTCTCGGATTCCCTTGCCGCCTGTATGGGCAAGGTGCGGGTGAACGGCGGCAACGGTATCGGTGGCGACCCCATCGAGCGGCTCAGTAACCGCGAGCTGCAGGTCCTGAGTCTCATCGGCCGTGGGCTCTCCTCCCGCGAAGCCGCGGGCGGGCTGGGACTGTCCGTGAAGACGGTGGAGACCCACCGACAGAGTCTCAAGCGTAAGCTCAACCTCTCCACCAATGCCCAGCTCCTGCAGTTCGCAATCAACTGGTACTCCACCCGGAGCACGCCTCCCTCCGCGCCGGCCTGAGACCCTACGCATGCGTCGAGCCGGCTGCTTGCGCGCTCACGATTCGACCAGCGTGTCCACGCCCGTGCGACGTACGCGCCGTCGCCTGCTACGCGCACGGCGCGCTCACAACCGGACCAAGGCCGTGTCCTCGCGGCCAGGTTGTAGCACGCACGTGTCAACCCCTTTAAACGCTCGCCACGGTTCCGGCCTCTAAAGCCCCAGATGACGCAGATTGAGCCCGAACAGACCCGGGTCGATTGGGAAGGGGCGCTCGTACAGCGCGCCTGCGCCGGCGACATGCGGGCCTTCGAAAGGCTCTACCGCGAGCATGCGGGCCGCGTATACGGACTGTGCCTGCGGATGACTCGGGATCCGGCCGTTGCGGAGGACTGCACCCAGGAGACCTTCATCAACGCCTGGAAGGCGCTGGCGCGTTTCGAGACCCGCAGCTCGCTCGCGACCTGGCTGCACCGGATTGCGGTAAACGTCACGCTGGCGAAGCGTCGCAAAGCGACGGTCGTCGTCGAGTCATCTCCGGACGATGACGACGAAGCGATCGAGAGTGACTGGACATTGGAAACGCCTGTGGAAGTGAAAGAGATCGAAGCAGCGATCGAAGGGTTGCCGGAAGGCGCGCGAGACGTGCTCGTGCTGCACGCCATCTATGGCTATTCACACGTCGAAGCGGCCCAGATGCTCGGCGTGGCGGAAGGCACCTGCAAAGCGCAGTTACACCGCGCGCGCGGCCTGTTGAGAGAGAAGCTGGGTATGGAGGTTCGCTGACATGACAAACGCGAACAACAATGGGAACGACAATGGTGAGCACAAGGCGACGACCTCACTGGGCGAGCACAAGGTGACGTCACTGCGAGAGCTGCCGCAGGCCATCGAGCCTCCCCGCGACTTATGGGCGGGAATCGAAGCCCGGATCACCGCCGAGCGTCAGGCCGCCGGTGACGCCGCGGACCCGAATGCTGGTGACGGCGCCCGCGACGCCGCAGGCGCGCGTCAACGCGGTAACGCCAACGCGGGCGCGGGGTCGCCCGATAACACCGACGCGGGCGTTGGTCGCCGGCGAAGCACCTCAGCGCGACATTTCTCGCGAATGCGCTGGCTGGCCGCCGCGGCCATGATCGCCGCGCTTGCCGTCGGTGTATGGATCGGCCGCAGCGTTCTGCCCGTGGGCCCTGCGACGAATCCCGCGCCGGGATCTGCCACCACCGCCCGGCAAATCCCGGAAAACGGCGGCGCCGCAGCCCTGCAAGCCGCCTATCTGTCCGATCCGAAGTATCGCCAGGAGCGCGCGGCACTCGTGAAGTCGCTGGAGCAGAAGCTCGCCTCCTTGCCGCCCGATGCCCGGGCGAAAGTCATATCGAGTCTCGCGACCATCCATAAGTCGATGCAGGATCTCGAGGCAGCGCTCGGCAAGGACCCGAGCAACGCACTGCTGCAGGAGCTCCTGGTGAACACCTACCAAGACGAGATGCGCGTCCTGACGACCGTGCATGAGGCCGGCGACGCCGGTAAGGGGATCTGATGATGCGCACACTTTTGCTGTCAGCCGCGCTCGTCATGGCCTTGCTGGCGGCCTCGCCGGTGGACGCGGCGGACCGTACCTCCGATCAGGTCGTCGCCGCGGACCCGCGCGGCATAGTCGAGGTCTCCAACGTCTCAGGAAGGATCGAGGTGTCAGGTTGGGACCAGCCGCAGGTGAGCGTGCACGCCGGCCTCTCGGGTCCCGCCGCCAAGGTCGATGTGACCAGCGACCACGGACGAACCACGATCACAGTGCACTCCGTGGGGTTTCAGGGACTCGGATTCGGGGGCAGCGACGCGGATCTCAAGATCAAGATTCCTCGCGGCAGCGAGCTGGATGCCTCGGGGGTGAGCGTCGATGTCATATCCACTGATGTGCTGGGCATGCAGCGCTTGAAAACCGTGAGCGGCTCGATCAAGGCGGACATTGCACAGGCGGACGTCGAGGCGAAGACCGTAAGCGGCGAGGTCGTCCTGCATGGCCACGGGAAACCCGGGGAGCTGCATATCACCACGATCAGCGGCAGCGTCCGCCTCGATCATGGCGCGGGCGATATCGAGGTGACCACCACCAGCGGCGATCTCAACGTGCAACTCGATCCGGGACGCTCGGTGCGCGCACACACCATCTCGGGCCAGATGGTCATTCAAGGCAAGCTGGCGAAGGATGCCGACGTCGATGGGCAGACTGTGAGCGGCGATGTGAAATTACACGTGAGCGCCGAGGAGGGCTACCAGTACGAGGTGTCGAGCTTCAGCGGCGACATCCGCAACTGCTTCAATGCCGAGCCGCAGCGCACGAGTCGGTATGGCCCGGGCGAACGTCTGAGCGGCACCCGCGAGCCCGGCAGAGCTCGCGTACGGCTCAAGACGATGAGCGGAGATGTTGACCTGTGCGACAAGCCCTGACGCCCATGCCCTGAACGCCTCGCCTGCAGCGCGGTCGACGGCTCAGGGAGGCGGAGTCCGCAACCAGTCCGGGTCGGGCAGCTCCGCAAACGCCTCCCGCAACGCTTCGCTCCAGCGGTTGCGGATACCGCGAAAATACTCGTTGTCCGAATCGATGCTCATGTGCCGCGCCGTTTCGTAGCGGTCGCGCTTCACCATCACCAGATCGAGCGGCAATCCCACCGACAGGTTGGAGCGGATGGTGGAGTCCATCGAAATGAGCGCGCATTTCGCGGCCTCATTGAGACTGCTGCTCCGGCGCAGCACCCGATCGACGATCGGCTTGCCGTATTTGGCCTCGCCGATCTGGAAATAGGTCGTATCCGCGGTGGCCTCGATGAAGTTGCCGGCCGGGTAGATGCTGAAGAGGCGCGGGCTCTCGCCGCGGATCTGGCCGCCGACGATGAAGCTCGCGTTGAAGTCCACTCCGAACTCCTTCAGAGGGTCGGCGTCACGCCGATGCACCTGGCGGACCGCTTCGCCAACGCACTGCGCGCCCTCGAACAGGGTCGGGCAGTTGAACAGGTTCATCTGCCCCTCCGCGGGCGCGTCGATCTGTTCCCGCAGCATGCTCGTCACCGCCTGAGTGATCGCCAGGTTGCCCGAGGCCTGCAGCACCAACACGCGCTCGCCCGGCTTCTGCAGCACCGTCGTCTTGCGGAACGTGCTGATATGGTCGACGCCGGCGCTGGTGCGCGAATCGGACAGAAACACCATCCCGGTGTCGAGCAGCATGGCCACGCAATAGGTCATGGGACGGGCATCTCCGGCGGCAGCCGTTCTCCTTTCAGGCTGCGGATATTAGCCGATTCGTCCGACCCGGGCCGCCTTTCAGCCCGTAAACGAGCTCAGGAAGTCGTTCGAGATGCGTCCCCCCAGGTCACGCAGCTTCTCCTGAAACCGGTCCAGGAACCCCGGAATCCCGCCCGCGCACAGCTCTTCGAAGCGCCCATAGTGGAACTGCGCATGCAACTCCCCGACGCGCCGCAAAGTCTCCGCCGACTGGTCGTTGGCGACGGCCGTGAGGTTGATCTGCAGCTCGTCGAGACAGCGGTGCACGCCCTGCGGCAGGTCGTCCCTCATGAGAAGCATCTCCGTGACCCGTATCGGATTGACGCTGTCGCGACAAACGCGCCTGTAGATCTCGAAAGCTGACATGGAGCGCAGCAACACCGCCCACTCCGAAGCCTCGGCCAGCAGCCGCTCGCCGCGCCCGCCCGGATCCCGCCAGCGCGCTTCGAGCAGACGCGTAGTGTTGTCCGCGCGCTCGATGAACGTGCCGATGCGGGTGAAATGGAGGGCCTCGTCACGCAACATCGTGCCGGAACTGACTCCCCGGGTGAGATGGGCGCGATATTTCACCCACTCTATGAATTCGCCCCGCCCGGACTCCGGCATGCTGGAGTTGAACGCGTGCGATTCGAGGTAGGTCGTGTTGAGTGTTTCCCACATGTCGGAGGTGAGCGTCCCCCGGACGGCGCGGGCGTTTTCGCGCGCCGCGCGCAGGCAGCGCAGGATGCTGCCCGAATGGTCCCGGTCGAAGGCGAGAAAGTCGAAGGCGCTCACCGGCGTCAACGCCTCGTGCCGCTCCCGGAAGAGCTTGTCCATCCCAAGGGAGACGAGTGTCGCCTGCCAACCCTGCAATACCGCCTCGGGCGCCCGCGGCAGGAGCGATAGCCGATGATGCGCATCTATCATGCGTGCCATGTTCTCGGCGCGCTCGAGATAGCGCGACATCCAATAGAGATGGTCCGCTGTGCGACTGAGCATGTCAGGCTCCCAGCACCCAGGTATCTTTGGTACCGCCGCCCTGCGATGAGTTCACGACCAGCGACCCGTCACGCAGGGCCACCCGCGTCAGGCCCCCGGGCACCACCGTGATTTCGCGTCCCGACAGCACGAACGGCCGCAAGTCGATGTGCCGGGGTGCGAGTCCCGCTTCCACGAAAGTGGGAGACGTCGACAGGGCGAGCGTCGGTTGCGCGATATAACGCTCGGGGTGCGCCTCGATGCGCGCGCGAAAATCTTCGATCTGGGCGCGCGTGGAGGCAGGTCCGATGAGCATGCCGTAGCCGCCGGCGCCGTGAGCTTCCTTCACCACGAGGTCGGGGAGGTGATCCAACACGTAGGCTCTGTCCTCGGGCCGCCGCAGAATCCAGGTCTTCACGTTGGCGACGAGCGGCGCTTCGCTGAGATAGAAGCGAATCATCTCCGGTACATAGGGATAGATCGACTTGTCGTCGGCGACGCCGGTGCCGATCGCGTTGGCGATGGTGACGTGACCGGCCTTGTAGGCTCTGAGAAGCCCTGGTACGCCGAGGGTCGAGTCCGGCCGGAATGCCTGCGGATCCAGAAAATCATCATCGAGCCGCCGGTACACCACGTCGACGCGCATCGGGCCGCGCGTGGTGCGCATGTAGAGAATGTCGTCACGGACGAAGAGGTCCTGGCCTTCGACGAGCTCGATACCCATCTGCTGGGCGAGGAATGCGTGCTCGAAGTAAGCGCTGTTGTAGGCGCCGGGAGTGAGAAGCACCACGGTGGGGTCGGTCACTCCCTCGGGAGCTGCACTCTTGAGGTTTTCCAGCAGTACGTCCGGATAATGCTCGACGGGCTGGACGGGGTGCCGGGCAAACAGCTCGGGGAACAGCCGCATCATCATCTTGCGGTCTTCGAGCATGTAGGAGACGCCGGAGGGCACGCGCAGGTTGTCCTCGAGCACACAGAATCGGCCATCGCCGTCACGCACGACATCGATGCCGCTGATGTGCGCATAGATGCCATTGGGAACGTCGACGCCTTGCATCTCCGCGCGGTACTGCGCGTTGCCGAGGATCTGCTCGGCCGGGACTACGCCGGCCTTGAGAATCTCCTGCTCGTGATAGATATCGGCGACGAAGGCATTCAACGCGCGCACGCGCTGCTTGATGCCGGCCTCGAGCTGCGCCCATTCGTGGGCGGGGAGGATGCGCGGCACGACATCGAACGGGATCAGGCGCTCGGTGCCCTCGTTCTCGCCGTAGACGGCGAACGTGATGCCGAGGCGGTGGAAGAGTGCGTCCGCCTCCGCGCGCTTCTGCGCCAGGCGCTCCGACGGTTGCTCATGGAGCCAGTCGCAATAATGGCGGCAGTGCGGCCGAGGCAGTCCCTCGGCGTCGAACATCTCGTCGTACGGCCGACCACGCACCCTGCCCCCTGCGCGTTGAGCATCTCTTGAGATATTGAGCCTAAGCGAGATCCGTGCCAATGCTCCTCGCGCGTGCAGGCTCAAGCGCTTAGGCCGCCCCACCACTGAAGCGGACGGAGACCGCCCGGAACTGGTGCTTCACCACGGTGCACGGCTGCACGGAAGTTGTGCGGGATCGGCCCGCCGCCCAAGTGCGCTTCCCGCCCGCTGATACAATCGTGCGTGGGAATGACACAGCAAAGCGAGTCTCCGGTCGCCACCGCATTGATTGCCTGGCACGCCAGCCAGGGCCGCCACGATCTCCCGTGGCAAAGTGACCGCACGCCCTATCGGGTCTGGGTCTCGGAAATCATGCTCCAGCAGACCCAGGTCGCCACGGTCATTCCGTATTACACCCGCTTCATGGAGCGATTCCCGACGGTACAGTCCCTTGCCGGTGCCCCCATCGACGATGTGCTGCATCTGTGGACCGGCCTCGGCTACTACGCCCGTGCGCGCAACATGCATCGGGCCGCGGTGCTCGTGTGCGATGAGCTCGACGGGAAGTTTCCGGACACCTTCGAAGCCCTCGCCAGCCTGCCCGGAATAGGGCGGTCGACGGCGGGGGCGATACTAGCGCTCAGCCAAGGCCAACGCTTTCCCATCCTGGATGGCAACGTGCGGCGGGTGCTGTCTCGCTATTTCGGGGTCGAGGGGAGCGCGATGGATCGGGCGGTCTCCAACCGCCTGTGGGCGCTCGCGGAAGCCTGCACGCCCCAGGAGCACGTCGGCGTGTACACCCAGGCGATCATGGACCTGGGTGCCACCGTGTGTACGCGGCGCAAGCCGCTGTGCGCCTACTGTCCGTTGTCGGCCGATTGCGTGGCCAGGCGCACCGGGCGCCAGCACGAGCTCCCGTCGCCTCGTCCTGCGCGCGAGCGTCCCCTGCGCAAGGTGTTCATGTTGGTGGCGACGCGCGCGGACGGCAGCGTTCTGCTCGAGCGCCGGCCCGAGAGCGGCGTCTGGGGCGGCCTGTGGTGTCTCCCGGAGTTCGACAGCTCGAGCGCCGCCCGCTCCTACATCAGCGAGTCGTTGAAACGCGTGGACGGCGAGCCGCGCGCGTTGGGTCGCATCGAGCATGCCTTCACTCATTTCGATCTCGTCATAACGCCTCTCCTGGCTCATTGCGCCGGCGGCGCCGGGGTCATGGATGGGGCACGCAATGTTTGGTACAACACCCGCGCGCCGGTGCGCATCGGGCTGCCCGCTCCCGTCAAGACGTTGTTGGAGCAGCTTGCGAGCCCGACGATGTTCGAGGAGCGGGTTTGATTGACGCCCCCGGCGCTCGAAAGTCCGGGCCGCGCAGGCAATCCAGAGGAGAAGTCATGGCACGAACCGTACACTGTGTGTTTCTCAAGCAGGAGGCGCCCGGCCTCGACCGGCCGCCGTACCCGGGCGAGCTCGGCAAGCGCATCTACGAGAGCGTTTCCAAGGAGGGGTGGGCACGCTGGCTGAAGCACCAGACGATGCTCATCAACGAGTATCGCCTCTCGCCGATTGAGCCCAAGGCGCGCAAGTTTCTCGAAGCCGAGATGGAGAAGTTCTTTTTCGGCGCCGGCTCGCAGGCGCCCGAAGGCTTCAAACCGCCGCAGAGCTGACAGCTCCTCACGACAGTGGCGCAAGTTTGAGGCCACAGTGTCCTTGATGTTGCACTGCAATTCTTTACACTCATTAAAGGCACTAACTATGTCATCCTGTTGTCTTAGGTAGCGTTACCTGGGAACAAGGTATTTTGGTCGTACAAAGGAGTGCACATGGACAGGATGACGGCAAGCAGCGACTTGGAGCAGGGTGATAAGCAGGCTCTGCCCTATAAGGCGCCCATGCGCACCTGGGCGGGCCGCGGCACCGGCGCCCTATGCAGCCTGTGCGGCCTGCCCATCATGGCGCACGATATTGAGTACGAAGTCGAGCTGGCACCCGAGGCGGATTCGCCCGCGCTGCAATTCCACGTCCAGTGTTATCGGGTTTGGGAGGGCCAGAGCTGACGCTTTGCGGCGACACCCGGCAAGGCACGGTCGGCCGCCCATGGCCCCGTGCCGTCGTCGTCTAGAGGCGGATCATGCCTCGCTTGTGCGCCACCGCGACCGCCTCGGTACGGCTGATCGCATCCAGCTTCGTCAGAATCGCTTTGACATGCGTCTTGGCGGTGCCTTCCGTGATCGCCAGGCGCCGCGCGATATCCTTGTTGCTGCGCCCCTGTGCCACGAGCTGCAGCACATCCAGCTCGCGCTGCGTGAGGCTCGGTTTCGCCATTCTTTGTAACGCTTTGGCCGCTACCGACGAAGAGGTATAGGGACGGTCCTCGCTCACCGCCCGGATCGCGGACAGAATCTCCTGGCGCGGCGCATCCTTCAGCAGATAGCCCTTCGCCCCCTGGCTGAGGCACTGGAAGATGTCCTCATCGCCGTCGTACGTCGTCATGATGAGGATGCAGGCCTTGGGATTGCTCTCGAGCACGCGCTGCACGACGGCTACACCGTCGCGCTTCGGCATGCGCAGATCCAACACCATCACATCGGGATGGTACTGGTCATAGAGCGTGATCGCCTCGTCGCCGTCGCTTGCCTCGGCAACGACTTCCATGTCCGCCTGTTGGTTGATCATCGCGGCGAGTCCATCCCGTACCACGGGATGGTCGTCCGCCAGGATGACCCGGATCTTGCGCTTGATGACCGCGACCATCACGGCCTCCGTTTCGCCATGCGGACGCTGACACGCGTGCCGGCGCCCGGATGGCTCTCAATCCGCCACTCTCCACCGATGGCACCCGCCCGCTGGCGCATGCTGCTGAGCCCGAATCCCTCGCTCGGCTCGAGCTCAGGGTGATGTTCCATTCCGACACCGTCGTCGGCGACGGCCAGCTCCCAACAGTCCGTTCCATCGGTCATGGCGATGCTCACGGTTCGCGGCCGCGCGTGGCGTACGGCGTTGCTGACCGCTTCCTGTGATATACGCAGCAGCTCGTGTTCGTGTTCCGGCTTGAGTCCCGTCGCTATGCCTCCGCCCTCGAACTTGACCGTGACGCCGCCAGGCACCGTGGAACGCTCCGCGAGCTGGCGCAGGGCGATCTCCAACCCCGCCCGGCGTGTCTGATCGAGCCGCAGGGCCATGACGGAGCGCCGCGCTTCGGACAGTCCGTCGCGTGCCAGATCGCGGATCCGGGAGAGAATCGTGTTCAGCTCGGAATTCTTGCGCTTGCAGGGCGGGAACTCCTCGGCTGCGCCGAGCTGCATGAGGATGCCGGTGAAGGACTGCGCGAGCCCGTCGTGGATCTCCTGGCCGATGCGGGTGCGCTCGACGAGCACCGCGGCTTCCTTCGCCGAATACGCGAGCCGCGTGAGCTGCACGGCGAGGGTCGCCTGCTGGGCGAGCGCCACGAGCAGCTCGCTGCGTTGCACATCCGTCGCATTGCGGCGGAAGCTGAGAATGAAAAAGCCGACGTTACGCGCTCCGAAGACGAGCGGATACACGACGACTCCGATATAACCCTCGCGCCGGTGAAACGCGAGCGCGCCGGGCCAGATGTCCGGGGTCTCTCCGTGCTCGAGGTCGAAGTACATCGGCTCCTGCTGGTTGGCCAACACGTTGGTGAAGTGCGAGCCGGTGAACGGGACGCTCGTCGCAAACGGCGCCGGCTCGAGCTGCCCGTCGCGCACGTGCGCCACGATGCGCCACTCCTGCAGCGAATCCTTCGACACGATCACGGCGCCGGAGGCGGCCTCGAACTGCCGTACGGCCTCGAGCAACATGTGGCCCATGAAGCTGCCCAGGTCGGGCTCGCTCGCGAGCCGCTCGAGATTGCCGCGAATGACCTGGTTGGCCTTGGCGAGCTCCGCGACGCGCTCCTCGGCCGCGCGTTCGCGCTCGCGCCGCACGTCATCGACGAGGCGTTCGCGGTGCATGGCGGCTCCGATGACACCGGCAGCGGTCTCGAGCGCTGCCAGCTCGGCCGTGTCGATCGCTCGGCGCTGCTTCGTGTTGTCGAATCCGACCACGCCGATGAATTCCGCGGCGACGAAGATCGGCACGATCGCCTTGGTCTTCGTGCCGATGCCCTCGAATCCCACCGCCACGTATTCCGAGGCGGAATCGCTCTTGCTCAGGCAGACGCTGCGGCCGGCACGCAATTCCGCGCACACAGCCGAGAAATCGCGCTCGTCACAGGTCGTCATCACCGCTTCGTCCAGGTAGGGGACCACGCCGTCGGCGACCCATTCGTTCACGACTTCCAGCAGGGGCTCGCCGTTGGGTCCCGACTTCGTGAGCAGCAGGTTCACCCGGTCGACACGGGCAGCCTCGCCGATGAGCCCCAGGACGTGGGGGATGACGGCCCGCACATCGGGGGCCTCGAGGAGCAGGCGGCTCGCCTTCGCCGAAGCGCCCAGCAGGCTTTCCCGCCGGTGCAGAGATTCGTTGATCTGGGTGAGCTCTTCCGCGCACTGCGGAGAGCCGAAGGCGGCGGGTTCCAGGCGTGCAAGGGTGGCGTTCATAGAGGTTCCGTCATTGGCGATCTTGCGCCCGAGTGTAGCGCGGCAGGGGGGCCTGTTCCCAACCCCCGCCGAGTGCCTTGTAGACGGCGATCAAGCTCGTGGCCGTACTGGTACGGCTCTGCGCCAGGGTGTCTTCGGTCTGCAGCTGCGTGCGCTCCGCGTCGAGCACCTCGAGGAAATCCACATAGCCGCCTTCGTAGCGGGTTCGGGCAAGCCGGGCCGCCGTGGCGCTGGCCGCAGCCGCATCAGCGACATGCGTGAGGCTGTCGCGCGCTCTGGCGTGGGTCACCAGCGCATTTTCAGTGTCTTCCAGGGCTCCAAGCACGGTCTTCTCGTAGGTGGCCAAGGCGACGTCGTCCCTTGCGCGAGCTTGGGCTACCTGCGCATGCACCCGGCCAAGGTTGAATGCCGCCCAGGAAATGCCCGGTCCTATGAGGTAGCTACGTGAGGCCGACGTGCCCAGATTGGCAGGCTCCGCGGCAGCATATGTAAAGTTGCCGGTGAAGGTGACCTTCGGGAAGTAGTCGGCAACGGCCACGCCGACCAGGGCAGTCGAGGACGCCAGCTGGCGCTCCGCCACACGGATATCCGGCCGCCGCCGCAGCAGACTGGCCGGGTCGCCAATCGCGGCGATCTTGGGCAGGTCCGGCAGATCGCGCACGGGGGTGAGTAATGTAGTAAGCGCGTTCGGATCCCGCCCCGTCAGGACGCCGAGCCGGTGAATCGAGCGAGCGATGGCGGCCTGGAGCGGAGCAATCGTGGACAGGGTCGTGCTCAACTGCGACTGTGCTCTGGAGGTATCCAACTCCGTACCGCGGCCGGCCGCCTCCCGCGCTTGCGTGAGCTTTAGCGTGTCGGTCTGGTTGATGACGTTACGCTGCGCGACCTCGAGCTGAGTTTGCTGGCCTCGAAGCTCGAAGTAGACCCGGGCTACCTCCGCGATCACCGACACCTGCGCGTCGTGGAGATTGGCTTCCGCTCCCTGTACCTGCGCGCGATTCGCTTCGATGTTGCGGCGGATCCGGCCGAACAAGTCGAGCTCCCACGTGGCATCGAAACCGGCGTCGTAGTACGAAACTGACACCGGAAAGCCGTACACGGCCTGCGGAGACAGTTGATGCTGATGACTCCCCTGGGCGGTGACGGTCGGCGCCAGATCGAAAGTCGATTCATTCCGGGCCGCGCGCGCCTCGACGAGATGCCCCAGGGCGATCCGCAGGTCGTGGTTCGCGTTGAGAGCGTCACTGACGAGCTGGTCCAACGTCTGATCGTCGAACTGCCTCCAGAATTGCACCTGCGGGTCTTCCGTCGAGTAAGTGCTCGTTTCCGCACCGGCGTACTGGGCTGCAACGGGAGTGTCAGGCCGCTTGTAGTTGGGGCCGACAGCGCACCCCGCGACGATGGCGGCGATTGCCACAGCGACGCCGGCCCTGGTCATCAACGCAGCGTCTCCGCCGGCGTAAGCCCTGGAAGACCGGTACAGGTGGGCAGGACGGTAGCGTCCTTCGATCATCGCCCTCTTGGCGTTTGGCTTAAGCATGGTGAGCCTCCGGTGAGCCCAGCCGGCCCGTTTCGTTAGTGGCTTTTCCCTTGTCTTTGTTGCGTTCGGTGAGTCGTCGGACCAGAACGTAGAAGACCGGTGTCAGCAGCAGGCCGAAGAACGTCACACCGAGCATCCCCGCGAACACGGTGGTGCCCAGAGCGTGACGAATCTCGGCGCCGGCGCCGCTCGCCACCATGAGCGGTACGACGCCCATGATGAAGGCGAAGGAGGTCATCAGGATCGGGCGCAACCGCAGCCGGGCCGCTTCCAACACGGCGGACACTGCGTCATGGCCCTGCTCGTCCTGCAGGTGCTTCGCGAACTCCACGATCAGGATCGCGTTCTTACAGGCAAGCCCCACGAGCACAATGAGTCCCACCTGCGTGAACACGTTGCTGTCGCCGTGATCGAGCAGGATTCCCGTGATGGCAGCCAGGAGGCACATTGGCACGATCAGAATGATTGCCAGCGGCAGTGCCAGGCTCTCGTACTGCGCCGCCAGCACGAGGAACACGAACAGTACGCACAACGGAAACACGAATTGCGTCGTGCTGCCGGAGACGAGCTGCTGATAGGCGAGATCGGTCCACTCGAAGCCCATGCCACGCGGCAGAGTCTCGGCAAGGATCTTCGTCATCGCGGCCTGCGCCTGCCCCGAGCTGAATCCCGGCGCGGCGGCACCGTTGATGTCGGCAGAGCGGTAGGCGTTGTAGCGTTGCACGATGTCGGGACCGAATGCCTGGTCGATCGTGAGCAGCGAGCCGAGCGGCACCATCCCCCCGGCGCCATTGCGGGTCTGCAGCGGCAGAATATCTTCCACGTGCGAGCGGAATCGGGCATCCGCCTGCGCGACGACCTGGTACGTGCGGCCGAACTTGTTGAAGTCGTTCACGTACAGCGAGCCGAGATAGACCTGCAGCGTCTGGAAGACATCGGACAGCTTGACGCCCTCGCGCTTCACCTTGGCCCGATCCACGTCCACATGGAGCTGTGGCACGTTGATCTGATAGGTGCTGAAACTGCCGGCCAGCGCCGGGTTCTGCGACGCTTTCTTGATGGTCTCCTGCACCGCCGCGTACAGAGCATCGGGTCCAAGGTCGCCCCGATCTTCCACATTGAGCTTGAAGCCCCCGAGTGTACCCATGCCCATGATTGGCGGAGCCGGCACCACGATGATGAAGGCATCTTTGATTACAGAGAGCTTCTGATTCAGGGTTGCCGCAATCGCGCCCGCTGAAAGGTTCTTCGTCTTGCGCTTCTCGAAATCATCGAGAGGGAAGAACACCAGCGAGGAGCTCGAGCTCGGCACGAGACCGTTCACCGACATACCCGTGAACTGCACCGCGCCAAACACGCCCGGAGTCTTGAGACCGATTTCACCGATTTGCCGCGTCACCTCGTCGGTGCGCTCGAGAGCCGCCGCCGCCGGCAGCTGCGCGATCGCGATCACGTACTGCTTGTCCTGATCCGGGATGAAGCCGGCCGGCACCGCGTTGAACCCGAAGTAAGTGAGAGCGATCAGGCCCGCATAAACCGCGAGCGCAATACCAGTACGCCGCACCGTATGCGTGACCGTGCGCGAATAAAGGTTCCCGGCGCTGATAAAGCCCCGATTGAAGCGCTTGAAGAACCCACCGAACAGCCGATCCATGACCCGCGAAAGCAGGTCCGGCTTCGCACCGTGCGGCTTCAGCAGCACGGCCGCCAGAGCCGGCGAGAGCGTCAGCGAGTTGAACGCAGAGATCACCGTCGAGATCGCGATCGTGAGCGCGAACTGCCGATAGAACTGGCCGGTGAGTCCACTGACGAACGCAACCGGCACGAACACCGCGCACAGCACAAGTGTGATCGCGATGATCGGACGGCTGACCTCGTTCATCGCGGCCTTGGTTGCGTCACGCGGGGACTGCCCGCTCTCTATGTGACGCTCCACGTTCTCGACGACCACGATCGCGTCGTCCACGACGATACCGATGGCCAGCACCAGACCGAACAGCGAAAGCGTGTTGATCGAGAAGCCAAACGCCAGCAGCACCGCGAAGGTGCCTATGATCGAGACGGGCACCGCGACCAGCGGAATGATGGAGGCGCGCCAGGTCTGCAGGAACAGGATGACCACGAGCACGACGAGCGCGACGGCTTCTAGCAACGTATGCACGACAGCATCGATGGACTGCCGCACGAAAACGGTCGGGTCATAAATGATCCGGTATTCGAGACCCGCGGGGAAATCCTTCTTGAGCTCCTCCATGGTCTTGCGCACCGCGCCGGAAAGATCGAGCGCGTTGGCGTTGGGAGACTGAAATACAGGGATCGCAACCGCGTTCTTGTTGCTCAGAAGGCTCTTGACCGAGTACTCCTGCGCGCCGACCTCGATACGCGCCACATCGCCGAGGTGCACCACCTCGCCTTCGGCACCGGTCTTGATGATGATGTCGCGGAACTGCTGCTCATCCGTGAGGCGTCCCATGGCATTGATCGCCAGCTGAAACTGACTGTCCTGCGCCGGGGGCGCGCCAATCTGGCCCGCCGCAACCTGCACATTCTGCTCACGAATGGCGTCGATCACATCACCCGAGGTCAGGTTGCGTGCCGCCAACTTCTGCGGATCGAGCCACACCCGCATCGAGTAGTCACCGCCGCCGAACACCAGCACCTGCCCCATGCCTGGCAGCCGTGCCAGCACGTCGCGAACGTTCAATACCGCGTAGTTGCGCAGATAGAGTGGATCGTAGCGCCCATCCGGCGAGGTCAGATTGACGACCAACGTCAGGTTGGGAGAGCTTTTGACCGTCGTGACGCCCAGGTTACGGACTTCTACCGGAAGCCGTGGGAGCGCTTGCGACACACGGTTCTGCACCTGCACCTGCGCCCGATCGACATCGGACCCAATGCGGAAAGTGATCGTAATGGCCAGCCCGCCGTCCATGGTAGCGGTCGAGGACATATAGAGCATGTCCTCGACACCAACAATCGCCTGCTCCAGCGGAGCCGCGACTGTGTCCGCAACGACCTTCGGGTTGGCGCCCGGGTAGGACGCGTTCACCACGATGGACGGAGGCACAACTTCCGGGTACTCACTGATCGGCAGCGTGACCATCGCGATCGCGCCCCCGATCGTGATGAACGCCGAAATGACCGCCGCAAAGATCGGCCGGTCGATGAAGAAGTGCGATAGTTTCACGCAATACCTCTCAGTTGGACTGCGCGACGCCGGCGGTGGCATGCCCGGCGTCAGTGTTGGAGTTCAGAGCCAGCTTTGCTTTGGATGCTGCGTCCGCACGCGCCGTCGCGTTAATGCTGCGAGTCGCAGCAGAGCCGGACTGGACGGTGCCGGATTCCGTAGCAGAGTTCGGATTTACGCTTCCCGACTCAGTAGCGGGACTTCCGTTGACGCTGCCTGAGTCGACGACGCCCTTTGAGTCAGTCTCGTGTCCTGCGGGCGCGGCGTTCGAAGCCAGCTTGGCGTTGCGCGCCAGCATCGTGTCGGGCTGGTTGCCCGGGCCCCTGTGGCGCTCGCCCATTGCAACGCGCTGGGGAGCGACTGGAGCACCCGGACGGACACGTTGCAGGCCGCTGACGACGATCGTTTCGCCAGCGGTGAGACCATCAGTCACCACCCGCAGCCCGTCAATGATCGGGCCAAGCTTCACCGGCCGGTACTGCACCTTGTTGTCCGCACCGACCACGAGCACGTATCTGACGGTCTGATCCGTGCCGATCGCGCTGTCGTTGATGAGGAGCGCGGTGTACTGGTTGCTGCCCATCAGCTTCACACGCGCAAACAGTCCAGGGGTGAACGCGCGATCATGGTTCTCGAGCCGCGCGCGGCCACGAATCGTCCCGGTTGTCGGGTCGAGCTCGTTGTCGACGAACACCATGACACCCTGGTGCGGATAGCCCGGCTCGTCGGCGAGGCCCACCATGACCTCAGCTCCCGCCTCGCCCGCCTCTTGCGCTTCGCCTTCAGGGACTGGCGCATGACCGGCGCTAGTCGGCCTGCTCGCCTCACGCGGCTTGCGGGCCTGGCCCGTAACGGACCCGTTGCCCTTGCCGGCCGAGTTGGCCTTTGCGGCCGCGTGAGCCTGCGCACTTTCCCGAGCGAGCTTCGTGTACTTGAGGTACGCCTGCTCGTCACCGTCGAACCTGACGTAGATCGGGTCGAGCGAGACGAGAGTCGTGAGCAGCGTCTGTCCGGTAGACACGAGGTTGCCCTCGGTCACGAGCGCACGGCTGATACGCCCGGAAATCGGCGCCGTGACCCGCGTGAAGGTCAGATTCAGTGCAGCGGTATCGAGGGCAGCCTGAGCCGCCTCTACGTTCGCGTCGGCCTGCTCCAGGCCAGCAACACGCGTGTCGTACTCTTCTTGAGAGATCGCATGCGCCTGCAGGAGCTTCGACGCACGCTCACGCTCCGACTTCGCAAGCACCGACTGCGAGCGCGCCTGGTCGAGCTGCGCCTTTGCGTGCTTGAAGTCCGCCTCATACGGGCGCGGATCAATGACGAACAGCACATCGCCCTTGTGCACTTCGCGCCCTTCGTCGAAGTTCACCGAAGCGATATAACCCGAAACCCGCGGCCGGATCTCAACGCGCTCCACCGCCTCAAACCGTCCGGTGAACTCATCGAACTCCGTAACCTTCTTCGAAATGACCTGCGCAACGTCCACCTGCGGCGGCGGAGGCGCGGCTGCCGCCTGAGCTGCTGCGTTCTTGCCGCAACCCGTCATCGTCAATACGGCTGCAATACCCAGCACGACTGCGATCGGTGCGGCAAAAGATAAAGAATGGCGCATGGGTACTCTCTCCATAAAATGTCCACGGCTGATGAATGCAAGACGGGGGCGCACGTCGTGATCCGACGCTGCGGAGAGAATTGTGGTGGCGCGAACGCAACTTAGATATTCATCAGGCGGAGGGTCGGACACGCACCTCTTGGTGGGGGGCGGGTGCCTCTTTCGAGGTAGCTTGCGCTGCGGTGGGGCGGAGGCGCGCGGCGATGCGCGATAGAGGGGCAATCGGCGTGGCAACGCATCGGGACGAAGGCGCGCTCGCCTATCGACCGCGCCAATCGTGCATGCCTAGGCGTGTGTCCGGGCGTCCGCCAGTGCTCCCCGAGCCCTTAGCACTATTTGCCTGGACAGTGCCGGTGCCGAAGGCGGCCAAAAATCAATGGGTTAGCCGCACCGCCAGCGCCGCGGATTGCTTGACGGGACCGTGATAGGCCGGTCTAATACGCGCCCCCCTACGGCGGCCAGGTAGCTCAGTTGGTAGAGCAGCGGACTGAAAATCCGCGTGTCGGTGGTTCGATTCCGCCCCTGGCCACCACTAAATCAATGATTTAGAGCCATAGAGTCCACACCGGCTGTGGAATAAAACCATCCTTAGTGGAATAGCTTCGATACTCGGTTCAAATCACCTGCCTTTGCACTCCTGTTCGAGCTCTTCTCGCCCTCCGGGACCATGCGCAGATGGTCGCGCAACCGCGCTGAAAATTGGGGGACGGTTTCGCTGATCTTTCAGCGAATCTCCCTCTGCGATGATGCAAGAGACAAGATCCTCACTGTCGGTTTCTGCGGAAGAGCGGCCGTTAGACGCATAAGGATAATCCCGGCCAGCGCGTAACTGAGGCCAAGCAAGATGCGATTTCTGCCGAACGGACCTAGCATCCCTGAAGAACTCCTGGAAGCGAGCGACCACGGAGACGTGATCTTTCTATGCGGCGCCGGCGTAAGCCGACCCGCAGGTCTTCCCGGGTTCGCTGAGCTTGCGCGGCAAGTCATCGAGAAGCTGGGAACTCCTACGGATGCACCGTCTCGACAACTCCTGCAGCGCGTACTCACCGATTCCAACGCAACGATTCCCTTGGATCAGGTTTTTCAGAACCTCAAATACGAATATGGCGCGGATCAAATTGACGAGGTTGTAAGCGATCTTCTCGATCCATCTGCCGATGCCAGCATCGAGCAGCATGTGATCCTACTCAAGCTGTCCAGGAACGCCGCTCGGCACCCGCAAATTGTCACGACGAACTTCGATCTGCTCTTCGAGCGAGCCGATCCATCCCTTACGGCCGGCGCGATTGTTGCCCCGACCCTTCCCGATCTCGGAAATGGTCAGCCGCTCGAGGGAATTGTGTACCTGCACGGCCGGCGGAAGGGAAAGGGCGATGCTCGACGCGCAGGCTCGTTGATTGTTAGCAGCGCAGACTTCGGTCGCGCCTACCTAGTACAAGGGTGGGCCACGAAATTCATGAACGATCTCCTGCGTCACTACACCATCGTGCTCGTCGGTTACTCCGCCAACGACCCGCCGGTCCGATACCTGCTCGAGGGCATACACGCTCTGGGTGAGGACAGGCCCTCTCGCATCTACACATTTGACCGAGGGACCCCGGAGGCTGTTCAAGCGCGCTGGCGCGATCGAGGTGTACGCGTCCTTGCATATCCGGACTCCGACGTTGAGCACGCCTCTCTTTGGGGCACGTTGCGAGCGTGGGCGGAGCGGGCGGAGGACGTGGATCGCTGGCGCCGATCGACCGTCGCGCTTGCGGCGCAGCGGCCTTGCAGCTTGCATGCTTATCAACGCGGGCAAGTCGTGTCCCTCTTGCAGACCGACGGCGGTGCCAAGGTATTTCGGGATAGTACTGAAGCTGCAAGGGCAGAATGGCTGTGTGTCCTTGACCGGAACATACGATTTGCCAAGCCGTACAAGCCGCGTGAGGCAGAGGATGAGCGCGACCCTCTCCTACTCTATGGGTTAGACGACGATCCTCCACGCCCCGCTTCGACGGATCGTGATGCGCCCCTGGCAGGTGTGGATCTCATCGCGACACTCGCGAACGAGGGTCCCAGCCGCGGCTGGATTCGACTCGCCGGCGGGGCGCTCCGCGGGACAGAACCGATCACCCCGCGGCTGTTTCACCTGGCTCACTGGATCGTCCGCGTGATCGATGAGCCCGTCTGTGCCTGGTGGGCGGCCGGCTATGAGTCCCTGCATCCGAGACTGATTTCACTCATCGAATGGAAGATCGAGAACGCCGAGACCTGCCTGCATCCCCTCGCATACCGCGTCTGGCGGCTGCTACTGGAGCGGCTTCGGCAGGGCCCAAGAGACGCCTTTGGCGAACGCTGGTTTCCGTTTGCTCGGCTGCAGAAGCGCGATGGCTGGACTGACCACGTTTTGCGCGAATTCGAGCGCGTCATGCAACCCCGTTTTTCTTCGAGGCGCCCGGCGTTTGTGGGACAACAACCGCCACGCGGCTCGTGGGATGATGTCGCCCTGAGTGACCTCGCAAGCTTCGAAGTCACCTTCTTAAGGCCAGACCCCGATAATCTCGCGATCCCAACGGAAGTCCTTCCGGCGATCTTCCGGATCCTCCGGAGAGGACTGGAGCGAGCGGCGGGGATGCTCGCCGACATACACACCTCTTACTGGCGCACCACGACCCTTATCCCAACACAGGATGGTGCGGGATACGTCCACCTTGGGGATCTTGATAGGCATCTGCTTTGGTTTGTCCGGCTCTTTGATCGTTTGCTCTCGGAGCACCCTGATACGGCGCGTGCTGAGCTCCGGAGATGGCCGTCGGATGAGGAGTTCTTTTTCGACAAGTTGCATCTGTATGCCTGGAGGAGTTCGCGCATCTGCTCCGGAGCCGAGGTCGGTGCCGGCGTTCTAGGGCTCTCTGACGCGGCATTCTGGAATCTCTACCAGCGCCGAGAGCTCCTGCACGTGTTGGCGGAACGGTGGAATGACATCGACGCACCATCCAAAGAGCGCATAGAGGCTCGAATTCTCGCGGGACCCTCACGCATGGAGGAGGAACCAGACGCTGAGTACACGCGGCGCAAAGCCATTTCCGCAGCTCGCATCCTCGGTTGGTTGCAGTCACATGGCGCAGTCCTCGGAGACTCCGCGCAGCAAGCGCTTCCGCAGCTCCGAGCAGCCGATCCGCGCTGGCAGCCCTCTTGGGACAAGCACGCCGATGCCGCGAGCGACGTACGCGCAGGCTATGTGCAGGTGGAGTCGGATCCTGCGCGGATCTTGAGTGTGCCACTCGGCGAAGTCATTGCTAAAGCAACCGAACACAGCGGCCACGCTCTCTCCGAGTTCACAACGCGTGATCCGTTTCGGGGCTTGGTGGAGCGTCAGCCGCGACGCGCGCTTTCGGCGCTTTCCTACGAGGCACGAAGACAGCAGTACCCGACTCAATACTGGCAGACGCTCCTTCAGTCCTGGCCGGAAAACTCTCCCACGCGTCTCCGGTGGACTGTCGCCGATCGGCTCGTCCGACTGCCACCTCCCGTTCTCTTTGAGGTGAGATTCGCCGCCGCTAACTGGTACGAGAAGCATCTGCCGGAGCTCTCGCGCCAGTCGCTCGACCGCGCACTAGGATTGTGGGACAGGCTCCTTGAGCATTTCGGCACCAACCCCAAAGAAGCGGCGGAAAGCGCACTCGGCGACACTTACGTGGGAGGGGAGCCTCAGGGCCGCTCCCGACGTACGCACGAGCACGCACTCAATTCCCCGGTGGGACGCCTCGCGCGCACCATGATCACGATCCTGGACAACACGAGCCCTGCGGCCGGCGCAACAATTGCCGATCCGATACGGCTGCGGCTCGAAGGGCTTCTCGCTGCATCCCAGGCGGCCCGCGACTACAGCATCAGTGAACTGACTTCATCGCTGACCTGGCTGCACCACGTGGATCCCGAGTGGACCACAGCGCATCTCATTCCGTTGCTTGACCCGGCCGGATCCGACGCGGAACCGGCTTGGAGTGGCTATCAGTACGATCGCCAGGCGCCTCCGGCGCTGTTCGCCCTACTGAAGCCTCACTTTCTGAACGTCTTTCCGGCGCTGACGACGTGGCGATGGGACGGCGGGGCACTGCGGCACTTCAGCGAGCTCATCGTCGTTTATTGCTTTTGGCGTCAGACAGACGAGCGATACCTCACTTTCGCCGAGGCTCGCACGCTCCTTCAACAGACCACCGATGAGGGCCGCTCGCACGCCGCGTGGATGCTGGCGCGAATCATCAAACCGGAGCACGCGTGGGAGTCATTTGGGAAGGAATTTCTCCTGAGCGCGTGGCCACGTGAGCGCAGGCTTCAGACCAGCTCGACCTCGACTCACCTGGCCGAGGCGGCGAGCGCAGCCGATGAGGGCTTTCCTGAGGCGGTCCGGATGATCTCGCCCTTTCTCGTTCCCATTGAGCACCCGGATGTGCTGCTCCACGGTGCGACGGATGAGTCCTCCGAGGGAGATGCCGAACGTGCGCTGCTCCGGCGCTTTCCTGAAGCCTATCTGGCGCTCATTGACCGTGTGATAGGCCGCGATTCGCTTTCGCCTGCGTACGGCCTCGGCGCAGTACTTCACGCGCTCGCCGAGTCTGCGCCGCCCTTGCGCCAGGACCCGCGCTGGCGACGGCTGAATGACCTCTCCAACCGCGCCTGATTCAGACGAGCTCGTGCGGGGATCCTTCTGCCAAGTCGTGGTCAGCGTAGACTCGTGCCATGGGTCAGATGATCGGTGAGCTTACTGAAGCCGAAGCCCGCGCGATCATGCGCCGGTTAGGGAAAGCGGAAGGCGAACTCGCGGCCACCTTTGCTATCCCTCTCAATTGGATCATCCGCGAAGAGGCAGGACACCTGCGGGCACGCAATGGGACTGCCTTCGTCATGAGTGCCGGCGAGCGAGTCTTTGGCGTAACCGCCCATCACGTGCTCGAAGGGTGGCGGAAGGACCGCGAACGGCACAACGTGGTCGCGCTGCAGCTCGGTGATCTGCCATTCGACCCGGAGGGTCGGCATGCGATCATCGCGGAACACCCCGAGATTGACCTTGCGACGTTTCAAATTACGCGCGAAGAGGTACAGAGAACGGGGCCGGGGAAGACCATTCTCGAGGGGTACCAGAGCCAGTGGCCTCCCGTTCCGCCCGAGCAGGGCCGAGGCATCTACTTCGCGGGTTTCCCAGGAGTGGAGAAAATCTGGCTCTCGCGGTCTCAGATCTCATTCGGCGCCGCGTTCGCCGGTGGCGTTGCCAGTAGCGTCAGTGAATTGGATGTCTCCAGTCTTGTCGACCGAGACTGGATCATGCCCGTTGAGGCGGGACCTCCCTTGCCTCCGGAGAACTACAACTTCCAGGGAATCAGCGGCGGACCCATGCTTACCGTGATTCACTACAGGGGACTGTTGCGCACGTGGGCCTTGGCAGGCGTGATCTACCAAGGGCCCAATACCGAATCTGACCCGGAGCGAGCGATTCCCGGACTTGAAATCATCAAAGCACGTCGGGCCCATTTCATCCTCCCGGATGGCTCACTCGATGTCTCACGGTGGGATAGTCTTCAGTCATTCCGATAACCGCGGAGAGCGCCTCTTGTGAGTCGGGTTGTTTTCATTATGGGTGCCGGTGCTTCAGTCGAGGCCGGGGCCCCCTTGATGAACGAGTTTCTCGCGCGAGCCGAGCAACGGCTTCCCGCTCAGGAGTTCGCGCCTCTTTTCGAGGAGATCGCGGCTCTCGGCCGACTGCACTCGAAGTCCAATCTGGATCTCGACAACATCGAGTTTGTATTCGCGACCTTCGAGATGGCGGCCTTAATCGGAAAGATGCCGCTCGGCCGGCAAGCGGATCCTCAGGCAGTCTTGGCGCAACTCAAGCGCTTGATCGTGCGGACACTTGAACAATCCGTCCAGTTTCCGCGGTATGGCGATGGAGCACGTCCTCCTTCGGCTTACGACCGCTTCGTTGGACTTCTGACAGAGCTCCGCGGGCAACGTGGCGGCCCCTGGCCCGTGTCTGTTTTGTCCTTCAACTATGATCTTGCACTCGATTTCGCGCTCAATTTCCACCCGGCGGGACCCGACTACTGTCTTTCGGATGCTTCGGGTGGAGTGAGGCTTCTGAAGCTCCACGGCTCAATCAACTGGGCCCGCTGCGAAGACGGAACGATCGCGGCTTGGCCCAACACGCTCTCTTTAACGATGGGATCCGAACTCGAGACCTATCGAGGGTGGAA
>CAZDTG010000021.1:31539-40907 GCA_964508005.1 uncultured Steroidobacteraceae bacterium
CCAACACGCTCTCTTTAACGATGGGATCCGAACTCGAGACCTATCGAGGGTGGAAGGCCAAGCCCATCGAGCCATACATCGTTCCTCCAACGTGGACGAAGTCGAGCCAGCACAAGGAACTCGCACACGTCTGGAAGCAGGCCGCGACGGAGCTCGAGAGTGCCGAGTTCATCGTCGTGATTGGCTACTCCTGTCCCGCATCCGATGCGTTTTTCCGCTATCTGTTTGCGCTGGGAACGGACAGTTTGCGGCGAATCAAAAGGTTCGTGGTGATAGATCCGAGCGAGGAGGCGGCTCAGCGGCTTCGCGATATGCTCGGTCAGGATGTGGCGCGGCGCTTTGCGTACCATCCGTTTGTCTTCAGCGGCGCGATAGCGGCAAACAAGTCAGAACTTGGACTCTGACCGAGTTATGCGCCGCTGGCGGGGGTTAGGCACTCAACTCAAACGAGCAGACGAGATTGGTTAGCGATCGAACGAGAGCATTCGCGCAACTGAAATATCGCGACCCGCGGACCGTGCTGGTCGATTTGCGCCGGGCGGAATTGACAGTCGCGGCCTCGAACGCTCCATTTGCGGTCAAGAATCTGCGGACTCGCGACCTGCGGCCGCTTCGCGAGTTACGCGAGGCATGCGTGTTTTGCCGCGGCATGACGGAATGCACGGGTCAGAAGTTCTTTGTCGCGCACGCCGAAGCGCAGGACTACGACGCCGTGGCCACATGGGTCGTCGGCGACCTGCAGAGCTTCGCCCCCATTCAGATCAAGGAAGTGGTTCCCCATGAAGTCAATCCCACGGCCTCGGTGCGGGAGGTCATCGCGGGACTAGAGAAATATGTGAGCTCGGAGGACCTCACGGTCGCGATTCATTTGAATCGCGTGGTCAAGGGTTTCAACCCCTCCGAGATCGTCGTACCTCCCTTGAAGATCGCCGCCCTATGGATGTTCGGAGCCATCGCCCCGGATCAATCGAGATGGGCGATATGGGGCAATTTCCTCGACGAGCTCGAGGCTGCTGAATTCGCCTACCCGACCTAGAGGCTCTCACCGCGCGTTTGCTTCGTCTGGATCAGGATCGAGAGCTCTGCCTGCCAGCGCCCGACCCCGTGGACATCGAGATCGACCTTGACCGGCAGCCGATTCTTCGGCGACCTCTTGCCGGTGATCTCGATGCTGTGCACACGCTCAACGCTGTGGAGCGGGGTGTACTCCCGATGCAAGAGAGCGTCGGAGTAGGGGATTGCGGCTTGGCGGATCAGCTCGAGCTTCAATAGCCGCTCGAGCCACGGGGAATCCGAGAAGTCGTCAAAGTATTCCGAGAAGCGAGCGCCGAAGGTGCTGTGGAATGGGCTCTCTCCCCGTTGCAATGAAAGCGTCTGCCTCAGCACCTGCGGGAGCGAGGCCAGTCCAGAGACTCGCGCGATTTGTCTGTTCTCGATATAGAGGTCCTCCGTTTCGGACGAGGTGGCCCACTGGCTACCGAGCTGATGGGCGTTGGTGCGCGGAAAATTCGGCTCGACCGGGCAGCGTACGGTGTGTCCGGTGGTGCTCTTGAGCAATGAAGGCTGCGCGGACAGAACGCGCCCGTCGCCGAGCGAGTTGACCAGGACGTACCGGTCAAATTTCTGGAGCGCGGCGCATTCCTCGAAGAATCGGATGAGTCGGTGGAGGTCTCCTTTCACGAAATTCCGCAGCTGCAGCGACCACTCGTGCCCCTCGACGCCGACCAGGTCTCCCGTGCAGATGATCTCCGGCCCGAACGCGATCAAATCAAAGGATCCGCCCGGGTGTACAGAGATTCGGCGCAGTGCGTCGTCACAGGCGGCTTCGTGGTCGCGTTTCATGTGGCGAAGCACCGCCGCCGTATAAGTCGCCTCGTCCCGGTCGATCAAACGGGAATGATGGACGCAAAGCCATATGGCATTGTCGATATGGGCGCGCTCATCGGGCGTCATCGTGGGGTCGTAGCGCTTGCCCCCCGCGGCGGCGGCACAAATGTGTGCAGCCTCGCCGATGTTCGCATGCGCGTCCGGGGCTTCGTCGCTCGGGCCGATCGTGACTTGCCCACAGTCGGTGAACGAGCAGCGGTAGCCTGCACGAAGTGCTACGGCCCTCTTCGTCTTGGGGGAGAACTCTTCCCGTTGTGTCATGGAGTCTAGGGGTACGATGCGTGCCTTAAGAGGCATGTTATGGCCAACAACGTGCCATTTAAAGCACAGAGAGTTGCGTGTCCGCCATGAACCTGATATGCTTTAAAAAGCATCTAAATATGATTATCGTTCCTTTTATAGCATGGCCAAGCGAAATACCCTCCGAGTCGCACCTCCCTTCGCGATCGAACAAAGCCTCAAGAAGCTTGGCGAGCGACTGCGGACAGCCCGGCTGCGCCGCAGCCTGACACTCGAAGAGGCGGCAGCCAAGATCGGGACGGGCATCCGCGCGGTTCGCGACGCCGAGAACGGTCGCGCCAGCGCGAGCGTCGGGACCTACTGGGCGCTGCTCTGGGCCTACGACCTCCTAGGGCCGGCGGAAGATCTCGCCGATCCTGCAAAGGACGCCGAAGGAAGCGCACTCGAGACCCGGCGCGTGCGAGCGGGTGGCCGCAGTAAGACCGCACTCGACAATGACTTCTGAGGTTTTTGTCTACCTGACCCTCCCGGGAGAAACCTCACCGGTTACCGCGGGCCGCTTCGAGCTCGCGAGCAGCGCTCAAGGGGTCAGCGTCGGCCGCTTCGTCTACGGTCGACGCTACCTCGCCCGAGCCGATGCGGTGCCGATCGACCCGATCGAACTCAAGCTCGAAGAGCGAGTCTTCCAGACGGCACGGCTCCGCGGGATGTTCGGAGCGATACGGGATGCGAGTCCTGATTACTGGGGTCGTCGAGTCATCGAAAAGCATGCCGGGAAGGCGAATCTCACCGAGCTCGACTATCTCCTGAACTCCCCGGATGACCGGGCGGGCGCACTGGGCTTTGGCTTGAACGTCGATCCACCGGCGCCGCTTCGGGCCTTCAATCGAACGATGGATCTCACTCGGCTTCAAGAGCTTGCCGACCTGATCGTGGCGGAGGAAGAGCTTCCGGAGAAGGCGGCGGCTGACCAAGCCGACCTGACTCAGGTTCAGGACCTCCTCTTGATTGGCACCGCCATGGGTGGCGCGAGACCCAAGGCAGTGGTCGAGGATCAGGAGGCGCTCTGGATCGCGAAGTTCAATCGCCGTGACGACAGGTGGAACAATACTCGCGTTGAGCACGCCATGCTTATGCTGGCGCGAGAATGCGGTCTCTCGGCCTCTCAGAGCCGACTCACTCAGATCGCAGATCGCGACGCACTCCTCGTTAGGCGCTTCGATCGGCAGCATGTAGCTGCGGGCTACCGCCGCGCCCGGATGCTGAGTGCACTCACCTTGCTGCGTGCGGAGGACTCTTACCAGGATCGCGAGCGCTGGTCCTACGTGGCGCTGGCGGAAGAGTTGCGCCGAATCTCCGCACAGCCTCGCGTGGATGCAACCGAGCTCTTCAGGCGAATGGTCTTCAACGCGCTGATCTCGAATCTCGACGACCATCCACGCAATCACGCCATGATTGCCATGGACCAGGCGTGGGCTCTCTCTCCCGCATACGATCTCACGCCCACGATCGCCGTCAGTCTCGAGCGGCGTGATCTAGCCATGATTTGCGGAGATCGCGGCCGGTACGCCAACGCGGAGAATCTACTTTCTCAATGCGAGCGCTTTCTTCTTTCTCGGGAAGAGGCCGCTCGAATCATCGATCACACGGAGGTTACCGTGAAAGAGAGGTGGTACGAAGTCGCCCGTAGAGAGGGCGTGACCGAGCAGGATTGTCAGCGGATAAGCGGAGCGTTCGCTTACGAGGGATTCCGCCTCCCTCTTGAGGCTTCTGCATAGACTGAGTGCTGCCGAGTTTGGGTATAGGACGCGAGCCAGCCGAACAGCTGGGCTCGTGCGAGCGGAACTCTGTCCAGGAATCACGGGGATAAATAAGGAAATCGAGTGGACATCGAGGGAAAAACCATCTGGCAACAGGCGGCGGGAGACAATGACCGCAACTACGCGAATATCTGCCTCAGGTGGGATGTTGTTCTGAACGGCCCCGGATACGCCGGTGCTTGGCCTGACTGCAGGGCCGCACTCCAAGCGGACCAGTGGTCCGCGCGGAAGCTTACCGACCTCTGGCGATTTGGCGAGGAGATGCGTGATGGAGACATCGTGGTCCTTCGCATCGGCACTGCAACTGTTCTCGGGGTCGGAGAAATCGTCGGCCCGTATGAGTGGTCAGATGAGTTTGGCGACGTGGACGGATGGGACCTCCAGCACGTCCGACGGGTTCGGTGGCTCTGGCGCAGCACGGAAGAGTCAAAGACCTTCGACACCTACGCGCTCAAACAAGGCGATACAACGCAAAAGCTCGGCGATGGTCCCGTCAGGGAATGGCTGCGCGGGCTTGTCGTCGCGCCCGAAACTTCCGCGCGGGCACTCGCCTCCCTGCCCCCGCCGGCGACGCAGAACGAGATCGGGGTGACCGAAATCTCTGATTTCCTGTTCGATCACGGCGTCGCCAGCGGCTCGATCGCGGCGCTCCTCAACGAAATCGGTGAGCTCACCCGTATCGCCAAGTGGTATCAACGCTCGAGCAAGCCTTCTGAGCACGAAACTGTTGCCTACCTTGTGGTCCCGCTCCTTCGTGCGCTCGGCTGGACGCCGCAGCGCATGGCGGTCGAGTGGAACTATCTGGATCTCGCTCTCTTTGCCGAGCTGCCGCGGTCCGATGGCAATGTGCGCGTGGTTGTCGAGGCAAAGAAGATGGACAACGCTTGTCTTACCGCTGTGGTCCAGGCGCAAAAATACGCGGAGAAGCGTCCGGGCTGTCAAAGGCTCATTGTGACGGACGGGATGCGGTACGGTGTCTACGTCCGTCAGCGAGCCGAGTTTCGTCTCTATGCCTACCTGAACCTCACACGTCTGCGCCGCGACTACGCCATCCTCGGATGCAAGGGCGCCGAGGATGCTCTGCTCGCGATGGCCCCCGAATGGGGCGCACCGAAAGAGGCGGAGGAAGACGTACCTGCGTAGTTCTCAGTAGTTGCATGTTTACCAGCGCAGAGGCCTGTTGGACGAGATCATGGGATTTTCTGTTCGGCTGTTGGTGATTGATCAGAGCGACAACATCTATCGTCTGGAGGTCGCCCGAGTTGGTCAGATGCTCGATATTCCGGTGGACTCCCTCCAAGCGGCTGGTACGCTGTCTCTATGATGCAGCGCTGGGTAACGCAAGGGTGCGACGGCTATGAGCTGCGCGCTACGGGGCAAATTGGGGCTGCAACACGTGTGGAATATTTATCTGCCGTATCTACACAAAACAGGTACTTATTTGGGCATAAGTTGGAGAAATATTCCACAAAACGTGCTGCGAAGGCCTTTGATATTCAGACACTTGGGCGAGAATGAATCGCGGGCTGAAAATCCGCGTGTCGGTGGTTCGATTCCGCCCCTGGCCACCAATAAATCAATGCGTTGCGTCGATTACCTCTCGCGACATCTCGCTGTCTGGTTGTAGTGCCGTTGGAGTTACTCCAACTGAACTCCAACAGGCAAAGTGGCGGCAGCACCGCCGCGGCCGATCCAATACCTGCAATCACAAGCGCTTACGCGACCGCCAGATCGGAGATTGCGCCGCTATTCGTGGTCACCGTGCCCTCGCACGCGGACTTGTTATCCGCTGGTCTACCGGGTCGGCGCGTCAACTCGACACCGGTCTTTCGCCGCGTGTCGGTTCGGCTGCGGTACACGTCGTCGCGCCAGAGACACCAACGGCCTAGCCTGCCTTGTGGTGGGGGCTGATCAGATCATCTCGTGATCGTAGAGTGCGGCCTCGGCTGGGATCCCGAGACGTTCGAGGTCGCTCAACTCTGCATCGCTGAGCTCCGAGACGTGCACTGCGCGCCGTTCGAGGCGACGAAGGCTTTGGTCTTCCACGGCCGAAAGCAACCCGACATCTGATATTGCGGAAATCACACGCGTTCCGTCTTTGGGTCTGTTGTTCATTCGAGCGGATTTGATGCCTTTGTTACGCGGGCTCCGTGATTCCCGTGGGAAGTCGCAATGGGATAGTACCAACCGGTCAGTTTGGGGAGCCTTCGCTTTCAACGCCGATGACACGCAAATCTCGAAGTGCGGAAAAATCACGCTCGTGGGTGACGAGTGCGTCCGCACGGACTGCAAGTGCGCTTGCCGCCTGAACCGCATCGGCGAGCTTCAGTTTCAGGGCGGCACGCAGGCGAGCTGCGCTCTCTGCCGTTTCCGCGTCGAGGTCCACAACGAACCACGATCTCAGCGTAGCTCGGTACTTCTCGGCCAGTACCTCGTCCCCCTTCCTCAAAGGTCCGGTGAGTACTTCGGCGAGGGTGACCGTTGTAACCGCAAAGCGCACGAGCCCCTTCTCGTGTGCCTCGAAAACGGGCCTGAATACCGCAGCGAGCTCTGGATGATCCTCCAGGACGTAGATGATCGGCGCGGAGTCAACAAGAAGCAGAGCGTTCTCCGGCAGCCCGTCGAGGCTCACCGGTTTCAGGACAGGTGATATGACGATCCTGGCCGTGCTCTGTGCGCACCGCATCGCGTATTACGCAGGGACGTGAGCATCGCCAGGCCTTTCCTGGAAGACACCCGAAATTGCACGTCATCCTGGTCCATGCGTTCGAGAATAGTGGCAAGAATCGCGTTAGCTCACGGGCAGGTTGGCCGACTGGCTCGCTCTGAGAATTAAGAAACTGCTGGGATCGCGCTTTCGATACTGCCGAGTCGTTCTTGATCTTTCCTCGCTACAAATTGAGGGCACCGACGGTTTAGCTGTCGTGCTCGCCGATCAGTGCTGTGAAAGAAGAGATCCCTGTGGTTGGCGAGCTTTGGGGTGCACTGAGCCAAGCTGCCGTGCACGTGAACCGACGAGGCCACGGAACCAAATTGGAGCGCAATGAAAGCGATGGAGTCTGGGTAGCGAGCGTTGACGTTCGGGCTGGCGTGAGCTCGGGCGGGCGATGTTGGCCTCGGAGCCCCGATTGAAAAAAGGCATTTCCCGGGGCCGCCGTGAACCCGTCCATGGGAGGCCGCCGTGGGTCAACCGCCAGCAGTTGAGTCGAGGAACCCAGCAGTGTACGCGGAGCGTTCGTTCTCCAACCCGTGATCCGCTCCTTGGCGTGATTCAACGCTTGCGTGGGCAGCAGCACGGCGTTGCACGAGCAGATCGGCAGCCTCCCCAACAGTTGATTTCGCAGGATCGCGAAAGACCGAGTCCCCCGAAGCCGCGCACTTTGCCCCCCCAACGGGGGATAGGGCCCGGAGGCCGCATTGCGCACGATGCGTCCATGGCCGTAAACCCTTGCAAACAATCAGCCGTACCCATGCACGCAAAAGCTCAGAATGCGGAAAGGATTCGGACTGGTCCGCGGGAACACTCCTGGAGAAGCCGCCGGGCGTGGCCGCTCGTGCTAGTGGCGTCGTGCGGGATGCTCGCCTCGTGTAGCGAAGGTGTCTTGGATCCCCGTGGGCCCATTGGCCGCTCTGAGCGGGTAATTCTCGCTGATGCGACGACGATCATGTTGGCGGTGGTCGTTCCGGTCATCGTGCTTACGCTTGTCTTCGCCTGGTGGTTCCGGGCGGGCAATCGCCGTGCGAATTACCGACCGGACTGGGAGTACTCCGGTCGGATCGAGTTGATCATCTGGTCCATTCCAGCGCTCGTGATTCTGTTTCTGGGGGGAATCGCGTGGATAAGTTCTCACGAGCTGGATCCTCCCAAGCCCTTCAGCGCCAGCCAACGACCCGTTGAGGTCGAAGTCATCGCGCTGGACTGGCGTTGGCTCTTCATCTACCCCGATTACGGCGTTGCGACCGTCAACCACTTGAGCGTTCCGACGGGGGTGCCGATTCACTTCAGGCTGACTTCCACGAGTGTCATGAACAGCTTCTTCATTCCGCAACTGGGCAGTCAGATTTACACCATGTTTGGGATGACGACTCAATTGAATCTGCAGGCGGACGAGGCGGGGACCTACCAGGGCCTATCGGCGCAATTCAGCGGTCCTGGATTCTCCGACATGCGTTTTGCGCTGGCTGCCACTTCCTCGCAGGAGTTCGGGCAGTGGATCGAGCAGATGCGCGCGCAGGGAGGTGTGCTCGACCGGATGGCTTTTGCCACGCTGTCCCGGCCGACCCGCGCGGGCAAGCCCCTGAGCTTTGCGCAAGTCGATCCCGAGCTCTTCGGCGTCGTGTCCGCCGGCAGCATCGCGACGTGGTGGTCACCTGAGGAGGCTCGCTGACATGCTGGGTAGATTGAGTTGGGATGCTATTCCGTTCGACCAGCCGATCATCATGCTCACTGTTGCGACGGTGGGCGCCGTGCTGCTCACCGTGATGGCGGTCGTGACTGCCAAGGGGTGGTGGCCGTATCTGTGGCGCGAGTGGATCACCAGTGTCGACCACAAGCGTATCGGCGTCATGTACATGATCCTGGCGCTGGTGATGCTGCTTCGGGGCTTTGCGGACGCGATGATGATGCGAACGCAGCTTGCGCTCGCGGCAGGACATGCCCAGGGGTACTTGCCACCCGAGCACTACGACCAGATCTTCTCGGCGCATGGGACGATCATGATCTTTTTTGTGGCGATGCCTTTCGTCGTGGGCCTGATGAATTTCGCGGTTCCTCTGCAGCTCGGTGTGCGCGATGTGGCATTCCCCGTACTCAACTCGGTGAGCTTTTGGCTCACCGCCGCAGGAGTACTCCTGGTGAACCTCTCGCTCTTTGTCGGCGAGTTTGCCCGGACCGGATGGCTGGCCTATCCGCCGCTCAGTGAGCTTAGCTTTTCCCCGGGAGTCGGGGTCGACTACTACCTGTGGTCGTTGCAGATTTCCGGCCTTGGCACGTTGCTGTCAGGTATCAATCTGACGACGACCATATTGAAGTTACGCGCTCCTGGCATGGGCTACAGTCGCATGCCCGTATTCTGCTGGACGGCGCTCGCGTCGAACCTCCTGATTGTCGCGGCCTTCCCCATATTGACCGCAACCTTCGCGATGCTGCTGCTCGATCGTTATTGTGATTTTCACTTTTTAACTAACGAGCTCGGCGGCAACCCCATGATGTACATCAATCTGATCTGGATCTGGGGACATCCGGAGGTGTACATCCTGATCCTGCCGGCATTCGGTGTGTTTTCGGAAGTCGTCGCGACGTTCACCGGGAAACCACTGTTTGGCTATCGATCCATGGTGATCGCAACCATGGTGATCTGCGTGCTGTCCTTCATGGTGTGGCTGCACCACTTCTTCACCATGGGGGCGGGGCCCAGCGTC
>CAZDTG010000022.1:0-36395 GCA_964508005.1 uncultured Steroidobacteraceae bacterium
GAGCGCTGAGTCACCTCAGTTACAACAGGGCAACTCCGGAATTCAGCGTCGTCTACCGCTGGAGCGACGGCTTCAGTACTTACGCCAAAGTCTCGACGGCCTATCAGGCCGGCGGTGCGCTGGAAACCGCCCCAATCGGGCATTTCAGCAGCAATACGTTTCGACCCGAGAGCTCCACGACTTATGAGCTAGGCCTCAAATCGGCCTTCTGGGACGATCGTTGGCGCGCGGACGTCGCGATCTTCGACAGCCGGCGGAAGGATGTGCCATACGCGCTTCCAATCGACGTCATCACGGCAAGCGCTTTCGAATTCCAGCGAGTGACAGTGAAGGGGGCAAGCTTCGACCTGCACGCAACGCCACTGCGTGACCTCACCCTGGACGCAAACGCCACTTACCTCCATTGGAACATCGAGCGCGCTGACGTTCTCGCAGGCTCGATTTTCGACCCGGCATCCGGACAAGGCTCGCCATATGTCGTTGGAGCGAACATAAAAAGCGTGTTCGCTCTGCCATATACCCCAAAATACAGCGCCTGCGTGGCAGGCGATTACGCCCTCGCGCATCTGGACCGTCGTGATCTCCTGATGCATCTCGATTATGTCTATCGGGCCACGATGTTCGCCGAGGCGGGCGCGGGCCCCGCTGTGCCCGGCAGCCAATTCGCGACGCAGCCCGCATATGGGCTGCTCAACGGTCGCATCACGCTCTCGCAGGAGACGGATTGGGCTCACCGTGTGAAGTTCAGCCTATGGGGCCGGAACATCCTCAATCGCAAGTACTATCAGCCCGCCGTCGGTGTTGGCGCGGGTGTAACACCCTTCAACACCTCAGGCACAGTGGCGACCCCAGGCGGCTACTCTTCACGCGCCGGCGCGTGGGCCGAGCCGATGACTTACGGTCTGACGATCAGATATGAATGGTGATATGACGCGGTAGGACCAGGCGCCGGCAGCAGCGACTCATGGCCGACTTTTCCTTGCTGCGTCCGCCTGCCTGGACCTGCTGCTGTCCCTGACTCCGGCCATCCGGCATTGGGAGCCAAACTATCCGACCTTGGCGGTCCTTTATGGGTCGGCAATCGACGCGTACGTCCTGCTCTTTATCCTCTGTGCGCGACGTGTTCGGGACACTTTTGCAGGATTCCCACCGCCGCTCGAGCCCGAACCAACACGATCGGCTCCTCGATAGGGCGACGCTGAGGTTGGGATGTCGATGCCGGACACACCCGCCTCGAGAACACGCTTGCGCAGACCCGGTGCACTGAGCACCGCGGCAAGTGCGGTCAACAGCACGATCTCATGTCCCCACCAGATGCGGCTCAGGAGATGCCCGGCGGTGAGCCGAAGGAAGAACACCGCCAGCACGGCATGCGCGACGAGTGCAAGGAGGTACCGGACGGCTGGACTTGATCTCGAGCGATGCTCCAGCATCTTGGCCAACGACACGACTAACACTACCGAGATCGGAATGGCGAGCAGAAGAAGGACACATGCCAAGAGATATGCTTGCTGCATACAAATAACCTTCGTATACAAAATGACCGGCAAGCTGTAGCGAGACCCTTGCGGGCAGCGGCGACGCGCCAGCCGCGCAGGCTCTAGAGGCACTTGCGGGCTGTGTGAAGCCCTCTCAACTGCCTAAACGAGAGAGGTCAGCGCGGGAGAAGGAGAGATGGGCGTGTCCCACGGGCGGAAGATTTCCACTACCCAAAATGGGTGGAGGCCATCGATGCCGTACCCTGAGTATTGACGTCAGGGCTTCAGATTCAATACGGCCGCCGCAAGCCAGAAAATAGTCCGCTACGACGCGACCGCGAGACGCGCGTGCAGGTCATACGCATCGGCGGACGTAATCTCCACGTCGGCCCAGTCTCCAGGCTTCAGATTCCTGGCGCGTGTGATGCGGACCACACCGTCGATCTCCGGTGCATCCGCCTCGCTGCGAGCAATGGCCACATCCTTGTCGACAGTGTCCACCAGTACACGCATTCGGCGCCCAACCCTGGCGGCAAGGCGCTTGGCACTGATCTCTGCCGCCCGCTCCATGAAACGTACGCGGCGCTCCTCCTGTACCTCGGGAGGCACGTGATCCGGCAGAGCGTTGGCAGTCGCCCCCTCAACGGGCGAGTACTTGAAGCAGCCGACGCGATCGAGTTGTGCCTCATCCATCCAGTCGAGCAACTCCGCGAACTCAGCCTCGGTCTCACCGGGAAAACCGACGATGAAAGTGCTTCGGATCACGAGATCCGGGCACTCCGCGCGCCACGCACGGATGCGAGCGAGTGTGTTTACCGCATGGGCCGGGCGACGCATGCGCTTGAGCACGGACGGGCTGCCGTGTTGGAAAGGAATATCCAGGTACGGAAGCACCTTCCGCTCCGCCATTAACGGAATGACCTCGTCGACATGCGGATATGGATAGACGTAGTGCAGCCGCACCCACGCGCCCAGAGAGCCGAGCCCGCGGGCGAGATCGATGAAGCGGGTTTCGTAGCTCTTCTCGCGCCAGGTGCCGGTCGCGTAGCGGATATCCGCGCCATACGCACTCGTGTCCTGAGAGATGACCAGCAACTCCCTCACGCCTGCCTTCACCAGCCGCTCGCCTTCACGTAACACGTCGTCGATCCGGCGGCTGAGGAGTTTCCCGCGCATGTCAGGGATGATGCAGAAGCTGCATTTGTTGTTGCAGCCTTCCGAGATCTTCAGGTACGCGTAATGCCGGGGCGTCAGTCGTATGCCCTGCGGCGGTAACAGATCGAAGAACGGATCGTGCTCTGGCGGCAGATGCTCGTGAACGGCATTCAACACATCTTCGTACGCGTGCGGGCCGGTCACTTTGAGCACGCGCGGGTGGCGTTCGAGAATGCGCTCTGGCTTTGCGCCGAGACATCCGGTCACGATCACGCGGCCGTTCTGCTCGATGGCCTCGCCTATGGCGTCGAGGGATTCGTCCACCGCCGCATCGATGAAACCGCAGGTGTTGACGACCACAAGATCCGCTGCGTCGTACGTCGGGGAGACTTCGTAGCCCTCGGCGCGCAGGTGCGTGAGAATCCGTTCGGAGTCCACGAGCGCCTTCGGGCAACCCAGGCTGACGAATCCGACTTTGGCGCCGCGCCGTTTGGCGGCGCGCCCTGTGGCCGCGCTTCCCTGGGCGGCGCGTCGTGTGGGCGAGTTGGACTTCGATTTGGGGCGCGGCTTGGACGCAGCAGGTAACTTCGTGGTGGAACGACTCATGATCTGGCGTGAGCTAAGGCCTCGGGGACCGGGGAAATGGGGGCAGGCGGGAGAACCACAACCGCCCGCGTACCGCCCGCCGGCCGGAGGGCGGCATCGGGAAAAGGGCCCTCATGTTATCACCAGGGACGACTCGAAGCCTGCCTGATGACCGGGCCAGGCGCGCTGCTCATCGCGCCGGCGATCCGAGGAATCGAACCCGGAATGCGCCGGCTTGGCGGGGAGCAAGATCGGCTTGGGATGGGGCCGGGTCGGACTAGCGGGGGCGCGAGAACCGGCGTGGATCGGCTCACGCCAGCTTAGGCTTACTGCTCCGCCGTGTCGCTGGCCGGCGTGTGAACTTGCGCCCCTTGGGGGCCCGCGCTTTTCGCGGAGTCCTGGAAGCGCTCCAGCACGTAGAACACAATCAGCACAACCATCGGCATGAGCAACCACGGCCAGATAGCCTGGCGCCGCTCGCTGGTCTCGTGCGAAGTGGACATCATCGTTTCCGAGGACTGAGCAACCACGGCTTGGAAGCGTACGCTCGGCCTCAATCGCCGGCAATAGCGGTTGGGGGCCGATGTTTCAGACCGCAGAACGGCTCACAAAAGCGGCTTGATCCGGGCACGAGCCGTGCCCGCCTCGAGCGTCAGGTAGCCGATCGTCACGGGTAAACTGAAGCGCCGTGGCCCGGCGCTGCCGGGATTCACAAACAGGATCCCGTCGCGCTCGCTGACCAGCGGCTTGTGAGAATGCCCCGCGATGACGACTCGGAATCCCGCTGCGGAGGGGTCCACATCGAGCTCCTTTACGTCATGCAGGACGTGAACTCCCACGCCCTCGAACTTCAGGGCAAGCCAGAGGGGAAATTTTCGCGCCCACGCGTCCTTGTCGTTATTCCCGCGCACGGCATCCACCGGTGCGATCGCGCGGAGCGCTTCGATGACCTCCGGTCCCCCAATGTCCCCGGCGTGGATGATGTGCTCCATACCGGCCAGCGCCTGCAACGCCTCAGGGCGAAGCAGACCGTGAGTGTCTGAAATGAGCCCGATCTTCATTTCCAAATTGAGCGGCGTATCCGAACTTGCGCCCGGTCTCGAATCTTACCGCCCGTACAGCCCCACCAGGTCGGCCTCCGCGAGCTTGTTTGCGTTGACATTGAAGCCGATGACCGCGTCCGACGCATCCGCCGGCACGTCGAGCTTCGGCACCTTCAGGGCGTACAGCCGGAAGTGATAGTGATGCGGCTTGCCCGGTGGCGGGCATGGGCCGCCGTAGCCGGCCGTGCCGAAATCGTTGCGTCCCTGGACGATTCCGGCCGGCATGCCCTTTTTCTTGGGATCGCCCGCCTCGGCGGGAATCTGTGTCGTATCGGCGGGGATGTTGTAGACCACCCAGTGCCAGAAGCCGCTGGCGGTCGGCGCGTCAGGGTCATGGACCATTAGCGCAAAGCTCTTCGTCCCCGCCGGAGCGCCGCTCCAGAACAGGGCCGGCGAGATGTTCTTCCCCTTGCAGCCGAAGCCATTGAACACCTGCTCTTCCGGGATGGTCTTGCCTTGGCCAATGTCCGGGCTCACCAAGGTCAGCTTCCCGCCCGTGCCGGACCCTTTCTTGGCGGGCGGTGTATCCGCCGCCGCCAGCCCCACGGCCATCCCTACCACCGCCAAGCCCGCCATCGCGAGCCCACAGCTCGCCTTCGTCTGTTTGCACTGCACCATTCTTCTTCTCCTCTCAATCTTCCGCAGGCATTGTCTGCTCTCAGGCACCCATCGTGGGCCGCCCAGTCCAACGCACGCCGTCGCGCCTCTCCCTGCCTGCGCCGCGTCCCATCCAGGCCACCCCTCGTGGGGGCGCCCATACGACGCACGCCCGCCGCAGCCGGCCTGCGCGCGCCCCGCGCGCTCACCATCTGACCAGGGTGCGGCCTTGCCGGCCTTACCCGTGCGACGCACGCGTCGCACCCTTCTACTGAGGCGTAACCTGACCAGCATGTGCCGTACCCGGCACGCACGCGGCATCCCATTTAGGCTACCGTACGACACACGATCCACCCGGCAGGGCAGCCCGAGGCGCACAGTCGTGACCACTCCAACACGCGGTGTGGCGAACCAGTCGAGCGATCTGGTCGACTACAACCTGTTCACCACCAATCCCGCGCTGGTGGACGCCCTTGCGCGCGAGGGGTCGGCCTCCGATCACGACCGGATCGCGGCACTCGGCGAGCGTCTCGGCAGCGCCGAGATGTTCGCCCTGGGAGAGGCGGCCAACCGCAACCCGCCCGTCCTCAAGTTGTTCGATCGCTTCGGCGCCCGCCGCGATGAGGTCGAGTTCCATCCGGCCTGGCACGATCTCATGGGTCGCCTCGTTGCCGAAGGCTTGCATACGGGACCCTGGTCCGAGCCCGCATCCGCCGCGCACGCGGCGCGCGCCGCGGGCTACATGCTGTGGGCGGAAATCGAGAACGGTACGCAATGCCCCGCGACGATGACCTATGGCGCGGTACCAACATTGGCCCGCCAGCCCGAGGATTTCGGCGAGTGGCTGCCTCTGCTGCTTTCACGTGAATATGACCGCCGATTCACGCCTGCCCCGGACAAAAAGGGCGCCCTGATGGGTATGGGCATGACGGAGAAGCAAGGCGGCTCCGATGTCCGTTCCAACACCACGAGCGCCGTGCCGGCCGGCTCGCGCGGGCCGGGCCTCGAATATCGCCTCACCGGCCACAAGTGGTTCTTCTCCGCCCCGATGTGCGACGCGTTCCTGGTGCTGGCGCAGGCTCCGGGCGGCCTGTCGTGCTTTTTCGTGCCGCGCTTTCTCCCGGACCGCACCGTCAACACATTGCTTCTGCAACGCCTGAAAGACAAGCTCGGGAATCACTCCAATGCCTCCAGCGAGGTGGTCTTCGAGGACACGTACGGACTGCTGGTGGGGGAGGAAGGGCGCGGCATCCAGACGATCCTCGAGATGGGCGTCTACACCCGCTTCGACAATGCAACCGCCTCCGCCGGTCTCATGCATCAATGCGTGGCGCAGGCAATCCACCACGCGCGGCAGCGCAAGGCGTTTGGACGTCTGCTCGTCGACCAGCCGTTGATGCGCAATGTGCTCGCCGATCTGGCGCTCGAATGCGAGGCCCACATTGCGCTCGTCATGCGGCTCGCGCGCGCCTTCGATGCGCAGGAGGACGAGGCGGAATCTTCCTTGCGCCGCCTGCTCACTCCGGTCGCGAAGTATTGGGTTTGCAAGCGCGCCCCCACCGTCATCGCGGAAGCCATGGAGGTGCTGGGAGGAAACGGTTATATCGAAGAAGGTCCGATCGCGCGGCGGTTCCGTGAAGCGCCGCTGAACTCGATCTGGGAAGGCTCCGGCAACATCATGTGTCTCGATGTGTTGCGCGCGTTCGCCCGGGAGCCCCGTACGCGCGAGGTGCTCGCCACGCTGCTTTCGGGCAGCAAGGGCCGCGATGCGCGCTACGATCGTTTTGTCGACGACCTGTTGGCGGAGTTGAGTGATTCGGGCGACGGCGAGCTGCGCGCACGTCATCTCACACAGAAAATCGCGCTGGCCGTGCAGGCCGCCGTGCTTCTCGGTCACGGTCCCGAGACATCGGCCCAGGCGTTCCTCGCATCCCGTCTGTCCTCGGGGGCCCCGGCCTCGTTCGGCACGTTGCCTGGCGGAGTGGACTCAGGGGCAATGATTGAACGGATTTTGCGCTTTTAGAATCTGTTCCCCGGGGAACGGCGCCTGTCTTCTCGCTTTCATTACTGAGGGGGTCCACGTCGAGCGGCGCAGTGTCCATCTCTCCTGATATTCTGTTAACTCAGAATCCCATGATTCTGTTGATCTTTTTGAGTTCGAATCGAAAAAACCGATATAAACGATTGACTCACTGCCTGCCGCTGAATGTTGAGGGGGTCGCGACCGGTGATCGAGCGACGGCGAGGACAGGACAAGGAGTCGGGCGCCGGCGGCGCCGGACGGGGACGCACGGAAAACAGGAACATGAAAAAATCCAAGCAGAAGACCCACCTGACTCCCAACGAGGTCGCGGAGTTGCTGATGGTGAATCCGGTGACCGTGCGCCAGTGGGCGGCGCGAGGGTTGCTGCGCTCTTTGACCACACCTGGCGGCCACCGCCGCTTTCTGTTGAGCGATGTCGAGGAGTTCGCCCGGAGCCGGGGTACCACGCCCGCGGCACGGCAGTCGGGCCGGCCCGAGCGCGTTCTCATCGTGGATGACGATGCGAATCTCAGCCGCCTCCTCCAGGAGGTCATCCACGAACGCGATGCCCACGTGAAAACCGAGGTCGCCCGCGACGGTTTCGAGGCCGGCGTGAAAGTCGAGTCGTTCCGGCCGCACGCCCTGGTGCTCGACCTGATGATGCCCGGCATCGACGGGTTCGAAGTCTGCCGGCGTCTGCGGGCCCGCCCGACGCTCAATCACATCCGGATCGTGGCGGTTACCGGCTTCGCCAGCCCCGACAACGTCGACCGGATCCTGGCGGCGGGCGCGGATGCCTGTCTGGAGAAGCCCATCGACTCCGAGCGGCTGCTGGCGGAGCTGGGACTCGCGCAGCAAACCGGAGCGTAGCGTCCAGGGGCAGCAGGGCGCGGTCGCGGGCGGCGAGGGTGCTACGCTCTCGATTCAGCAAGCCAGACAACGCCCCGACGATGTCCTTCGATCGCGAATATTATCGACGCTTCTATTACGACCCTCGCACCGCAGTCACGACAAGGCGCGAGATGCGGGGCAGGGCGCATCTGATCGCCGCGTTCGTGGAGCACACCGGGATGCCCGTGAGGCGCATTCTGGATGCGGGCTGCGGCACCGGAATGCTCCGCTCCCCCCTGTTACGCCGGCTGCCCCGCGCCAGCTACACGGGCCTCGAGACGAGCGAGTATCTGTGTGAGCGCTATGGATGGGAGCACGGCCAGCTCGAGAAATACCGCTCCTCGAGCCCCTTCGACCTGGTGATCTGTTATGACGTGCTGCAATACCTGGACGCCGGCGCCGCGAGCCGCGCGCTCGACAATTTCGCCCGACTGTGCCGCGGCGTCCTTTACTTCAGCGCACTGACCAAACTCGACTGGCAATACAACTGCGATACCGGGCGCACCGACTCCAACGTGCACCTGCGCACGGGCCGCTGGTACAGGACGCGCCTGCGGCAACACTTCTCCGAAGCAGGTGTCGGCTTCTGGCTGCGCAAAGGCGCGCCGCTGACCCTCTGGGAGCTCGAGTCGGCCTGATGTTGCGGACCTGCGGATTTCGTCACCGCTGCTGACGAAATGCCAGTCTGATCGGTTGGTGCAGCATCAGTCAGACAGGCTCCGGCGAGCTCCTGCTGCGCGCGCTCTTGCCGTGGAACAGGGGATACAGGGGCAGCCCCAGCAGGATGAGCACGAGTGTGGCCACTGACTCCACCGGACTCGTGATGAACGCGTTGACCACGATCCAACACATGACGAGCACGAAGAGCAGCGGCACGAAGGGATAGCCCCGGACGCGGTACGGGCGCGGCGCGTCCGGAAGCCTGCGCCGCAGCACGATGACCGCCAGCACGACCGGAATCCAGAAGATCGCGTACGACAAAACCGCCATGTTCGTGAGCTGGTCGAAGGTGCCGGAGGCGGCGAGCAGCGCCGCCCAGACGCTGATCAGGACGATGGACGTGACGGGCACGCGCGAATGCGGGCTCAGCCTGCCGAACCTTGCGAAAAACAGGCCGTCGCGCGCGGCAGCGTAGGGAACCCGCGCGCGGGCGAGAATGGTTCCATTTAGAGCGCCAACGGAAGACACCAGGAATATCAGTGCTGCGATCGGGGCGGCTTTCGCGCCGAGAAAGGTCTGGACGGCCCGGGCAGCCACGGAGGGCGCTTCCGGGTAAGCCGTGGAGTTCGACGTCGCCACCTGCCAAAGCGGCAGCGCATAGAGATAAGCCACGTTCACCAGCATGTAGATCGCCAGCACCAGCAGCGATCCGCCGATGATGGCGCGCGGGAGGTTGCGATCCGGCTGTTGCACTTCGCTCGCCGCCATGGGCAGGAATTGCCAACCGCTGTATGCCCACAGAGCCGCGAACATCGCGGCGCCAAAGCCGCTGAGGCCGCCGTTCGTGGCTCCCGCGGGCGGCACGAAGTTCGACACATCGTGCGTGCCGCTGAAGAAGAATACCCCAGCCGCCACTCCCAGAATGGAGAGCACCTTCGCCGCGGTCAGGATCGTCTGCACGCGTCCGCCGAGCATGACGCCGGCGCAATTGATCAAGCCGAATAGCGCAATCACGCCCACCGCGATGACCTGACGCATCCCGAGCTGCAGGGTGTAGCTCGCGCCGAATACGTGCATCGTGCGCTCGAACCACACGCCTCCGAATGGATGGATGTCGGAGAGAAATATCGCGACGGCGGCGCCGTACGCCGAAATGCTGGCGCCCCCGACGAGAAAGCTGTTGAAGACATAGAGGAAGCCCGGCACTTCACCGAACGCCGCGCGAAGATAGACGTACTCGCCGCCCGCATCGGGCAGGAGAGCGCCGAGCTCCGCGAAGCTCAAAGCGCCGAACATGGCAACGACGCCAGCCACGACCCACGCCGCGAGCACGAGCAGGGGTGTCCCGACGGCCTGAGCCATCACGGCCGATTTCAGAAAAATGCCCGTGCCGATCGTGATGCCTACGACCAGCGAGGTGGCGTGCAGCAGCGTCAGATCACGCCGCGGATGGGTGTCGAATGAATCCATGCGGTCCAAGAGTACAATAACAGCGACGCTCGCGTTGGACGGGACAGCCCGCGAGGGATGCCCCGGATCGAGCGTAAACAGGCAACGCCTGCGCAACGGGAGAAACACCATGTCGGGACATACACACAAGGCCCAGATCCGCTGGTCGCGCGGCGACGCCGGATTCACGGACAACCGCTACAGCCGCGCGCACTCATGGCATTTCGACGGGGGTATCGAAGTACCCGCCTCGTCCTCGCCGCACGTCGTGAAAGTGCCATTTTCCGTGGAGGCTGCTGTGGACCCGGAGGAGGCCTTCGCGGCTTCTATCTCGAGCTGCCACATGCTCTGGTTCCTGTCGATTGCAGCGCAAGCCGGCTTTCGAGTTGACCGCTACCTCGATGAAGCGGTCGCAGTCATGGGGAAAAACGCCGCGGGCAAGACTGCCGTGACGCTCGTGACGCTGCATCCGCATGTCACGTTCTCCGGCGCCAGACTACCGTCGCACACACAGATCGAAGAGCTGCATCACAAGGCGCATGCGGAATGTTTCATTGCGAACTCCGTTACCACCGACATACGGTGCGAGCCCGTGTACGATAGCCCCGGCAATTCATGATCCCCGCGCCGCATCGGGTCGTGGCCTTTCGCGGCGGTGTGAGCTGCCGTCGCGACAGCAGGGGTCCCCTGGGTCTCACCCTGATCGGCTGGACGGCGGATCATCCGGACGAAAAGGCTTCGTTGGCATTCAGCGGGCGCGCCCCCGACATTCTCCCGGAGGTCCTGCAGGATCCGACGGTGGACCGCCTCGCCGACAGGAAGTACCGCATCGCGAGTGGGACGCGCGAGTGGGTCGTCGAAGCCACCTCCGTCCACCTGCATCGGGAGATCGCAACATCCTTCTATCGGGCCATCCCACCTCGGGCCACGCCTTGGATCAAACGCTTTTTCTGGCGCCTCGTGCTCGGCCTCGCCGCGAGCCCATGGGGCAAACGCCTCTTGTTGGCACTCCGGCGCTAGATTTCGGGCGTTTCGGCCTCAGGAAGTCGGCGAGCGCAGCTCGATGATCTGCCGCTCGGGAACAGTGAGCCGGCGGACGCCGACGAGCGAAGCATACACGGTCATCTGGGCCTGAAACGCTTTTTGCCAGGTGAACCGCCGCAACACCCGCGTCCGGGCGGTCGTGCCGATGGCTTCGAGATCCCTTTCATACAGCGCATCGATCGCCTCCGCCATGCTCGCCGCGTTACAAGGCTCCGCGAGCATCCCTACGCTCTCGTCGACGAACTCCGGGATGGCACTCGCTCGCGCAGCGACGACCGGGCGGCCACAGGCCATGGCTTCCAGGAGCACCAGACCGAAAGTCTCTTTCGTCCCCGCGTGCACGAGCGCGTCCGCGGACGCGAGGCACTCCGCGAGCTCCAGGCTGTCGCGGCGGTAGGGCAGCATCGTCACGTTCCGGGTCGGCCGTGCCTCGCGATCGCCCCCGATCATGAGCAGATGGTATGGAGACCCGAGACGCGCGAAGGCCTGCAGCAGCACCGGCAGATTCTTTTCGCCCGCGAAGCGCCCTGCATAGACGAGCAGGCGCGTATCCGCGGGCAGGCCGAGTTTCGCGCGCAATCCGAGGGTGCGGCGCTTCGGATGGAATACTTCGACATCCACGCCCAGCGGCTGGTACACCGTATGGGGGACGCCGATGCCATTGAGGAGCTCGCACATCAGCCGGCTCGGCGCGAATACAACGTCGAAGCGCTCATACAGCCAGCGCAAGTAGCGGCACAGGGTGCGCTCAGTGAGCCCGCCACCGAAGCGCCGGCCGAGAATCTGCGGCAGGTTCGAATGATAAAAAGCAGCGATCGGGATGCCGCGCTGCCGGGCAATCTGCCATGCCGCCCACGCCGGGTGAAAGGCGTCGCCGGCCTCGACGAGGCTCGGCTGCAACGCGCTCAACATCCGGACCCAGCGCTGCGGATTCATGGGCAGCCGGTAGTTGAAGGTGCCGGGGACCGGGAAGCCGGCGAGCGTGCACAGCCCGCCCCGATCGATGTGATCCTCCTCGCCCGGCACGACGATCGTGTGCTGCCACGACGTATTGGCCTTGAGCCAGGCGTGCTTGGCGGAGAGGTATCTTTTTACGCCGCCACTGGTAGGTGAATGGAAAAGAGTCGTATCGACGAGATGCATAGGTTCCACAGCGTCTATCGAACCTTTGCCTGCCAGCAAGCTCCGGGCCCGCATTGCACCTTTACGGTGATGCAGTGTCAAGACGTGGCCGCGCGCACGATCCGAATCACGTGAGGCGCTCATGGCGCGGCTCGAGTTCGCGGCGGAAGCCGATCGCGGGGGCGGCTTGCTCGTCGCCGCGTTCCACGCCGCCGCCGTGGCCACGCGAGGGCGCTCGAACGGCGCGCCCGGCCTGTGGTCCCACTATCATGCGAACTACTGCGGCGCGGTCGTCCTCGACCCCGACGGTCACTATGTCGAGCTCGTTTGTCACGAGCCCGGTCGATAGCGCACCCGGCGATCCGGCAAGCGGACAGCTTTAAAATAGGCGTCCGCGCGCTGTCATGTGTCATCGCCGTACGTGACAATGCGCGCCCTGATCGACGGTGAGCGGGCAACGCCTGCGCAACAGGAGAGAACATGAGCACGCCCTCCGGAGTTCCCCCGCAGGAACCCGCACAGTCGCAATTCGCCGCGGCGATACAACGTCTCGTCGTTTTGCAGCCCGGCGAAATGCCCGCATTACTGGCATCGTTTGCGACGTTGTTTTGCGTGTTCGCGAGCTACACGATGTTGCGGCCCGTTCGCGATACCATGGGTATCACATCGGGCGTCGAGAACCTGCCGCTTCTGTTCTGGGGAACGTTTGCCGCAATGCTCGTCGTTCAGCCGATCTACGGCTGGCTCACTTCCCGTTTCCCGCGCACCGTGTTCCTCCCCTGGGTCTACGGCTTCTTCACTGTGAACCTGTTGGCCTTTTACCTCTGGTTCAACGTGCAGCAGGACCATACCTGGATCGCGCGCTGCTATTACATCTGGGTGAGCGTCTTCAATCTCTTCGTGGTCGCGGTTTTCTGGAGTTTGATGGCCGACGTTTTCACCCGCGAGCAGGCTGGGCGCATGTTCGGCTTCATCGCCGCGGGCGCCAGCACCGGCGGCCTCATAGGCCCTCTGCTCGCCACCTCGCTCGCCGTGCCTCTGGGAACGATCAACCTGCTGCTCGTCTCGGCCGGCTTCCTCGCGCTGTCGCTCGTGTTCCTGACGGCGGTCATCAGATGGGATCGGCGCCACGGTGCCTCGAGTCGCAAGGGCGCTGATACCGACAAAGCGCTCGGCGGCAGCGTCTGGGCCGCCTTCGCCCAGGTCGTCAGGTCACCCTATCTGCTGGGCATCGCACTGTTCGTGTTTCTGGTGACCTGGATTTCAACCTTCCTCTATCTCGAGCAAACGGCGTTCGTCGCGAAGATCTTCCATTCGCGGGACGAACGCACGCAGTTCTTCTCGCGCGTCGACTTCTGGGTGCAGGCGTTTTCGCTCATCACCCAGCTCTTCGTCTTCGGGCGCCTGTTCAAGTGGGTGGGGCTGCGCGTGATGCTCGTCTCCGTCCCCGTCCTGATGACCATCGGCTACGGGGTCTTTGCACTGTTCCCGGTGTTCTCGGTGCTGGTCGGAGTGCTCGCGGTACGCCGGGTCGGCGAGTACGCGATCACCCGGCCTTGCCGCGACTCGCTCTTCACCGTCGTGACACGTGAGGAGAAGTACAAGGCGAAGAGCCTCATCGACACGTTCGTCTACCGCGGAGGTGATGCGACGAGCGCCTCCGTGTATGGCGCATTCACGGGGCTGCTGGCACGGACCGGTCACGGCGCCGCCGCCGTGGCCTCCGACGTCGGTTGGTTCGGCGCTTTCATCTCGGCGATCTGGCTGCTGTTGTCGTACAACCTCGGCAAGGCACAGGAGCGCGCCCGGATAGCCTCCGAGGGTGCGTCGGCGAGGACGCCAGCCACGGCCTCAGGCCACGGCTGATTCGACGTCCAGGGTCGCCGCGGCGCGGAGCTCTCCGATGGCCGCGATGACCTCGTCCGCATTCGAGAAACGCTCGGTGCGATTCTTCGCGACGAGCCGGCGGAGGACACTCTCATAGCGGGAGAGGGAGTGGGGCAGGGGCGGGAGCGGCGAGTTCACGTGTTGCTGGAGCACTTCCATGGCCGTAGCGCCGGTGTAAGGCTTACGGCCCGTCAACATCTCGTACAACATGATACCGAGGCTGTAAAAATCCGAGCGGGCATCGAGTTGCTCGCCTTGCGCCTGCTCCGGGCTCATGTAGTACGGGGAGCCTCGCAACACGCCCGTGCGCGTGCTCGGCGTGCTTCCGTCGAGCGCACGCGCGAGGCCGAAGTCGATGAGGGCGATCTCGTCATTCTCCCGCAGCATGACATTGGGTGGCTTCAGGTCCCGATGGAGGAGTCCGGCGTTGTGTACCACGCGCAGGGCTGCCGCGATCTGCTCCACGTAGCGCAGGGCATCGGCCTCCTTGAGGCCGGCCTGCATGCGCGCCTTCAAGTCACCCCGCAGCAGATACTCCATCGCGAGATATTCGAAACCGGCGTGCACGCCGTAATCGTAGATCTGCACCACGAGCGGGTCGCGGATCGCGATGATCGCTGTGTACTCGCGCTCCAGGAACTGCCGGCTGGCCGTATCGTCGCGCAGGGTTTTACTCACCTTCAGCGCCACGTTGGCGCCGAGGGAGATGCTGGTGGCGAGATAGACGACGGCCTTCTCGGACTCGCCGATCTTCATCTTGATGATGTAGCCGGGAATGAATTCGGCGGTCACGGGCGGGGCGGCCGTGCCGGCGGTGCGCTTCCCGCCGGAGCGCGCGGCCTTGGCGTTCGCTCCCTGGGCTCCCTCTACTTTGGGAACTGCGCCCGTGACGATACTGCCCGTGAAAGAGTTGTCCGTGGCTTTGCTGTTGGCGGCCGCAGCGCTTGCGGAGCCCAGAATCGCCTCGAGTTGCCCTGGGGCGATCAGTTGGGTGGCTGCCGCGGAGCCGGCGGCTGCCGTCACATCGGATGAGTCGTCGCGGCTGCGCGGGGCCGCGGCGCCCGCCTCACTGTCGACAAGCGAGTTGCCGTGAGCGCCCTTCCCGGAAGACCTGGCAGGCTTCTCGCCTTCGGCCGCGTCGGATGACTCGCCGACAGGACGCTTTTCGTTCACTGCAGCGAGGTCCGCCTCGCTGGGTGTTGCTTCGGCCTTCGCGCTCGCCTTCGCTCCGCCCGGCTTCGGTGCAACCGCCGGCGTTAACGTCATGGACGCCCAGGTTTCTCCTGCAGCCGCGGTGTCGAGCTTCGGCGGCTCTCTCGGCGGCTCCTTGGGGGGCGTCACTCCCGTCACTTCCGCGACACCCAAAAGCTTGCGCTGAACGCGCTTTTCGATGCGTCGCAGCGCGAGGCGCACCGACGTGCTCAAGCGCTCGGGTGTCAGCAAACGCTTGGGCAGGTAGTCCACCGCACCGAGCTGTATCGCCCGCACGGCCGTCAACTCGTTGCCGTCCTCGGCCAGTGAGATGACAGCCGGAAAAACCGGCCTCAGGCGCAACTGGCGCAGCAGCTCCAGCCCACGCGCCGCCGAGTCCTCGGGGCTCGATCCGAACGAGGCCGTCAGTAACAGGATGTCGCTTTCGCGGAGCGCCTCCGTTTCGCACCAACGCTCGAATCCGGCATGGTCGAGCACCGTGACGCTCGAGTCAGGGCAGAACACACCTAAATGGTGACCGAGCCATTGTCCGTACCGGGCGTCATCGTCGACGACGAGTAAGCGGGTTGCCGGGGATGTGCGTTTTGCTGTCACTTTCCGAGTGCGAAGCGTACGCGCACGCGTGCGCGTTGGTTGATAGGTTGGCCGTCGCGCAGGATGGGGCGATAGTGCCACTTGCGCACTGCATCCGTCGCCGGCTGCTCGAACACACCCGCCGGCTGCGCTCCCACGACGGCAATATCGCTCACCGACCCGTCCGTGCGCACGGTGAACTGCACGTCGACCCAGCCGCTCATCCCTTTTTGCCGGGCCGGAAGCGGGAATTCGGGCGGCACGTAACGGACCAATTCGAGCGAGCCCGCGGGCGCGAGCTCGCCGGTCTGGGTCGCTTCCTGCGCCCTGATGCCCCTGTTGACGCCGTCGATGCTCGTCTGCTCGACGCCGGCCTCGTGAGCTTCGCCGAGCCAGCGTTGGGCGCCTGCGTAATCCTGGCGGTGCGCCGCGTTTTTTGCCTCACCGATCACGCGCGCGCCGAATGCCTGGCGCGCAGCCTGTGTGGAGGGATGGGCGGGATCGGCTTGCACGAGTTGCGCGAGATAGAACTTCGCGCTGTCGGCAGCCGGCTCCAACACCTTGCCCTCCGCGAGCCGCTGGTTGACCAGCAGCGCCAGCCGCGCCAGCGCATCGGTCTTCGCGGTTGCGCGCACCCGTTCGGCCTCTTGGGTGAGCGCCGTGATGTCCTCTTTGCCGGCGCCTGCATCCGTCGCCGCCTGAACCCAGTGCTCCGCCTGCTCGGCATTGCCGGTCGCGAGCTCCTTGTGCGCCTCGCTCACGAGACGGTCGAGAAATTGCCGGCGCGCTTGCTTTACGTCGTCGTCGTTCGGTGCGAGCGCACGCGCCGACTCGACATAGAAGCGAGCGTTGTCCTGCGCGGGCTCGAGCAACGCGCCCTGGCTCATTCGGTCGTTGGCGCGCTGCACGTAATCGCGCACCCGCTCGCCCAATTTCTTCTGCTCGAGCTCCTGTCGGGCCGCGGTCACCAGCGTGGAGTGTTGGCCCTCGCCCGTGGCGCCGTCGAGGACGGTGAGCGCCCGCTCGATGTTGCCGCTCGCGGCAGCCTGGCGCGCTTGCGCCAACGCCGCGCGCTCGCGCTCCTTGCCGATCTGGGCCATCAGAAACGCAACTCGCACGTGATCCGGCTTGAGTGCGCGCGCCTGATCGGTGAGCCGCCGTGCCTCGTCGAGATGCTGCGCGAGCAGTTGCGCTTCGGCACCCGACAGCAACCTGTCGATCACTTTTTCCAGACCGTTGGCCGTGCGCGGATCGGTCGCGTTGCGCCGCTGTGCCTGGCGATATAGATCGGCGGCGCTCGCCCCCGGCGGAGCCACGAGGGCTCCCCTCGCCAGAGCGCTTTCCGCGCGGGCCAGCAGGTCTTCGAGCACGGCATCGCGTGCGGCCTCGGACGCCGGCGTCTCCGCGGCGCTCGACGGCAACACCTGTGGCTCGCTGGGTTTGTGCAGCAGCAATCCGCCGCCGATCAGAGCGACCGCGGCTGCCACCGCGCCACCCAACAGCAATATGTTGGGTCCGCGACTGGCTCGCTCCCGTGTGGGCAGGGAGGCAGCCGCCACGGACTCGACGCCCGCGTGCTCTTCGTCATGCCGGCGCCAGGCCGCATCGACGAACAGCCGGACTCTCTGCTCGGACACCGGCTTGTGGAGGAATCGATAGACGGTGCCATTCGTGATCTGCGTCGCCAGGGCACTCTGGTCATCGACGCTACCGGCGACGATGAGCACCAGCTCCGGAAATTGCGCGCGCAGCCGCTCGGTGAGCCGCTCGATCGGGTTGGCGAGGGCGCCGGCGTCGAGAATGGCAACGCCCGGTGCTTCCGCCAGGAGGTACGCGGCGAGATCGGATTCGACGCTCAGCGTGAAAATGTCGTATTCCGAACCGATCACCTGCAGGGTCTGGACCAGCGCCTCGTCGCGCGTCAGCACGACGATGCCCGCGCGTGCCGCAGCCCGGTCCCGGGCTGGGGCGCTCGAGGCTGGATTACCCTGAAAATCGTGCAGTAGGGAGCCGCTCGCCATCTATGAGCACCAATCGCCGGCAGCGGCCGAATGGCCGCCCGGTAGCGCTGTGACGATGCCGTACACGCGGTACCTTTGTCGCCTCCCGCGGACGTATTTTGTGAAACTCGTCATCTTGTCGCAGCCCTGTCCGCAGGATGTTGCCGCGCAACATGGCCACCCGGGGTAGCAACCCATAATGTGAATCGCCACCTCGAGTTAGGCGCGGCAGCGTGTCACAAATCGCGGCGGCGCCAGGACGTGCGGGAGCTCACCGCACGAGGCGATGCGCCTGTCTGCAAACGGCGTCAGTCCGGAGGTCACTCGCGGGTCAAGAGGAATCTTGCCCCATCATGGGTCAACACCGCCCCCTCGGGTGTGATGCTCTCGACGCGCACCCCTTCGGGCAGGGAGTCGCCCTCGTGCAGCTTGTGCATGTTGATCATGACGAAGCGGTCCTGCGGTTTCGCCGCGAACACATGCAGATCCAGGCGCAAATTCGGCAGGTGTGCACCAGGGGCGAGCGCCGCGTCCTGGTACAGCGGCACGCCGCTCGACGTGCCGCGCGCGACGTGGTTGCCGAAGGGAACAATAGGACCGGACTCCGCCGCCGGTGCATAGTCGTCTGGATTCGGTTTCTCGCCCGCATTCGCCTGTGCGGCGGCAAGAGGCTCGTTCCCGCTGCTGGGAACGGCGTTCGTCGGGGCCGGTTGCTGCTGGGGATAAGGGCCTCCGGGGGCCATCCCCGAGCCGCCAACCCCCGGAGGAGGCTGCGTCATGCCGGCTGGCTGGGCCAGAGGAGTCGTAGGGCCGGTTCCGCCTACCGGCACAGCATTGGCCCCGGGGGGCGTCATCCGCCCCTGCTGCGTCCCAGGTGAAGCTACCGGGGTCGCAGACGCAGACGTGGCCATTTGTGAGGCCGGACTCTGGGCCTGCCCGAGAACGGGCGGCGGACCGCCGGCCGCCGCATCGGCGGCAGCAGGACGGCGCAGCAGCACCCAGGCCACGATGACCAGATTCACCGCCAGGAGCACCGCGAGGCCCACCGCCCACAGCGGCAGCCCGTTCCTCGGCGGTGCAACCTTCACTTCGAACAGCGCCGGGCCGTTCTGCCGCTGGCGGTCGGTCTCTGACTTTTTCAGCGCATCGAGAATGAACGACATCGGTTACCCGCCGTGTGTGTCGGCCATGTACAACAGCGGCGCATCGGATCCAGCCACCGCGCTCGCGAGCGCGATCTGCGTCTGGACGCCGGCGATGCCATCGACCGTGAGCCGGTGTTGGCGCTGGAAATCCCGCACGAGGTTGGTGAGGTCGGTATCGAATACATCGCTCACCGGGCCGTCGCTGTGCTGACCCCGGACGTGCTGCAGGCTCTCGCGCAGCCAGCGTACCTCGGCGCCGCGCATTCCGGGTGACAGCGCTTTCACCTGGCTGGTCCCCGGGCGCCACAGCATCACGAAATCGCCGAACCAGTAGCGCGACAGCTCGCCGATCCCGACATCATGACGGACCCCGCCGAGCTCGATGCGCGCGCGCTCGTCGTCGAGCCGCGTCAGGACGACCTGGTGCGAGCTGCCGCCATCGTCGTTCAGGAGCAGGATCGCGGGACGGTTGTAGAGTCGCAATTGCGCCAGTGAGCCGCGCTGGGTGAGGCAATCCAACCCCTGCTGTGAGGCCTGGGTGCACGGGTCGGTTCCCCCGGGCACGTACTTGACTCCCCACAAACCGAACAGCTTCGCGAATGCGCTGTCGGTATCCGTCTCGCGGGCGTTCTGGGTGAGGAGCTGGGACAAAGCCTGGCGCGGAATCGCTCCGACGGCTGCAGGCGATATTTTGTCGGCGGCGGAGCTGGATGCTGCACTCGTGGACGCGGGGGTCGTGGCGGCACGCTCGTCGCTCGCCCCTCGCGTCGCTGCTGCCGCAGGAGCGTGGGAAGCGGCTGCAGCCGCAAGCTGAGGTTTGGAGTTCGAGGGGCGCGAAATCCAAAGCGCAACGGCCGCGCACAACAGGACCACCGCGGTGCTGCCTGCGGCGGCCCACGGCAGCCAGTTCGGCGCGATCCGTTTGCCGAAGACTTCCGCCGCCGCGTGGCGCACGAGCGTTGCGGTGACCCTGTGGCTGTCCATGGAGTAAGCGCCCAGCAGTGCCCGGTCGCAGATGACATTGATGACCCGGGGTACCCCGACGGACAGCCGATAGATCTCGCTGAGCGCCGCTCCACTGAAAATGTCGGTTGTCGCTCCCGCCACGCGCAAACGGTGCCGCACGTACGCGGCCGTCTCGTCGCGTGTCAGGGGATTGAGGTGATAGCGGCCGGTGATGCGTTGCGCGAGCTGGCGCAGCTCGTTGCGGCCGAGCAGCTCGCGCAACTCCGGCTGGCCGATGAGAATGATCTGCAGCAGCTTCTGGGTGTTGGTTTCGAGATTGGTGAGCAGGCGCACCTGCTCCAGTACCGCCGGCGCGAGATTCTGCGCTTCGTCCACTACGAGCACCACGCGGCGGCCGGCGCCGTGCGCCTTCAGGAGATAGTGGCTGAGAACGTCGACGAGGTCCTTCAGGCTCTCGGTCGACGAGTCGGGCACCCCGATGCCGATCTCCTCGCAGATCGTGAGAAGGAATTCGGGAGCGGTCATCCGCGGATTGAGGATGAGCGCGATCTCGGCGTTCTTCGGAGTCTGCGCGAGCAGGGAGCGCACGATCGTCGTCTTGCCCGTGCCCACCTCGCCCGTGAGCTGCACGAAGCCGCCGGCTTCGTTGATGCCGTACAGCAGGTGAGCCAGAGCTTCGGCGTGGCGCTCGCTCAAATAGAGATAGCGCGGATCCGGGGTGATCGCGAAGGGCTTTTCGTTGAGTCCGAAAAACGAGAGATACATGGAATCGCTGCTGTTACTTGATCGTGTTTCCGCGCCGCAGGGCCCCGCTGCCGAAGCGCGCTCGGGCCTCATCCAGCGCCGCGTCGAGGCGCGTTGTGTGCGGAGGCGTGTCTTCGAAAAGGCCGAGTTGCGACGCCGGGCTCAGGTCAGTCAAGACCACCCCCAGGAGCCGAAGTTTCGCACCCGGCGCCTGCTCGAGCCAGCGGGTGAGCAACTCGAGGGCCACGTGGGTGATCGTACGCCCATCGTGTGTCGGCGGCGATACGGCGCGCTGGCGCGTGAATGTAACGAAATCACCGCGCCGGATCTTGACGCCGATACAGCCGGCCATGAGCTGCTTGTGCCGCATACGCTCGCACGCGAGGCCGGCAAGTCGCGTCAATTCGGCCTGCAGTGCGCGTGGATCGCCGATATCGCGCTCGAACGTGTCTTCCGCGCTGAGCGATTTCTCGTCCCGATCCGGGAGGACGGGACGGTCGTCGATGCCGGCCGCGCGCTCCCGGACCCGCTGGGTGTATCGGCCGAACAACGGCCGCAGCACGGTATCCGGCGCGACGCGCAGCTCACCGAGCGTGTGAATGCCCGCGGCCTCGACCTTCGCGCCCGTCTTGCGGCCGAGGCCCGGCAGCCGGCGCACGGACAACGGATCGAGCACCTCGTGGACGTGCCCCTCCGGCACGATCGTCAGTCCGTCAGGTTTGGCGAGGTCCGAGGCGATCTTGGCGACGAGCTTGTTCGTTGCAACGCCGACCGAAGCCGTGAGGCCGGTGATCTCGCGGATCCGGGCTTTGATCCGGCGCGCGATGGCCACGGGCTCTCCGAACAGCTCCCGGCTTGCCGTGACGTCCAGGAAGGCCTCATCGAGGGATAGGCCCTGCACCAGCGGCGTGAGCTCGTGGAAGACCCCGAAAACCAGATCGGAGACGGCCTTGTAGCGCTGCATGCGGGGCCGTACGCAAACCGCGTGCGGGCACAGGCGCAATGCCGTGCTCATCGGCATGGCCGAATGCACACCGTATTTGCGGACCTCGTAGCTCGCGGCCGCCACCACTCCGCGCCCGGACGTCCCACCGACGATCAGAGGCTTACCGGCCAGCGAGGGATCGTCGTGCTGCTCGACCGATGCATAGAACGCATCCATGTCGACGTGGAGAACCGCGCGGGTCATGGGGACAGTGCACTGGATCTGCTGTCTGGAGGGGAAAAGCTATCATGCCCGGCGGTGCGCGGTGCTGCTGCGCCGCGGACCTGGCCGGGGTTCGTGCTGCGCGAGCCCCGGCCGCCAATCTCGCGACAGGCTATTGAGTCACGGTGATCGTGATCTTCTTCGACATCACGGGCGGGTTGTGCGGAATATGGTTTCCGTCCGCGAGCAGCAGCTGCAGGGTGTGGTTGCCGGGCGCCAGGGTCAGGGTCGTTTCGGTCTGCGCCTTGCCGAAATGGATGATCTTGTCCGTGACCGGCAAGGGCTTGCTCAGGTCCGCCGGCGGATCGGTATCGATGAGTAAATGGTGATGCCCCGTATTCGGCTCGTGCGTACCGGCGGGCGCGAGCGTCATGCCCTTGATGCCGAACTTCACGACCACCGGGTTGGTGACCTGCGCCCCGTTCTTGGGGCTGAGGATGGTGACGGCCGCACCGGGCGGTGACGGTGTGCGCTCCTGGGCTGTGGCGGCGGTGGCGGCGAGGATCAGCGCGGCGGCGATGGCGAACATTCGCACGAAACTCTCCTTACGGGAATGAAGCGGCTTTGCGCCGCGCCCGAAGCTTAGTCGTTTCCGTGCTGTGCGAACAATCGCTTGCCTGAGGTGATTGCCGGCCGCCCGCATTTACGCCACGTGAATGTTCGACCGCAGCGTGGCTTGCGGCACCGGCTCCGCTTGTGTGCCCAGCTCGTGCGGCGCGAAGTCATCCACGTTGATGATCTCCATCACCTTGCGATCGTAATCGCGCAAGGTGGCTGCTTCGGCCTCCGAGATGATGCCGGCGGCGAGCGCCTGTTGGATCTGGGCCGGGAAGTCCAGGGCGGTGATTCGCCCCGTTTTCACGCCTTCGACGCGCATGCGTTTCTCGATCGGCTCGACACTCTGCGCGAGCAGCAACGCCTCCTGCAGCAGTCCGAACGGGTTCGTCGGCTCGAGCGTCCAGTACATGTACTGGCACAACCGCTCGCGGGCCTCGGTGGGATTCGTCACCAGCTCGGCCACCTTGCGTCCGAGACGGTCGCCGGGGGCGGAGTAGGCCCGCCCGCGCGGGAGAATGAGCGCGCGCATCACACCGCCCAACAGCCGGTTCGGAAAGTTGCGCAGGAAACCGTAGAGCTGCTCCTGGGCATGATAGAGAAGGTTGCGGCACGCCCATTCGACAATGGGCAGATCCTCCTGCGGCCGCCCCTGGTTCTCGTGATGTTTGAGGACCATCGAGGCGAGGTACATGCAGGAGAGCACGTCACCGAGCCGCGCCGACAGGTTCTCCTTCTTTTTCAGATAACCGCCGAGCGTCAGCATTGCGACATCGACGGCGAATGCGAAGGAGGCGCTGAAGCGCACGATGTGTTGGTAGTAGCGTCCCGTCGGTCCCTCCACCGGCCTCGTCGTGAAGCGTGCGTGCGTGAGCGCCATGATGAAGGAGCGGACGGCGTTCGAGATCGTGAAGCCGATGTGCCCGAAGAGAGCACTGTCGAAGTCGTCGACCCCCTTGGCCCTGTCGGGATTGCGCGCGGCGGTCATCTCACGCAATACGAATGGATGACAGCGCACCGCCCCCTGGCCGAAGATGATGAGGCTGCGTGTGAGCAGGTTTGCGCCTTCGACCGTGATGGCGACGGGCACGACTTCATAGCCCCGGGCGAGATAGTTTTTCGGGCCGAGGCAGATGCCCTTGCCACCGTGTACGTCCATCGCGTCGTTCGCGACCTGGCGGCCCATCTCGGTGACGTGATATTTGAGCATCGCCGAGGGGACCGAAGGCTTCTCGCCGCCGTCGATCGCCCCCGCGGTGACCGAGCGCGCGGCGTCCATGGTGTAGGTGAGACCGACCATTCGTGCGATCACGCTTTCGACACCTTCGAATTTTCCCACCGGCATGTTGAATTGCCGGCGGATGCGCGCGTACGCGCCCGTCGCCCACGTGCCCGCTTTCGCTCCTCCGGTCGCGTTCGAGGGCAGCGAGATGCAGCGGCCAACGGAAAGCTGTTCCACCAGCATGCGCCAGCCCGAGCCGGCCATCTTCGCTCCACCGATGATGGCATCGAGCGGCACGAACACGTCCTTGCCCTGGAGCGGACCATTCTGGAACGGCACGTTGACGGGAAAGTGGCGCCGCCCGATGGTGATGCCCGGCGTGTTGCGGGGAATCAGGGCGCAGGTGATGCCGATGTCCTGCTTGCCGCCGAGCAGCTTGTCCGGGTCGAACATGCGGAAGGCGAGCCCGATCACGGTCGCGATCGGCGCGAGGGTGATGTAGCGCTTGGAGAAGTTCAGCCGCAGCCCGATGACTTCGCGGCCCTGCCAGGTGCCGCGGCAGACGACTCCGGTGTCGGGAATGGAGGCCGCATCCGAGCCGGCGCGCGGCCCCGTGAGGGCGAAGCAGGGTACTTCCTCGCCGCGCGCGAGCCGCGGCAGGTAGTAATTCTTCTGCTCTTCGGTGCCGTAGTGGTTGAGGAGTTCGGCGGGTCCGAGCGAGTTGGGCACGGCGACGGTCGATGAAGCGGTGGTGCTGCGGCTGGCGATCTTGGCGAGCACGCACGAATGAGCATAGGCGGAGAATTCGAGGCCGCCATAGCGCTTGGGAATGATCATGGCAAAGAAGCCGCGCGATTTGAGGTAATCCCACACCTGCGGCGGCAGGTCGCCGCGCTCGTGCGTGATGTTCCAATCGTCGAGCATGCGGCAGAGCTCTTCGCACGGACCGTCGAGAAAGGCCTGCTCCTCGGCGGACAGTTGCGGGGGCCGCGCCGACAGCAGCTTGGACCATTTCGGCGCGCCCGTGAACAGCTCGCCGTCCCACCAGACCGTGCCGGCCTCCAGGGCTTCGCGCTCGGTCTGTGACATCGACGGCAGCAGCTTCAGGTACGACTTCATGAAGGGGCGCGTGATGAGCGCCTTGCGCAGCGGCCGGATGTTGAGGAGCCACAGGAAGGCGAGCAGCACCCAGAGGAAGCCCTTCCAGATGCCGGCGGGCGCGCTCGAGGCACCTAACAGCGTGTAAGCGGCCAGCAGTACGGTGAAAGTCGTCGTGAAGGCGAGCAGGGACAGCCGCTTGTAGGCGAGGAACAGCACGGCCGCGATGAACAGCAGCGTGATGACACCGCCGACCTGGGTGACTGCGTACGCCGCGGCGGCGATGAGAAGGAGACTGATGATCGCGCCGAGCATGAAATCCTCCTGAGGTACCGGACTTGACTTATAGGACTTTTGCGCGCGCCCAGCGCCGAGGTCGCGGCACCGTGAAATCAAAAGTCCTTTAAGTCAAGTCCGGTACCTTTCTCAGAGCAGTGCCTTCACGCCGTCGCGCTCCTCGCGCAGCTCGGCGTCCGTCGCGTCCATGCGCTTGCGGCTGAACTCATCCACTGACAGACCCTGCACGATCTGATACTCACCGTCCTTGATGGTGACGGGATAGGAGTAAATCACCCCTTCCTTGATCCCGTAGCTGCCGTCGGACGGCACGGCCATGCTGATCCAGTCTCCGGGGGCCGTGCCGTGCACCCACGTGTGGATGTGATCGATCGCGGCGGAGGCGGCGGAGGCGGCGGAGGAAGCGCCGCGGGCCTTGATGATGGCCGCGCCGCGCTGCTGCACGACGGGAATGAACGTCTCCTCGATCCATTTCTGGTCGACCAGGGACTTCGCCGGCTTGCCGTCGACGAGCGTGTGGCTGAGATCGGGATACTGGGTCGCGGAGTGATTCCCCCAGATGGTCATGCGGCGGATGGCGGTCACGTGCTTGCCGGTCTTCCCGGCGAGTTGCGACAGCGCGCGATTGTGATCCAGGCGCGTCATGGCGGTGAAGTTGCGGGGGTTCAGGCCTTTCGCGTTCGCCCGCGCGATCAGCGAGTTGGTGTTCGCCGGGTTGCCGACGACGAGCACTTTCGCCTGCCGGTTGGCGACCTCGTTGAGGGCTTTGCCCTGCGCGGAGAAAATCTGAGCGTTGGCGAGCAGCAGATCCTTGCGCTCCATGCCGGGCCCGCGCGGCCGGGCGCCCACGAGCATCGCGATGTTGCAATCGCGGAAGGCGACCTTCGCATCGTCGCTGGCGACGATCTTGTTGAGGGTCGGGAACGCGCAGTCGTTGAGCTCCATCACCACCCCCTGCAGCGCCGGCAGAGCGGGTGTGATTTCGAGCAGGTGCAGGTTCACGGGCTGGTCCGCCCCGAGCATCTGGCCGGAGGCGACACGGAAAGCGAGGGCATAGCCGATCTGGCCGGCAGCGCCGGTGATCGCGACGTTCAGGGCAGGCTTCATGGCGGTACGTTTCTTTGCCGGAAAAGGGCCGGGAATTCTATCGGCTATTGCGCTCGACCGTCAGCCGGAGCGGCTGCGGCGGGCAGCGGGTACTGGGGATAGGCCTGATGAAGGCGCTTGAGTTCCTGCTCGGCCTGGGCCGTGAGGCCGCCGCTGCGCAGCCTTTCGATCCGCGCGAGCCACTTCGCCGCGTCGGGGTGATCGCGGCGGTCGGCGTCCGGGCCTGAGTCCCCCTCGGTGCGCGAACGCCTGGCGGCTATGTCCGCCCGGGCGACGCGGGTGCGCGCTTTGTCGCTCGGTTGCTCCGCGAGGGGCGCCGCGCTCGAGGAGGCCATCGGGGCGGACTCCATGGGGGATGGGGGCCAGGGGGCCGTTGGAATAGGAGGCAGCCTCACAGGCGCGGGCGGCTCCACCGGCGAAGCTGCCGCAATCGACCGTGAGGCGCTCGACGGTGAGTCGGCGGACAGTGACGGTGAATCGTCGGACAGTGCTGTAGCGGGCGGTGGCTCCGCGACAGCCTGCGGCGCGCGCGACTCCCGCAGCGACGCGTGGGTGGCTGTCTCCTGCTGCTGTCTGACCGTCCGTACGCCTAGCCCGAGCAGGGTGGCGAAGGAGATGAGAATCGTTGCGGCGAGCCCCACCGGCAATGCCCATTTCGGCGCCCGGTAGAGGCGAACCGGAGAGCGGCTTCGAATAGCCTTGCGCGCATTGCCGATGACGATGCGGTCGAGCTCCGGCGGCGGCTCCGGGCGCTCGAGCGATGTCATGCCTTTGTGAATGGGCCCCTGCCGCTTGAGATAAGCCTCGAACTCGTCGTCATGCTCGGAGTCGCTCATCGCCCGCGCTCCTGGGTGACCTTCACTGCAATCTCGACTGCGGCGCAGGGGGAACCCAACGAGGTGGCCGCCGGCGCCGAGGAGCTCAGCGCCTGGCGCAGTTTCGACACCGCGTAGCGCAGACGACTCTTCGCTGTTTCCGGGCCAACCGCCGTGATGACTGCGATCTCCTCGAGTGAAAGGGCGGATTCCTCATACAGGAGAAACACGTCCCGTTGTTCGGCTGGTAACGCCGCGAGCGCCGCTCTGTAGCGCGCGACGGCCTGCGCTTGCTCCGCGCGGGCATCCGGCCGGTCATGGTCAGGGGCCGGCAAGGAGCTTTGCCAGTCGTCCTGCGCCTCGCCGCTGATCTCCTCGCGGACCGCCGTGCGGCGGCAGTAATCGACGAAGCAGTTGTGCGCAATCCGATACAGGAACGTCCGGAATTTCGCGCGCGGCTCGTAACGCTCGCGGCTCGCGATCACTTTGCTCCACACCTCCTGGAACAAATCGTTGGCGGATTCCGGATTCCGCGTGTGCCGGGTGAGGTAGCGATAGAGCCCGCTGCGATGGCGCTCGTAGAGCGCCTCGAATGCGCGCAGGTCACCACGCGCGTAACGCAGCATCAGCTCGCTGTCGTCCTCGAGGTCCATCGCCTTCCACTGTACGCGCCCAGCCCGCCCGCCGCATCTCCGGTGCCGGTGCCGAACAAACCCTATCGCCCCGAGCTGCATCTGACTTCACGTCCGCGCGCATCTGAATCCGGGCATTGGCGCCTCCAGGGTCGAACGTGCGACCACCCCAACGTCTTTAGAGCGCGTACCCGGGAACTTCCTGCTAGGTGAAATGGCTTGACACTAATCTAGTGATGTAGTTATATAGAACACTATTGAAGCGGCGACCTGCATGGTGCAGATCGGCCCAACCGAGGAACAGGAGAGACGACATGAACACCTTGCTGGACAATGGCTTGAAGGTCCTGGCGTGCGGAGCTGCCGCGGTAGCGATCACGCTGGCGCTGAGCCTGAGCTTCGTGCGGTCCACCTCTGTGGTGCACAACCACCGCGAGACGCCGGTCTCCTGGACAGCGGAGGCGTCGGTCCGCCCGGCGCACACCTGGTTTGGCCAGTCGGAGCCGGCTGTTTTGGTAGATTAGTGCGCTAACCTTCCCTCACAGAGCCAAGAGCCAGCCAGGACCTGATGGACCCGCAGTGGGATGACAGCCTGCCGATTTACCGGCAACTGCGGGACCGGGTGGTCGCGATGATTCTGGAAGGGGTGCTGAAAGAGGGCGACCCGCTGCCATCGGTCCGCAATGTCGCCGCGGAATTCCGCTTGAACCCGCTCACGGTGCTCAAGGGGTACCAGCAGCTCGTCGACGAGCATCTGGTGGAGAAGCGGCGCGGGCTGGGGATGTTCGTGAGCGTCGGGGCGCGCAACGCGCTGATGAAGGACGAGCGGCAGCGCTTCCTCGAGGAGGAGTGGCCGAAGGTCTGCGCCACCATCCAGCGCCTCGGACTGTCGAGCGCCGAGCTGCTCCGAAACGGAGCGGCCGCGCCCGCCGGGCCGTACCCCTCCACGCCGGGCCAAGGCGATGACAAGAGTGATGAGCAAGGGTGATGACCGCACCGGTAATTGAAGCGCGCGGGCTGAAGAAGTCCTACCACTCGATCCATGCGCTGCAGGATGTGAGTTTCAACGTGGGCGCGGGGCGCATCGTCGGCCTGATCGGCCCGAACGGCGCGGGCAAGACGACCGCCCTCAAGGCGCTGCTGGGTCTCACCCACTTCGAGGGCGAGCTGCGCGTGTTGGGTCGGGATCCACGCTCGCAACGCGACGAGCTGATGCGCGAGGTGTCGTTCATCGCCGATGTAGCCGTGTTGCCGAGGTGGCTGCGCGTCGGCCAGGCGCTGGAGCTCGTGGCCGGCGTGCACACGCGTTTCAATCGCGCGCGCGCCATGCAATTCCTGCGCAGGACCGACATCCGGATGAGGAGCCGGGTGCGCGAGCTCTCAAAGGGCATGGTCACGCAGCTGCACCTCGCGTTGATACTCGCGATCGACGCCCGGCTGCTGGTGTTGGATGAGCCGACGCTCGGCCTCGACCTGTTGTACCGGCGGCAGTTCTACGACACGTTGCTGAACGATTACTTCGACAAGGAGCGCACGATCGTCGTGACGACCCACCAGGTCGAGGAGATCGAGAACCTGTTCACCGACGTCATCTTCCTCCGGCAGGGACGGGTCCTGCTCGACAGCCCGGTCGAGGTGCTGGCCGAGCGCTACGTGCAGCTTACGGTGACTCCGGACAACGCCGCGCGCGCGCGTGCGTTGCAGCCAATCTCCGAGCGTGAGGTTTTTGGCCGCCGCGTCATGATCTTCGAAGGGCGCGCCGCTGCCGACCTCGCGCCTCTGGGCGAGCTGGGCACGCCCTCCATCGCCGATCTTTTTGTCGCGAAGATGGAGGCCGCATGAGTATTCCGACGGCGGTCTCGCCGGGTGACAGTGTGCCCGGCCCCGCTACGTGGGCCGCCGGCAACCCGCGATTGCGCATGTTTCAAACGCTCGTACGGCGTGAGCTCTGGGAGCACCGCTCGCTGTGGGCGGCGCCCCTGGCGGTCACCGGCCTGCTGCTGCTCTCGGCGCTGTGGACCCATGGAGCACTTCGGGTCAATGCCGGGGAGGCCTCGGAGTGGCTGGATCCGCGCAACAAGACCGTCGTGTTCGCGCTCGCCCTGTGGGGACTGACGATCCCGCACTACCTGGTGATGGTCCTGGTGTTGAACTTCTATCTGCTCGATTGCCTGTACGCCGAGCGCAAGGACCGCAGCATCCTGTTCTGGAAGTCGCTGCCCATCTCCGACGGCGCCACGGTCGCTGCAAAGATGTTCACAGGCTGCGTCCTCGTGCCGCTCGGAACGTTCGCGCTCGCCCTGGTCACCGACGTCCTGTTCACCGCCATCTGGGACTTGCGGGCGGTTCTCGGACATTCCCCCGAGCTGGTGGTGTGGGACACGGTCGCATTCCTCAAGACACAGGCGCTGATGTTGCTCGGGCTGATCCTCTCCATCCTGTGGTACGCGCCCTTTCTCGGCTGCTTCGTGCTCGCCTCGGCCTGGGTGCGCCGTAACGTGCTGCTGTGGGTGACGCTCGTGCCCCTGCTCGCGGTCATCGTCGAGCGGATCGCTTTTGGCACTCACCATCTTTACAGCCTCCTCGGCTATCGCACCGATGGCCTGTGGAGGAGCCTGCACCTGGAGAGCGCCGTCATAGCCTCCATGACCGATGTGGGTCCCGCCATGCTCGCCTCGATGCCCCGCATCTACGATCTCGTGCATGTCGGCCCGGCGTTCCTCAACATCGATCTGTGGCTCGGCATCGCCGTCGCCGCCGCTTGTGCCTACGCAGCCGCGCGCATTCGCCGCTACCGCGACGACACCTGAGACGATAGACCTCGTTTATCATCCCGATCCGAACAGCCCATTGGCTCCGGGACGGCGGGGGCGCTTAATATTCCCCCAACACAAATAGGAGGCTCCCATGTTCGACACCAGGAATGATCTGCCGGCGGGCACCCGCACCCGGTCCATCGAGTTGCTCAATGCACGGCTGGCCGATGCGATCGACCTCGGCACCCAGACGAAACACGCCCATTGGAATGTGAAGGGCCCGAACTTCATCGCCCTGCACGAGCTGTTCGATAAAGTCGCCGAGAGTGTCGAGGAGCACATCGACACCATCGCCGAGCGGGTGACCGCCCTCGGCGGCACCGCTCAGGGCACGCTCGCGGCGGTCGCGCGCGGCACCTCTTTGAAGCCGTATCCGCAGGACATCTCCGACGGCGTGGCGCACGTCGAGGCCCTGTCCGCCGTGTTGGCTGACTTCGGCCGCAAAGTTCGCGCCGCCATCGAGGAGTCGGCGAAGTTCGGCGACGCCGGCACCTCCGATCTGTTTACGGGAATTTCCCGGGAGACCGACAAGAACCTCTGGTTCCTCGAAGCCCATCTCTATGCCAAGCGGTAGCAGTTTTTTCCAATAAACCTAATGCGGCAGCACGCCAGCGCCAACGGGATGCTCGAGATCCGCCGCTCCGGCCAGGGGCTGGAGCTCGAGCTGACCGGGGAGTGGCGTGCCCTGCGATTCGCTGCAATCGATGCCGCGCTGACCCCGCTTGACCTGGGCGGTGTGCGGCGCGTCGAGATTTCCACGGCGCGCCTGCAGGCGCTGGACCTTTCAGGGGCCTGGCGCCTGCACGAATTCATCAAACAGGCGCAGGCCGCGGGAACGGAGGTGGCTTTCCAGGGCCCACCGCCGGATCAGCTGCGTCTCGTCGACCAGACCCTCAGAGGCGAGAGTCCGCCGTGCTCGGAGCGCAACACGAAGGTTCCGCTGACTCCGATCGCGGAGCTCGAGGCGCCCGCGGTCCGCTCGCTCGAATTTCTCGGCCGCCATGCGGTGCTGTACGGTCGGGACCTCGTTCGCGACCTTGCCTTTCTCGGCCGGATGGCCGTGACAGCCGCGCGCGGTGTCACGAGCTTGAAACGGCTGCGGCCGACGTCGATCGCCCGGCACGTGTATGACACCGGCATCACCGCGATCCCCATCGTCGCCCTGATCGCGTTCCTCATCAGCGTCATCATTGCCTACATGGGTGCCCAACAGTTGCGCACCTTTGGCGCGGTAGTCTTCGTCGTCGATCTCGTGACGATCGGGGTGCTGCGCGAGCTTGGAGTGCTGCTGACGTCCATCATTGTCGCAGGCCGCTCCGGAAGCGCTTTCGCCGCCGAAATCGGCTCGATGAAGCTCAACGAGGAGGTCGATGCCCTGTATGCCACGGGCGTCGATCCCTTCGAAGTGCTGGTGCTGCCCCGCGTGGTCGGGCTCGTCATCGCGCTCCCGCTGCTCACCGTCATTGCGGATATCATCGGGCTCACCGGTGGCGCCCTTTTGTGCCGCCTTCTGCTCGACATACCCCTGACGCAATACGTGACCCGGGCGCAGGAAGCGATCTCCCCGACCACCTTCTGGGTGGGTGTCATCAAGGCGCCGGTGTTTGCCGTGCTCATTGCCATGGCCGGCTGCTATCGCGGCATGCAGGTGCGTGACTCCTCGCGCGAGCTCGGCCGGCTCACCACGCTCGCGGTCGTGCAGGCGATCTTCCTCGTGATTTTTGCGGACGCCCTGTTCGCGGTGCTGTTTCTGGAGTTGGGCGTTTGATCTACCCGGTCCTCGAAGTGATCGGGCTCGTGAACCGCTTCGGGTCCCAGCTCGTTCACGACGGCCTGAACATGGAGGTGCGCGAGGACGAGGTGTTCGGGATCGTGGGCGGTTCGGGGACCGGCAAGTCCGTGCTGCTGCGGAGCATACTCGGGCTGCAGCGTCCCCAGGCCGGGATCATCCGCATCGATGGCAACGATATCACCCGGATGACGACCACCCAGTTGTACGAGGTAAAGGCGCGCTACGGCGTCACTTTCCAGCAGGGGGCGCTGTATTCGGCCCTGACGGTGCGGCAGAACGTGCAACTCCCCATGATCGAGCACGTGGACATGGGAGCCGCGGTGCGCGACGAGCTCGCGATGCTCAAGATCCGGCTCGCGGGTCTCCCGGCGGATGCCGCGGAAAAATACCCCTCGCAGCTCTCCGGCGGCATGGTCAAGCGAGCCGCTCTGGCACGGGCCCTGGCGCTCGATCCGAAGCTGCTCTTCCTGGACGAGCCCACCTCGGGCCTCGATCCCATCAGCGCCTCCGAGTTCGACGAGTTGATCCTCTACCTCCAGAAGGAATTGCGGCTCACCGTCGTCATGATTACACACGATCTGGACACGATCTTTCGTACCTGCAATCGTGTCGGGGTGATCGTGGACCGCCATATGGAGGTCGATACGCTCGAGGGCATCGTCAATAACCCCAACCCGTGGATCCAGGCGTATTTCCACGGAGAGCGTGCGCGCACGCGACTGGAACACCATGGAACGTAGCGCGAACTACGCTGCCGTCGGCGCGTTCGTACTCGTCGTGACCCTCGTCGCGGGTCTCTTCGTTTATTGGTACACCGACACGCGCGAGCATCGCCATTACAACCGCTATGAGGTTTACTTCGACGGCACCGTGAGCGGCCTCGAACGCGGTTCCCCCGTGCGCTATCTCGGTGTAGGTGTTGGTCGCGTTTACGATATGCGTATCGATCCGCGCGACTCCAGCCGTGTCATGGTCATCGTGGACATCGACGCGTCCACGCCCATTTCCGACATGACCGTTGCGGAGCTTTCGCTTCAGGGGGTGACTGGACTTCTGTTCATCGATCTTCTGCGGCAGCGGAGCGACCGCCCGCGGCCGCCGCTCGTGCAGAGCTACGAATATCCCGTCATCCGCGCCGGCCCCTCGCGCCTGCAGGCGTTTCTGCAAAGTCTGCCCGATCTGGTAGCCGCGGCGGGTGAGCTCGTGCAGCGCGCCGATCGCCTGCTGAGCGACGAGAATGTCTCCGCATTCTCGAGCGCGCTGGGCAATATCAACAGGGCGAGCCTCGCGCTGCCGCAAACCCTGCACGATCTGAACGGGCTGCTGGGCGACCTGCGGAACGCGACCGCGCAGGTCGGTGCGTCGGCGCGGGACCTGCGCGGCGTGATCGACACCGCCGCGCCGGATGTGGAGGCCGCCATACAGCGCCTGCGCTCCATGGCCGACAACCTTACGAGCGCCACCGACCTGATCAACAAGATCCTCGCCGACAATCGGCAGGATATCCGCTCGTTCGCGCGCGACGGGCTGCCCGAGCTCGAGCGCTTCCTGCGCGAGGGGAGGGCCGCCGCGGAGGAGATCCGTGCGCTCAGCAGCAGTCTGCGTGCGAACCCGTCGCAGCTCCTGTATCAACCGCCGCAGCAAGGCGTGGAGATTCCGCGGTGACAGTCTCGATCGGCCTCGAAGCGGGGCGGCGCGCACGGACCCTGCTGCCGCGGTTGTTGTCTGCGGCACTGCTCGGGCCTCTTGCCGGATCCTTGGCCGGATGCACCGGACTTTTCCACAGCAACGCGCGGCCGGACCAGGTCTATTTTTTGCGCGCCACCGCTGCTCCAAAGGGCGCTGCGGACCCTGGTCCCGTCGCGGCTTCCCTGCGCTTCAACCGCCCGACCGTCGGCCCAGGTCTCGATTCCGAGCAGATCGTGTTGGTGCAAGCGGATCGGCGCATAAGCTTCTTCGTCGCGAGCCGTTGGGCAGCCCCCACGTCGTACATGGTCGACATGCTCGCCGTGGAAAAGCTGCGCAGGTCCGGCTTGTGGCAATCGGTGGCGGATTCGGCAAGTCTTTTTCCGGCGGACTATGTACTACAGGTGACGGTCCGCCGCTTCGAGGCCGACTACACCGGCGGCAACGCTGCCCCGGATGTCCACGTGGTGCTCGATTGCCTCGTCGGAAAGCGCGAGGGCCGTGAGGTCATCGCGAGCTTCCTCGCCGAGGGATCGGCCCCAGCCAGCACCAACAAGCTGAGCGCCGTCGTCGCCGCCTTCGAGGCCGCGGCGAACGGCGCCGTCGACTCCCTATCGGCGCAGACCCTCGATGCCGTCCGCGCCTCGATGGGGCACAAAGGCACGGACTAAAAGTCGGACATACCGGTCCCTTCCAGGAACCTGTAGAGCCAATAGTGGCCTTGTCCCGGGTCCGCGTACGCCGAGAAATCCGCGGTGTACTCGATTCCGAGCGCGGCGCGGTTGTTCCAGAGCGTCTCGAAGTACCCGATGGTCTGCAGGGCGAGCGGTGAGTCGCGGGCGACTTCAATGGCCAGGTTGGCTTGTAGGTTGTAGTCGGCGAGACTGCGGCGGGTGAGATTTGCCGAGCCGAGCGTGAGCCACAGCCGCTCCGGCCCGTAGATCATCACGAGCTTCGTGTGAAACTGCTCGCCGTGCGTACGGTACCAGCGCACATGAATCGCGCCATCGCTGTCCGAAACGAGCTCGCTGGCGGCCGGCTGATTCGGCAGCCCGGAGGTGGTGTGGCCGTAGGCGTCCTTGTTGGGGTCGAGGATGAGCCGCACGTTGACCCCGCGGCGGCTGGCGGTGAGGAGCGAGTCGACCACACCCCGATCGGCCAGACAAAACATCGCGATGTCGATGGAATCGCCTTTCGCGGTCGCGGCGATGCGCTCGAGCAGCGCTTCGTGGATCGCGCCTTCCGTGAGCATCCGTACTCTTGCCGACTTCCCGTCCGCGATGGCGGCGTCGCCCTCGGGTGCTGCTCCATCCGGGTCGGTGACGTCCGCCGGTGCCGTGATGGAACCGTGCCACCCGGAAAACCGCGCAATCGCCAACTCGCTTGCCAGCAACGGCCCCAGCACCGGACCCGAGACTCGCGCCGCCACGTTGGAATCCGCACCGCTGGCATCGTGCGGACTCGCGGAGCCGACGATGCCTGCGAGACCGCCTTTGCCGTCATCGCCGATCACCACCGCGCGCTGGTTCGATTTGAAATTGACGAGCCGGGTCCAGGCGCCGAAGGTGAGGGGCGTGGTCGAGTCGTTGAGCGGGTTCGGCAGCATGCCCTCGCCCCGAGGGTTCGGATCCCACCAGTCGACCGCCAGCCGCCACGCGCTCGAATAGAGAGGGTTGGAATCGCGCAGCCGCTCGAGATCGGTCACGACGACGTCGACTCCCGCCGCCCGCAGCAGGCGCAGGTCGGATGAGGGGACGGCGCCGTACAGCTCGTTGACCGGATCGGTGATGAAGAGCACCTTGAGGCCGGGCAGTGCCTGGCGGCGCTCGATGAGCGCGTCCCGCAACGTCGCCGACAGCGGCCGTAGCAGGGGGGAGGCCGCCGCGAGATCGCCGCGCCGGCTGTTGAACATGAAGTAATCGAGCACGAGGAACTCGCGCGCCGTGCGCACGACTTTCAGTGTCTCGTCAAAAATCGCCTGGCTGGATACCGCCCGGCCGTACGCGTCCGCGGAGGTGATGTCGGCGATGAAAGTCACGTCCTGGGCCGGCACGGAATGCCAGGAGGAGGTGGTCCGCACGCCCCGCGGCAGCGGCTTGTTCGCTTCCCAGCACGCCAGGGCGAGCCAGATCCCCACGGCAATCGCGGCGATCGCGCGCCGATAGCGACGTCGACGCGTGGAAGGCGCAGCCGACATCCTCGAGCTGAACGGCATGCCGCCATTCTAATCGTTTAAGGCGGGCCGTTTCAGCTGGGAGCCTGCGAGCGCTCTTCCAGCTCCGACATCACTTCGAGCCAGCGCTCCTCCAAAGTCGCGATCTCCCGCGACAGCTCCGCATGGCGCAGTGTGAGCCGCCGTCCTTCCTCCGGCGGTTTGGTCGTATACGTCGCCGGGTCCGCGAGCTCGGCTTCGAGCTGCTGCCGCTCCCCCGCCAGTCGAGCCAGCCCGCTCTCGATGCGGCGCTGCTCGTTGCGCAGAGGGGTGAGCCGGTTGCGCGCCTCGGCATCGAGGCGCCGCTGCTCCTGCCGCGAAG
>CAZDTG010000022.1:36495-39773 GCA_964508005.1 uncultured Steroidobacteraceae bacterium
GGGGTGAGCCGGTTGCGCGCCTCGGCATCGAGGCGCCGCTGCTCCTGCCGCGAAGGAGCGGTCGCGGGCCCTGCCGGCGCGGCGCGTTCCTTGCCCCTCCTCGCGAGCCAGGCAGCGTAGTCGTCAAGATCGCCGTCGAAGGGCGCCACCGAGCCGTCGGCAACCAACAGGAAGCTGTCGCAGGCGCCGCGCAGCAAGGTGCGGTCGTGCGAGACGACCACCACCGCGCCCGCAAACTCCTGCAGCGCGATCAACAGGGCGTGGCGCATCTCGAGATCCAGGTGATTGGTGGGCTCATCGAGCAGCAGCAGGTTGGGTTTACGCGCGACCAGGATCGCCAGCGCCAGCCGCGCCCGCTCGCCGCCCGAGAAGCGCCCGGTGGGCTCGAACACCCGCTCGCCGCGGAAGCCGAAACGGCCGAGGTGATCGCGCCGCTGCTGCTCGGCCCACTGGGCGACCTCGGAGCCGCCGCGCCTGCCGAGCTCCGCCAGCGCCGTCGCGGCGGAATCGAGATGCTCCAGCTCGATCTGCGCGAAGAATCCCGTCATGACATCCGGCGCGGCCGTGAGTGTCCCGGCCACGGGGGCCAGCTGTCCGGCGAGCACGCGCATGAGCGTGGATTTACCCGCGCCGTTGCGTCCGAGAATACCGATCCGGTCGCCCGGGTTGATGGAGAGCGAGACATTCTCGATCACGCGGCGTGTGCCGTATCCGGCCGCCAGACGCTCGAGCGTGAGCAGCGGGCGGGGCAGTTTTGCCGGCGCGGCGAACTCCCACTCGAAGCTCGATTCGGGCTGCACGGCCGCGATCTCGCCGAGACGCGCCAGCGCCTTCAGACGGCTCTGCACCTGCCGGGCCTTGCTCGCCTGGGCGCGGAAGCGGGCGATGAAACTCGTGACTCGCGCCGTTTCGCGTTCCTGGCGGGCGATGAGCGCACGCGTGCGCTCGCCCTCCGCCGCGTGTTGTATCTCGAAGGCGCTGTAGTTGCCCGCGTAGGAGCTCAGCCGGCCGCCCTGGATGAGCAGTATCCGGCCCACGACTACATCGAGGAACTCACGGTCGTGCGATACGAGCAGCAGCGTTCCCGGATAGCTTCGCAGCCACTGCTCGAGCCAGAGTACGGCATCGAGGTCGAGGTGGTTGGTCGGCTCATCGAGCAGCAGCACGTCCGAGCGGCGCATGAGGGCGCGCGCGAGGTTCGCGCGCATTTTCAGTCCGCCGGAGAACTGCCGCACCGGCCGCTCGATCTCCTCCGGCGCAAATCCGAGTCCCGCCGCGAGCTCCGCGGCGCGGCTCTTTCCGGAGTACCCCGCGAGCCGCTCGTACTCGGCATGCAGGGCACCGATACGCACCCCGTCCGCGCTGCGCTCCGCCTGTGCCAGCTGCACTTCCACCGCCCGCAACTCCAGGTCGCCGTCGAGAATGTACTCGACGAGCGGCGCGTCCGAGTCGGGCAGCTCCTGCGCGACGGCAGCCAATGCCAGATTCGCCGGAGCCGAGTACTCACCCGCATCCGGAACCAACTCGCCCTTGATGAGCGCCAACAGGGTGGACTTGCCCGAGCCGTTGCGCCCGACGATGCCGACCTTCTCGCCGCGAAAGATGCCGGCGTTCGCCTCCTCGATGAGCACCTGGGGACCCCGGCGCAGGCGGACGTTGGCGAGTGTCAACATGGGTGAGAGGGTTGGCGGGGGAATCGCGCGTTTACGCCGTGCGCGGCAGCGGATCCTCGGGCAGGCGGGCGCTCAAGCCGAGCGGCTGGAGGCGTCTTCGATGTGGCGCAGCAGATGGCCGAACGGCGCGGTGCCGGCCGCCTGTCGGGTGAGGAGGGCGAGCAGCTCGGCCGCGGAGCACGGCTCGCCGAACAGCTTGCCCTGCGCGTAGTGGCAGGAGTTGCGGCGCAGGAAATCCAGTTGGCGCAGCGATTCCACGCCCTCCGCGATCACCTCCATGCCGAGGCTGCGGCCCATCTCGATGATCGTTTTCACGATCGTCGCATCGCCGGCGTCCTCGCTCACGTCGCGCACGAATGACTGGTCGATCTTGAGCGTGCCGATGGGGAATTGCTGCAGTGCCGACAGCGACGAGTAGCCCGTGCCGAAATCATCGATCGACAGGTGCAGCCCCATCGCGTACAGCTCATCGAGCAGGCGCACGGTGCGCTTGGCATCCGCCATGAGGGTCGTTTCGGTTATCTCGAGCTCGAACGCGGTGGGCGAGACCCCGTGACGGCGGAAAACCGAGCGGCAGCGCAGTATGAAGCTCGCCTGGCGCAGCTGCTTGAGGGAGAGGTTGAGCGAGACGCGGCCCGGATCGCCGCCCTCGCTCTGCATGTGGCGGTAGTCCATGCAGACCCGGTTCAGCACCCACTCGCCGATCTCGAGGATGAGGTTGGTCTCTTCCGCGAGCGGAATGAACTGCGAGGGCGAGATGTCGCCGTGCCCGGGCAGCCGCCAGCGCAGCAGCGCCTCGGCGCCGATGATGCGGCCGTTGCGCAGGTCGACCTTCGGCTGGTATTTGATGACGAGCTCATCGCGCTCCAGGGCGCGGCGCAGCTTGCTCTTCAACATGAGCCGCTCGACGGCGGCGGCGTTCATCTCGGGCGAGTAGAACGCGAAGGTGTTGCCGCCGTTCTGCTTCGAGTAGTACATCGCCGCATCCGCGTTGCGGATGAGATCGATGACGTTCTCCGCATCCCGCGGGCACAGCGCCACACCGATGCTCGCGGTGAGAAACACCTCGTGTTGGTTGAGTTGGAACGCCCGGCTCACCTCGGTGAGAATGGAGCGCGCCAGGTGCGCGATCGGGCCGCGGTTGTCCGAGTCGGCGGGCAGGCCGTCCACGAACAGCGCGAACTCATCGCCCGCGAGGCGGCCGACGATGGTGTCCTTCGGCAGCGCGCGCGTGAGCCGCTCGGCGAGAACTTCGAGGACGCGGTCGCCGGAGCCGTGGCCGAAGGTGTCATTGACCTCCTTGAAGCGGTCCATGTCCAGGTACAGCAGCGCCACGACCTGCCCGCTGCGCAACGCGCGCGCAATGGTCTGCTGCAGCAGATGGTGGAACTGCATCCTGTTCGGGATCTTCGTGAGCGCATCATATCGGGCGAGATAGCGGATGCGGCGCTCGGCGCGCTTGCGGTCGGTGATGTTGCGCGCGACGAAGATGCTGCCCTGGAACTGCGGGTCATCGCTCTCGATGTGCGATCCGGTGAGCGACACCGGGATCGTCTGTCCGCTGCGAGTCCGTACGACCGTCTCACGGGTCTCCTGCGCGGCCTG
>CAZDTG010000023.1:0-39082 GCA_964508005.1 uncultured Steroidobacteraceae bacterium
CGACCGGCACGGTGAAGCTGCGTGCCGTGTTCGCGAATCGCGACGGCGACCTGTTGACCCATCATGATGACGACTCTTGCGGCACTGCTGAGCGCGCTGCCCATGATTGTCGACAATGGCACCGGCGCAGAGCTGCGCAGGCCGCTCGGCATCTCCATCGCCGGCGGGTTGATCGTGAGCCAGGTGCTGACGCTCTACACGACACCCATCGTCTATCTCTATCTAGACCGATTTCGCGTCCGGCTCGCTGCGCGCTTGTCGCTCAGAGGGCAACGCGGGGCAACGTGACGAGCGCTTCCAATCCGCCCGCCGGCCGATTGCACAAAGTGATGTCTCCACCATGGCCGCTCACAATGGCCTGCGCCGCCGTCAGCCCGAGACCGACTCCCCCTGTGGCGCGATTGCGCGATCTGTCGACCCGGAAGAAGGGGGCAAAGACCCGGGCCAGGGCATCCCGTGGGATGCCGGGTCCCTGGTCGCGGATCGCGACCGTGACGGACTTCTCCAGGCAGCAAAGCTCGATGTCGGGAGGTGTCGCGTATTTCACGGCGTTGTCCACCAGGTTGGTGAATACCCTTCTCAACCCGAATGGCCGGCCGCAGTACTCCGCATGGGCAGGTCCCGCGTAACCCACTGTTATGCCCTGATCCGCGTAATCGTTGACGATGGTCTGCAGCACACCCGCCAGATCAAACGTAGTCGTCGCTTCCTCGTCCGAATCGCCTCTGAAGAACGCGAGGGCCCCGTCGACCATCGTCTGCATCTCGTCGACATCCTTGAAGAGTCGCGCCTGCTGCGTCTCGTCATCGATCAGTTCGCCGCGCAACCGTACGCGCGTCAATGGGGTACGCAGATCGTGGGAGATGGCCGCCAGCATCATCGTACGGTACGCGACGAACTTCTGGATTTGCCCCTGCATGGTATTGAACGCGCGAATCACCTCGCGCAATTCCTGTGGGCCGCTCTCGGCGAGCGCCGGCGCCTGAGGATTGACCCCGAAGCGGCGTACCGCCGCGGCAAGTTGCCTGATGGGCCGGACGAATTGCCGCGTGGCGATGGCGGAAACCGCTGCGGTCGACAGCATCGCGAACATCAACCAGACCACCCAGCGCTCGACGTCGGGCAAGCCCCACATCCTCCTGGGTACGCTGAAGACCAGCCAGCTGCGATCCTGAAGCTGTACGGCCAGAAAATAACCGGCTCCGTATCCTGCCCGGGCGAGCTCCGCAGGTGGCCTCAGCGCTGCATTCGGTTTGAAGACCACGAAAGTTCGCTGTAAATCACCGAGGAGGCCTCGCTCCGAGGACCTGCTCTCGAGCAGACCGCTGTCGCGCCAAAGAATTGCCGAGACAGGCGCGGCGGCATCGTACCAGTCCACGGTGACCCCCTGCGTCGTTGCAGCGGTCGCCAGGCTCAGGCGCAATCGTGCCGGCGCAGCTTCGATCACGCGCACGACGTCGATGGCCCGCGTGCGCAGCACCGAATGATCCAAGGGCTCGCGCGCCCAGACACCGCCAAAGATAAAAAACAGACGCACCAGCAGCAAGGCGACGGCGACCGCGAGAACGACTGTCCAGGCAAAGCGGGATCCGATCGAGTCGCGGGGCCAGGGAAGGACGTTCATCCGCGCGTCACTCTGGCTTCGAAAATATAACCGCCGTTGCGTACGGTACGAATCAGCACGGGGTTCTTGGGGTCGGCTTCCAGCTTATAGCGCAACCGGCTCACCTGGACATCGATGCTGCGGTCGTACGCTGCGTGTGTCGTGCCCCGCGACAGATCCAGCAACTGGTCACGCGTCAGGACCCTCTGGGGGTGCTCCGCGAATGCCAGCAGCAGATCGAACTCCCCGCCGGAGAGCACGACCAGTGTGTTGTTTGCCGACCGCAGCTCCCGCCGTGTGACATCGAGGCGCCAGTCGGCGAAGCACAGTGCCGGCCGCGTTTCCGCGGGCGTCGCCGGGGCGCCGCTCGTGACCGTCCGGCGCAGCACCGCCTTGACACGGGCCAGCAGCTCGCGCTGATCGAACGGTTTGGTCAGGTAGTCATCGGCCCCGAGCTCGAGCCCGACGACCCGATCCGTGTGATCCGCCATCGCCGTGAGCATGATGACCGGAACCGCGGACATGGCGCGCAGCCGGCGGCACAGGCTCAGTCCATCCTCGCCCTGCAACATGAGGTCGAGAATGACGAGGTCGATCGGGTGCTCCTGCAGGGCGGCGAACATTGCAGCGCCGTTCGCGGCGACCGTCACCGTGTGGGAATGCTTGCGGAAGAACTTCGTCAACAAGGATAGAATGTCCTCATCATCATCGACGATCAGCAGGTGAGGCACGGGGGTCATCCTCTCATGAGCCTAACAGCCGGGAGCGGCGTCCTGATGTACGGACTGCGCTCATTTGTTTCATTCCGTACACATTGTTGCGCTCCTGAAGAAACCCGTGGGGGATCCAACCGGTCTCACTGCGGGAGCGGTCCGGTGTAGCGCGCCCTCGGCCTGATGAGGGGATAGCCATGGTATTGCTCCATGGCATGAGCGATCCAACCCGCCGTGCGCCCCAGGGATCCGAGCGACAGCTCCTGACCCTTCAGTCCCAGCTTGCGGCCGATGAAGATGGCCGGCAGGATGAACTCCATCAGCGCCCCGGAGATCTCGGCAGCCGTGTCGGCGGCCCGCTGCAGGCGCCGCAGCTGGATGTCGTCCCCGAACTTCCTCTTCAGAGCGTCCATCACGATGGCGGCGCGCGGGTCCATCTTGTCGTGAACGGGCGAGCCGAAGCCGACCAGTTGCTCGCCATTGCGGAACCGGGCGACGATGGAATCGCGCGGATCCGGCGTGGCGAGAATCTCATCGAGCAGACGCGCCGCAGCCTCGATCCGTCCCGCCTGCAGCCGCTGCCCCCGCGAGGCGATTATTCCCGTGACGACGGCGTAATACGGCGTCACCCCCGCATTGGCCGTCGCGCGCACCGCATACGTCGTCGGATCGAACTCATGGTCGGCGCAAACAATCAGCAGGCGGCGGATGACGTCGTCGAATCCTCGCGGCGCCCCTAGCGATTCGGCAATGAACTCGTGCACCGGAGCGTCGCTCGGAGCATTCGCCCCGACGAGGATGGCGGCAAACCAGCGCAACAGGTCGGCACCCGTGCGCGCGCACCCCGGTTTGGACAGGTCGTAGGAGCGCGGATTGGCCCGCTCGATGAGCGGAAACAGGGCCATCGCCTGCTCGAACACCGTCAACTCCGCGAGGCTGCGTCTGAGTTTGGCGAGCGCCGGCGGGGTTGACGGCAGGCTCTTCCCGAAGACGATATCGGGATCGGCTTCCCACAACCACGCCGCGACCGACTCGAACGTCTCCGTCTCGGCCAGCTCGGCAACATCCCGCCCGCGGTAATACAGGCCGCGCTCGGTGAGCAGGGTGATCTTCGTCTCATCGACCAGCCCCTTGCTCTCCTCGCCCGGGCCGTGCTGCCACTGACTGTGCTCGTGCAGGATCCGCCTGCCCTTGAGGCGCTCGATGTCCACCTTCCAGTAGCGGCGGTTGCGCGAGCCCGCAATGCTCTGGGAGCGGATCAGGCCGCGGCTCACATAGGCGTAGAGCGTGGCAATGCTCACACCGAGCGCGGCGGCGGCTTCTTGCGCCGTGATGTACAAAGCTTCGCTGCGTGCCGCAACCATACATCGGCCCTCGACTGCATGGAGCGCACAGGTTGACATATGGATTCAAGATTGACTAGGCCGGGTATGCCCGTTTTAATCCGGTGGTGGTCGAAATCTCGTTTCATACATTGATTAAATGAGTCAACATGGAAATCAGGGTCCTTGCGGCGACCGGGGTACTCGGGGCCGGGTTCAAGGTCGAGTCATTGCAGCGCGGTATCGCGCTCGCGCCGACCTTCATCGCCTGTGATGCCGGGTCCACCGACTCCGGGCCCGCCTACCTCGGATCCGGCAAGCCCAAACTGTCGCGCGAAGCGTGCGCACGCGACCTGCGGCTGTTGCTGAAAGCTCGTGACACGCTCGGGGTGCCGCTCATCATCGGCTCGTGCGGCACCAGCGGGCGCGACGTGGGTGTCGAGTGGATGGCCGAGCTCGCGCGGGAGATTGCACTGGAGGAGCAGCTTCATTTCAACACGGCGCTGATCAAATCCGACCAGTCGAAAGCGTATTTGAGGCGGCGGCTGGCCGAGCAGCGCATCCGGCCTCTCTTCCCGGCGCCGCCCATTTCCGAACAGGTCATCGACTCGAGTCACATCGTCGGCATGATGGGCACGGAACCCATACAGGCCGCCCTTGCCGCCGGAGCCGACGTAGTGCTCGCCGGCAGAGCGAGCGACTCCGCATTGTACGCCGCGATTCCCCTTACCCTGGGCGCGGACGCTGGTCTGTCCTGGCACGCCGCAAAGACTCTCGAGTGCGGCGCCGCCTGTGCCGTCGTACCCGCCGCCGATTGCATGTTCGCGGCCATCCGCGATGACCACTTCGACATCGAGCCGCTGGATCTCGACGCAAGGTGCACGCCGCAAACCATTGCCGCGCACACGTTGTACGAAAATGCCAACCCGTTTCTGCTCACGGAGCCCTCGGGGGTCATCGATACCGAGCGCGCCGAGTATCGCGCGCTCTCCGACCGCCTGGTCCGGGTGACCGGCTCCCGCTTCAGGGAGGCCACCCAATACACGGTCAAGCTCGAGGGCTCACAGCTCGTGGGATACCAGACCGTCGTCATCGGCGGAGTTCGCGATCCTCACATCATCCGGGCGCTCGACACCTTGTTGCCCAAGGCACGCGCGTTCTTCGACGCGCGCATCGCCGACCTGTTTCCGGGGCAACTGACGAGCAAAGACTACGACATCAGCTACCGGATATACGGGCGTGATGCCGTGATGGGACGCCTCGAGCCCAACCGCGATTCGGCACCGGCGTACGAAGTCGGCGTGCTCATCACCATCACCGCGCCAACGCAGGATCTGGCCAACAAGATTGCCACGTTCGTCAGCCATGTGAGCGCTCATCTGCCGATTCCGGAGTACCAGGGGATCATCAGCAGCATTGCCTACCCGTTTTCGCCCCCGGAGCTGCCCCGGGGCGCCGTGTATCGGTTCAGCGTCAATCACGTGGTCGCACCGGATGACCCTTACGAGATGTTTCGTACGGAGCTCGTGGAAGTATAACCATGGCAACCCTGTTCGATCTGTGCAGCCTGATCCGCTCCAAGAACGCGGGACCGTTCGTCCTGACGTTCGACCTCATGTTTTCGAGCCAGGAGAATTACGAGCGCGCGAAGCGGTCTCAGCCGCTGACGAAGCGTCTGCTGGCACAGATGTACGGCCAGCGCGAGGATGACATCACGCTCGTGTATCACGACTCTGCGCTCGCCATCAAAGCCTCGATGCCGCGGCCGGTCTTTCAGGGCGAGTTGCAGGACGGGGATTGCTATGGGGGACAGCAGTACGTCCCCTTGCTTCAGATCGAAGTCGCCTGAGTCGTCACCGCGGCCTGCCGAGCGTCGGACACATTGTCAAAACTCGTGCCTGAGCGTCAGTCCCACGACGCGTGTCGGGATCCGCTCCACCGAATAGATTTTGTTGGCGGGATTGGCAGCCTCGGCTGGAGTCAGATAGAAGCCTGACACGTCCACGGCATACGACACGGTGTGCCGATTCGTCAGGTTCGTGGAGAAGAGCGACACGTGCCAGGCGTCGCTCGCCGAATTCCAGGTGGCATGCAGGTTGACGAGGCCGTCGAGCTTGCTCTGCTGCAGGATGAACGCCGGCTCCGAGTTGGAGTCGGCAAAGTGCACCTGGGTGCGGTAGGTATAGTCGCCGCCGACATTGAGGCTGCCCGCCTCCCCGCCCAGCGGGAAGCGGGTCTCCGCGGTCAGATGCACGCTGTGTTTTGGCGACACCGGAATGATGCTGCCGGTGTTGTTCTGCGCCGCCGACTGCACATAGTCGGTGTAGCGGGCCAGCAGGTAGGTGTAGCTCAGGCCCAGGGTCAGCCAGTCGGTGAATGCCTCGGTGGTCTCCAGCTCCACGCCCTTGGCGCGCGCCTTGCCGGCATTCGTGGTCAGAAACACGGCCGTGGCGGGATTGTACTGGGTGGTTTGCATGTCCTTGTAGTCGGCGATGAACGCGGCCACATTGGCCTCGAAGCGCCTGTCGGCCGACAGGTACTTGCTGCCGAGCTCGTAGCTCCACACGGTTTCCGGCTGGAACGCAGTGCCCAGGTGCTGCGAGATCTCCGCGCTCGGATGTCCATAGTCCGAGGCCCCCGAGGTGTCCCATCCGCCGCTCTTGTAGCCCTTGGCCGCGGTCGCATACAGCATGAGAGTATTCAGCGCCTGATAGCTCACAGTCGCCTTGGGCGTGAAGGATCGCCAGGTGTCCGCATAATTCGCCGCGGCGTTGGCGAAGATCAGCGGATAGAAGGGATCAAAGGGGACTCCGGGGGTGAACTGCGCCCCGTCGGTGGAGAAGCCGTGCTTGCGTTCCCACTGTGCCCGCCCTCCCACAGTCAGCTTCAAAGGCTCGAGGATGGCGTAGGTCAACTCCCCGAACACGGCACCGACCTCGTCCACGACCTGCTGGTCGACGTTCTGTGTCACGCCAATGACCGGAATGGGGAATGCGCCGCCGTTGGCAGTGTTGGGATTCAGGTCATAGGTGTAAATGTCGTCCTGCCGCCGGTCGGCATGCATGTAGAACAGGCCGCCCAGCCAGGTGAGCCTGCCGCTGGGAGCGGACAGCACTCGCAGCTCCTCGCTCCACTGCTTGTCCTGGCTGATGGTGGTGGCGAGAGATTGATTGTCCGGGTCGCCCAGCCGGGAACGATTGGTTTTGACCCGCACGTCACGCAAGCCCGTGATCGAGCTCAATGTGCCCCACGATGTATCCCAATCCACGCGCGCGCTCGAGCCCAGAACATTCTTGCCCAGACCGCTGTTTTGTCCCTGATTGGTGCTCTGCGGGTCGTAGGACAGATTCGGGTACAAGGACGGCTCGAGGCTTCCCGAGAGCCGCACGATCTTGCCGCTCGACTGATCGTGGGTGTAATCGGCGCTGAGCGAAACCTTCACATCGTCCGCGGGCAGCCACAGCAGCTCGCCGCGAACATTGCCGACCGCATCACCATAGGTCTTGTCGTGCAAGGTGACATTGTCCAGATAATTATCGCGACGCTTGATGTCGACGGTGACCTTGCCAGCCAGGCTGTTTCCCAGGAGAGGACCGCTCCACAAGCCGCGCACCTGGGCCAGATTGTCCTGCCCGTACGTGAGCTCCGCCTTGCCATGCTCCTCGAAGCTCGGCGCCTCGGTGTGAATGTTGATGGCGCCGCCGGTCACGTTGCGTCCGAACAGGGTCCCCTGCGGGCCGCGCAGCACTTCGATACTGCGCACGTCGTACAGGTCCGGGGCGTTGTCGGCCATCCCCGTCATGGGAACATCATCTATGAATACCGTGACGGCATCATCCCACCCCGCGCCCGGCGTATCGACCCGTGAGCCGCGAATGGAGATATAGGCCTCGCCCTTGTTGATCTGCACGAAGGAGACGCTGGGAGCGCGGAACGCGATGTCATCGAGGCCCTGAATGCGATAGCGCTCGATGGAATCCGGTGTGAACGCCGTGACCGCGACCGGCGTGTCCTCGAGCCTGGTTTCGCGCTTCTCCGCAGTCACGGTAACCTCCTCGAGCACGCCGGTCGCCGACTCGGCGGCAGAGTCCGCAACCGCGCCCGCCATCACCATCGATGGGAACAGGGATGCCGTCGCGAGGCCAAACATGGACAGCGCGCCTGCGCCGACCCGAATCAGGGCCTCAGCGGCGCGATACAGAGCAGTTGCGGCAACCGTGACAGGTCTCATCCCACCTCCCCCTCATATGTTGACTGCTGCGATCAATACAAAGTTTTTCTCGTTATCGGATGGCTGACACTACTTCCGGGAGAAAACGTCCGTCAATCTTGATTCATATATTCAATATGAGTGCAGGTGGCACTCCGGCGCGCGACAACCCCAGATCCTCACCAGGGTACGCCCCGGGGGCGAGCCCGCCCGGCAGCGCCCATCGGAACACTCAGCACCGATTTCGTGACGCGCCCCGGACTCCTCGCTCAAAACACTTGCATCGGGCCGGCAGGCACGTGTACTTTGCGTTGCAAAGTAACTGGCATCGCGATGCAACGTCCGCCTGGTGTCCGGGGTCGTACCGATCCCGCCGCAGGCGGCCTTGGAGGCGCTTTGATTCGTAGCAATCCGGGGGATTCCTTGCCGCTGGCAAGCGCCCCGGTCAATTTCTTCATGACCGTGCGCGACATCGCCTTCTGGATCCGCTCGGCCCGCGCCGACTCCCGGCTGAACCGGTTGCGGCATGAGCGGGGGGCCGCCTCGGCCTTCGATCAGCTGTACGCCGGCCTGAATGATCCCTTTGGTTCGGAGTTACCGCAGTACCGCTATCAGCAGCGCAAATACAATAGTCTGCTTTCGATGCTGCCGCGGCGCCCCTATCGGAATGTTCTCGATATCGGTTGCGGCATCGGCGCTTTCGCACGGAAGCTCGCCCCTTTTGCCGAGCACATCCTCGGCACCGATATCTCGGCGGAGGCGATTGCCCAGGCCCAAAAGCTTTCCGCGGGGCACCCGAACATCACCTATTCGCAGCAGGACATGCTCGACAAGCCGCGACAGGAAGCGGTTTTCGACCTGATCGTTCTCGCGGATACGCTCTACTACATCGAGCCGCTGACTGATGTTGGACTGAAATCCATCGCGCGCAATATTTCGTTGAAGCTGGCCCCGGGTGGGCTGCTGCTGCTCGTCAACCACTTTTTCTTCGGCATCGATGTGCCCTCCCGAAGCACACGCGAAATTCATGACGCTTTCCGCTGGGCATCGGGCCTCGAGCGCGTCGCGGAATACCGACGCGCGTTCTTCCTGGCGACGCTGCTGCGGCGGTCGGACCTGTGATGAAGGAAACCCATACTTTTGCCTGAGTAGTGTGCTATCGAGTGCGGCGGCGGCAGCTTGGTCGCCTTCGGGCTCTCTCCAGATGCGCACATACAGGCAGTGGTCCCCGTGAAAGTAATGGCTCGCATCGCCCTCGCGGTGGGTCTTGCGGTAATGGTCGCTCTCGTCCTTCGCGAGGGAGCTCAATCGATCGTGAGCCTGCTGAGGCACGCAGGCTGGCTGTTGCTCCTGCTGGTACCGCTCCACGCGGTGCCGCTGTTACTCGATGTGATGGGGTGGCGCGTGCTCATCCTGGGGCGCAGCCGCCTGCGCGCGCTTTTTCTGATCGCCTCGATCCGTGAGGCCATCAACCGGCTGCTGCCGGTCGCCAATATTGGCGGGGAACTGGTGGGGATACGCCTGCTCACGCGCCAGGGAGTCAGCGGTACGGCCGCGGCCACCAGCGTGATCGTGGAAGTCCTGCTCTTTCTTTTCGCGCAATATCTGTTCCTCACACTCGGGGTGGCGTGTCTCCTGAACATCACCGGCAGCATCCGGGCCACTGGAGCGCTGCTCGTGGCCGCTGCGGGCGGTCTGCCGGTCATTCTGCTTTTAATGTGGCTCCTGCGCAGCGGTATGTTCTTCAGGGCCATCGAAAGGCTGGCCTCGAGAATGCTCGATTCGAACGGACGACCTTCGAGCGTGATGCACCAGTTGGCTCGCCTCGACACAGCCATTCGTGAGCTCATCGCAGCGCACGGGCGCCTGGGGCGGGCGATCGTGTGGCAGCTCGCCGGATTGATTGGGGGTTGCTCGGAAACGTGGCTGGCGCTGCGCTGGTTGGGTCATCCCCTGAGCCTTGGCGGCGCGCTCACGCTGGAGAGCTTCACGCTTGCCGCAAGAAGTCTCATTTTCGTGGCACCGTCCGGCCTCGGCGTTCAGGAGGCGGGGTTGGTCGCCTTGGGTCATGTGCTCGGTCTGGGCAGCGACGTGGCCATCGCCCTGTCACTCGCCAAAAGAATGCGCGAGATCCTATTCGGGTTGCCCGCCCTCGCGGCCTGGCAGTGGACGACGCGCACCGAGGCATGGTGAAGACTCGCGGCTCACCGGAAGCTCGCCAGGCTCCCGGTCGCCCCTCCAGGGGTCGGGCTCATGAACGCCAGTCAGGCGGCAGGTGTGGCGGAAGCGTTTCCGTGAGCCGCTCCGGACATATCAAGTGCAGTGTAGGCGGCGACGGCTGAGCGAGCCGGGCGGCGGCGGCTCAGTCCCGGTGGCAAGAGCGCGTGGGCGAGCAAGCGGATCATTGCGTGCAGCGCCCTTCTGGGCAGCGTCAGCAACTCTTCTATCTGATGGCTGCGAGGCGCGCCGTGCAGACACCACTCGCAGAAGTGCTCGCAATTGTTGGTCAACAGCCGGTAGCAGTCCTCGCCTACCCGGGAACGCGCCCGGCGAACTGCCTCTCGAGGGTCGAAGCTCGATACGGCATCGGGTCGGATCCAGACAGGGCGACCGCGGGCGAAATGAGCGAGAGATATCTCTTCCACCGGCCCTCGGCAAAGGCCGTGGCTGAGTCCTGCGTAATGCACGACTTTGCCATCGCCGACGTAGATTCCGTGGTGCAGATAACCGCGACGCGGCGTGACAACGTGTGAGCCCAGCGGCGCGTCCCGTTCTGAGGCCAGAAGCCACTCGCTCCTGTCCAGCCGCCGACCTGCGGATAATTCCCGGTTTGAGGTTTGACCATAAGTGCCCATCACGCTGTTCACCCTGAAGAGGGAGCTGACGAATACGAGCCGAGCGAGGCTCGGGTGTGATCGTCAGACCGGCAAATGAATGTGCGATTTCGAAACGGGGCGGAAGAGTTTCAGGCGTAACCCGGCCCGGGCCTGTTTCAATTGAAACGCCAATGCGGCGCGCCGAAATCATTTCGCAAGCGCGCGCGACCACATTGTCCGCAAGTTGAGAGATTGCTGACAGACTGCGTACGGACCGGTTGACGCGCCCCTCCTCGACAAAACACGCAACCTTCCACAGCCGTACCCCCCGGCTAGGCTGCGTGGAGGAGGGGCTTTTTTATGGGCGGTCCGACGGGATGATCGACGCGACCCTTCACTGGGGCACCGCAGCAGGCGGCGCCCCAGCGGTGCGTCATTTAGGCTGGGGGAAATTCATTATGCGTTCGCCGGGGCCGGGAGTCGTGAACTTCCCGACAGAGCTCTTCACGCCATCGCTCCGGCCGTTGGCCTGCATCGAATCGACCGTGTAGTAGTACGTCGTGCGCGGCGCGAGACCGTCCACATCCACGCGAAATATCGTCTCCGCGTGTTTCTGATTCAGCCGGATGTGCGATTTCGCCGTCTGGTTGAGCGCGTCAGGCCTCGTACCGTAATGCACGACCCCGTAGTGCTCGTCCGAGCCGCCGGGATTATTGCTCGTCCACCTGATCGTCGCCGAATTCTCGTCGGCCGATTCGAGCTCCGGGCCCCGCGCGATTTTCACGCGCGGGGCCGGCGCCGCAGGGGGCTCCACCTTGGCTTTGGCTACATACGCATTGACCTGAGCGGCGCCTGAGCTCGAGAGCAGCAGGCTGGCGAGCGCAGCCGCAATCGCCGGTTTCGTGTGTAGTGCACTCATCGGAAGCCTCCAATACCCTGTTGCTCTTACTTCATGAAATTCGCCCTACGCCCTATGGAATAGGCATCAAGGGTAACGGCGGGACACCGCAGATCGCACCGGCACACGGCGGCAGCGGCGGGGTCGGAATGAGGAAGTCATTACCCTGGGTCTTGGCCGAGCCGCCCGTCATACACGTGCCCGTGAAGGTATCCCTGTTGGCGTAAGGCCGGGTGAAGCCGTCGGTCAGGGTTTGCATGAAGATGACGATCAGATCCTCCTCCTGATCCGTCAACTGGAGATTGCCGACGGTCTTGTCCTTGGTGGCGGGGACCTCCGGCATGGGCCAACAGTCTACCTTCTCCGTCTTGCCGGGCGGACAGTGTCCGGAAGTCACGTTGAACGCGTACACGTCCCGCGTGTTGTAGAAGTGGACGAGCTGCTTCAGGCTCTTGATGTAGCCGTTGTGGAAGAACTCCTTCTGGAAATACGGCCCGGGCGCCTCGGTGGTGGGACACTGCGGCGGCGTCATCGCGACATTGCGCGCCGAAGAGGTCTGCATGAACCCGTCATTGGCGGGCGCGAATGGTATCCAGGTCGCGTTAGGATTCGGGCCGGCGCCGAAGCCGCTTCTGAGGAACGTGCCCAAGCCCAGATCCCGGTAGCCGAAGCCGTAAGGATTGGGGGTGAAGCCGAAGAAATCCGGCCTGGTCTCATAAAACAGGCTGACTCTGGGATTCAGGGGCAGGCCCAGGTTGGTGGAACCGAAACAGGTGAACAGAGGCTCCGTGTTCGCCGCTGCGCCGGTGTCCGTGCTGTTCGGGGCGGTCCCTTCCGGCGGGGGCGGCGTCGGGGCGGTTGACCTGCCATCGAGATGACATGAGTTGCAATTCGCCTTGCCACGGAAGAGGTCATAGCCGGCCTTCTCCTGTGCTGTCAGCGTGTAGCTGCCTGCCAGGTACGCGTCGAATTTCGACGAGAAAGCGCTGACCGACACCGATTGCTCGTAGGCGTCCAACGCCTGCGCCCAGTGGTCATACACCGTGTTGGCACGAGTCCGCTCCTCCGGACCCAGCGGCACCGGAGTGGTGCTCGTGCCGAAAATGGCCGCCCCTCCGGGCGTCGCGCAGATCTTGTCGGTCCCCGGCGGAAAGTCGATGTCGAGGGTGCCCGGCCCATAGATTTGCTCGATGAGCGAGCGGTATGGGGCCTGCTGCAGCTTGAACGCGATGCAAGCCGTATCGGGGTTGCCCATTTCCAGCGGATCGACCGGCGGATGCTGCGCCTGGTCCGCGTCGGGATTACGTATCAGATACCCGGTCGCGCGTGAATCCCAGAAGTTGCCGCCGAAGAAACCGGCTTGTACCTCGTTGTACTGTAGTACGGGAAAGAAAGGTGCGTAGGTGTATCGCTGCGCGGTCCGCTTGGCGGCCCGATAGTGAAGCGTTCCGGGATACGCGATCATCGTCAGATTCACCGACGGGATCGGTCCGCTGAAGGCGACGTACGGCATGTGGCAGGATGCGCAGGCGATGTCCCGGAATGGCGAGATGTTCTTGTCGTAGTTCATGAGCTCGCCGAGAGTTTCTATCGCCGCGGTCCCGGTGTTCTGCAGTACTGGCGGCAGACCGGTCAGGGTCAGCGGAGGTAACGCCCGCCACTTGGCGAGCGCTCTCTGCTCGACGAAATCCACCTCCCGCACTACCCGTTGCAGCTCCGAAGCAATATCGCGGGGGAGGATACCCGGAGGGTACGGATCGTAGATCGGGACCTTCGATGACGGGTTCGCCGGTGGCGAGTCCGATTGCACTGCCGGCGTCTGCGCCAGCGCGGCGTTGGACAGAGCCGAGATTCCCAGGAGCACCAGACAGGCACTGAATATGCTCGAACGCATGACCGCTGCCCTCCCTCAGGTCGATAGACGCGCTGGACGCGCCCCGGCGGGAAAACATAGACATGCGATTTCACGTACGCAACAGCGAAGCCACGCGTTGCCGCAAAATGTCCGAAGATGTCCGACAACGTCGCCGCACGCTGGCGGATCAATTATCGCCGTTGCGTGACGAATTTCCGGGGTGACTGACGGCCTTCAGCACATCGTGCCTGCGGAACAACACGCGGCCGCTGGGTGTGCGGTGGCAGTCGAGCTTGCCGGCAGTCAGCCATCGATCGACTGTCCGTACATCGACGCGGCACAGCCGAGCGACCTCTCCTTTCGTCAGCAGCTTCTCCTCGCCGGAGTATTCAGACGACATCGCCCGTTCCCTTCCGTCCGCGTTGCTGTTCTTGCTCGCCTTCCCAAGCGTACAACTTTCGATCTGTCCGGTACATTGCTCTCGCCGACCTTCTCCGCGAGCTGGACGGTCGCGAGCTCGAGACTGCCGGCGACTCGACCTGTAGCATATTTCAAATGAAACATGGCCGGCGGGCACGGGAAATCGCCGCCTAACACAGGCCGCGCGCAATGCAGCGCAAACCGGCACGTCACCGCTTTCGCACACTCCTCGCACCGGAACAGGGCACCCGCATGGCGCAATCTGTCTCGCTCAACGTCAATGGAAAAAACGTCGCCGTGGAGGTCGATGATCCGGCGATGCCGCTGTTGTATGCACTGCGCAATGATCTCGGCCTGCGCGGGCCCCGCTTCGGCTGCGGACTCGCGCAATGTGGCGCGTGCACCGTGCATCTCGACGGAGCTGCGGTACGCTCGTGCGTGCTTCCGGTCACCGCCGCGACTGGCCGCCGCATCGTGACGCTCGAAGGCCTCGGTACGCCGGAAAAGCCTCACCCGCTGCAGCAGGCATTCATTGAGGAGCAAGCTGTGCAGTGCGGCTACTGCATCAACGGGATGATCATGCAGTCGGCGGCGTTGTTGGCGATCAACAAACGGCCGAGCGAGGAGCAAATCAAGAAAGCGTTGGCCAACAACCTGTGCCGGTGTGGAACGCACCTGCGCATCGTGCGCGCGGTGAAGCGCGCCAGCTCACGCGGTTGAGGGCGGCCCCATGTCGCCGCAGCATCTCGTAAGCCGCCGCCAGTTTCTCAAGCTCACGGGTTTGATCGTGAGCTTCGCCCTGCCTGTACCCCAGGTCTTGGGGGCGAGCGGCGGAATCAGCCGTGGCGCACCAGCAACGCCCAAAACCGTCGCGCCGGATCAGGTGGATGGTTTCCTGGCCATTGACCGGCAGGGAAATGTCACCGTCTTCTCCGGCAAAGTTGACCTGGGCACTGGCGTGCGCACGGCGATGACCCAGATCGCGGCCGAAGAGCTCGACGTGCCCATGGCAAAAGTCGGCATCATCGAGGGCGATACTTCGCTCACGCCGGACCAGGGTCCCACTTACGGCAGCCTGTCGATCGAGAATGGCGGCATGCAGATCCGGCAAGCGGCTGCGACCGCACGCCAGGCGCTGGTACGGCAGGCTGCACAACGACTGAGAGTGAGCGAGCACGAGCTGATCGTGCGTGCCGGCGTCATTCAGACCAGAAAGGGCGACCCATCCGTCAGCTACGGTGACCTCATCGGCGGCAGAACGTTTGCCCTCGCTCTCGACAAGGATGCGCCGTTGAAGGATCCCGCAACCTACACCGTGGTCGGCCGCTCGCAACCGCGGCTCGACATCCCGGACAAAGTGACGGGCCGATTCACCTACATGCACGACTTTCGAGTGACGGGCATGGTGCATGGGCGCGTGGTGCGCCCACCCGCCATTGGCGCCGCGCTGCTGTCAGTCGACGAGAGCTCGGTCAGCCATGTGCCGGGTCTCATCAAAGTGGTCCGGCTGCGCAATTTCCTGGCGGTGGTGGCTGAAACCGAATGGGGCGCCATTACCGCGGCACGACAGCTCAAGGCGAGCTGGTCGGATTGGCAGGGACTGCCGGACGCGGACGAGCTCTGGGACTACGTGCGTTCGACGAGGATCACGCATGAGGATGTGACCAGCGATCGCGGCGATATCGGCGCTGCGCTGGCCAGGTCGGACCGGCGCCTCCAGGCTACTTATGACTTTGCCATCCACACACACGGATCCATCGGTCCGTCGTGCGCGGTCGCATCCTTCGAAGGCGGCAAGCTCACCTGCTGGTCGGCCAGCCAGGCCACGCACAACCTGCGAAAGCAACTGGCGTTGATGCTCGGAATGTCCGAAGACGACCTGCGTATGATCTACGTCGCCGGATCGGGATGCTACGGACGCAACGGACACGAGGATGCAGCCGCCGATGCCGTACTGCTGGCACGCGAAGTCGGGCGCCCCGTGCGCGTACAGTGGATGCGCGCCGACGAGCATGGCTGGGACCCCAAGGGACCGCCCACACTGATAGACATGCAGTCCGGTTTGGACGCGAGCGGCAACGTCACCGCCTGGTACTCGCAATTCTACGGGCCGGAAGGCATCGCCGGCAAAGTAGAGCTGGTCGCTGCCGAGCTGTCCGGCATGCCACACGAGACGAAGATGAGTCCCGGCGGCATCATCAAGGGCACTGCCGTCCCTTACACATTCCCAAACGTGAAAACAGTCGCGCATCGGCTTGCGACCACTCCATTCCGGCCTTCCTGGATCCGCGCGCCAGGCCGTATGCAAAGCGCATTCGCCAACGAGGCATTTCTGGACGAGCTCGCCGTCACCGCCGGACGCGATCCCTTCGAATTGCGCCTGCACTATCTCGCCGACGATCCGCGTGCCGTCGCGTTGCTGGAGCGCCTCGCCCGATTTTCGAGCTGGCGCAAGCGCAGCTCCCAAAAACCCGGAAGCGGCAGTTCGGCCATCGGGCGCGGCATGGCTTTCGTCAAGTATGAGCTCGACCGCACCTATGTTGGTATGGTGGCCACGGTGGAGGTCGTGCGCGCCACGGGCGTCATCAAGGCGAAGCACTTCGCCGTGGTGCAGGACTGCGGGCAGGTAATCAACCCGGATGGTGTGCGCAACCAGATCGAGGGCAATGTGGTGCAGACGGTCAGCCGCACGCTCATCGAGCAGTTGCGCTATGACCGCTCACGTGTGACGAGCGTCGACTGGGCGTCTTATCCGATCCTGACCTTCCCGGATGTTCCCGACGTCGACATCGAGCTCATCGACCGCCCGGAGGACAAGCCGTTGGGCGTCGGCGAGCCTTCCTCGGCCCTGGTATCGGCAGCAATTTCCAACGCGGTGTTCGATGCGGTCGGCGTGCGGCTGCGCTCGGTGCCGTTCTCGCCGGCAAAGACTCTCGCTGCGATCAGAACCGCCTGAATGTGGAATTGCCGAGGGCGTCCTGAGCGGACGCCTTCGGGTGTCCGCGAACGCTCCGTCACGTCCTCGTCAGCTGATCACGGATCGGTAGCTGGCGAATGCGCTTGCCCGTGGCAGCGAAAATCGCGTTGCATAGGGCCGGAGCGACAGGCGGAACACCCGGCTCGCCCACGCCACCCAACGGCACCGACCAATCGGACGCCGGCAACAGGTGCACCTCGATGTGGCGCGGCGCCGCGTCGATGCGCGTCACCAGATACTGATTGAAGTTGCCCTGCTCGGCACGTCCGTTCTTGAACGTGATCTCCCCGACGGTTGCCAGACTCACACCCATGACGACGGCGCCTTCCAACTGGGCCCGGATGCGCTCGGGGTTCACCTGCGGACCGCAGTCGAACGCAATATCGACACGTGGAATCATGAGCTCGCCCTTCTCGCTCACCGCAACTTCGAACACAACCGCGGTGTAGCTGAGAAAGCTATAGTGAGCCGCCAGGCCCAGTCCACGGCCCTTGGCGAGTCTGCGGCCCCAGCCTGCTGCGCGCGTCACGGTCTCGATCACACGGCGCAAGCGCCCCATGTCAACCGGATAGCGCTGCGGCGATTCCGTGTAGTTCCAGCTGTCATCGAGAGCGGTAGGATCGATGAGACGAGGCGACCCGACGAGCTCCAGCAGATAATCGCGGTGATCGCGGCCGGCCGCCGCCGCCAGTTCGGCCACGAACGACTGCACGGCGAACGCGTGCGGTATGTTGGACACCGAGCGGAACCACCCGATGCGGGTGTGCGCGACCGCCTCCGGATTCTCGATTCGCAGGTTGGGGATGGCGTACGGCATGTTGATGAGGCCCATGCCCTGCTCGAACGGCGCCTCGTGCTCGGGATCCGGCCCAAACAGGGCGGTGATGCTCGGTGCCACGCTGCGGTGGAGCCAGGCCACCGGTTGTGCATCGGAGTCCAGCCCCGCCTGCAGATGCTCCACCGACACCGTGTGGAAGTAGTCGTTGTGGATATCGTCCTCGCGCGTCCACGTCACCTTGACCGGCTTGCCGAGCTGCTGCGACAGTAGCGCCGCCTCGATCGCGAAGTCCGGTTTGGACTTCCGGCCAAAGCCACCGCCGAGCAGTGTCACGTGGACCGTGACATTTTCAAATGGCAAGCCGAGATGCTTGGCTACATCCTCGCGCGTAACCTGCGGCGCCTGCACCGACGCCCATACCTCACAGCGGCCGCCGGCGAATCGCGCAGCCGCGGCCGGCGGTTCCATGCTTGCATGAGCGATGTGCGGCAGATAGTACTCCGCTTCGATCCTACGCTCGGCCCCGCTCATCGCCGCATCGACGTCGCCCACCGTGCGCAATACTTTGCCCGGCTTACGCGCGGCCTGCTCCAACTCGGCGCGGTAAGCCTTGGAGTCATAGGCGCCGTGCACGCCGTCTTCCCATTGGATCTGCAACGCGTTGCGCGCCTTGATCGCCGTCCAGGTATCGACAGCGACGACCGCCACTCCATTCAGGGGGTGGAACTTTGCGGACGGCACCATGACCTGGATTTCGACCACCTTCACCACACCAGGCATCTTCAGTGCTTCACTGGCGTCATAGCGCAACACCTTGCCGCCAAGCACTGGCGATCGTGCCACTACGGCGTACAGCATGCCGTCGAGGCGCGTGTCGATGCCGTACTGGGCTTTGCCGGTGACGATGTCAGGTCCGTCCAGTAGACGAGTCTTACCTTTGCCGATATAGCGGAACTGCGTCGGGTCCTTCAGACGCAGCGATCCCCGCGGTGGCACAGGCAACCTGGCAGCGGCCAATGCCAAGGCGCCATAACCGAGCTTGCGCCCGCTCCTGCCATGGACCACTTCGTGGTTCACCGCCTGCACTTCGGTGACCGGAACACCCCACCTCGCAGCCGCCGCCTGCTCGAGCATGGTTCGCGCAGCGGCACCGCAGCGGCGCATCGGCTCGAAGAAGTGCCGTGTGCTACGCGACCCGTCCGTATCCTCGTTGCCATATTTCAACTCATCCGCCGGTGCCTGGGTCACACGCACCCTGGTCAAATCAGCCTCGAGCTCGTCAGCCACGATGATCGGCATGCCGGTGCGCACCCCCTGACCCATCTCAGAGCGGTGGACCACGATGGTCACCGTGCCATCTTCACCGATTGCCACGAAGGCCAGCGGATTGTCGCTCCAGCCATGCGGCATCGAGTCCGCGCCGTACTTCCTGGCGTCCTCGGCCTTGATGACCCCTGGCAGGCCCGCGATCAACACGAGCCCACCGAGGGCACCCGCGCGGGAGAAGAACTCGCGCCGGCTGAGGCCGCCAGCTCCGGCAGGTTCGTGAGTTACCGCGCTCATCGCTTCTCTACCAACTCACCGGCGGCTTGCTTGACAGCCGCTCGGATGCGGGAGTACGTACCGCAACGGCAGATATTGCCGGCCATCGCGGAATCTATATCCGCGTCGCTCGGCGTCGGGTGCCCCTCGAGCAGCGCCGTGGCCGACATGATCTGGCCCGACTGACAATAGCCGCACTGCGGTACGTTGAGCGCCAGCCACGCATTCTGCACGGCTTTACCCACGGGCGTGGCCCCAATCCCTTCGATCGTCGTGATCTTCTTGCCCGCGACCGCCGACGCCGGTGTGACGCAGGAGCGGATCGGCTGGCCGTCAACGTGCACGGTGCAGGCTCCGCACAGAGCCATTCCGCAGCCGAACTTGGTCCCGGTCATGCCGAGGTGGTCGCGCAGCACCCACAACAGCGGAGTGTCGTCCGGGGCCGTTACTTGCACTGCAGTTTCGTTGATCGAGAGCTCCATTGGTAAAACCTCTTTTGGGCGGTTGACCCATTCAATGCCTGTCGCGATTCATGTGTGTGGCCATGCCGCTGCGCCGGAGCGGGCCAGCGCGTTGGAACGTGCCTTGCGCGCCTCTTCCGCCACCGACACAACGAAAATGAGCAGACCGCCAACGGCCAGCAGAGCGCCGACCCATCCGGTCGAGGCCCATCCCAGGCCGGCGTCGATTGCAATGCCGCCCAGCCAGGCTCCCAGCGCGTTGGCGATATTGAAAGCCGAATGATTCAACGCCGCCGCAAGTGTCTGCGCATCCTCGGCAATATCCATGAGCCGGATCTGAAGCGCGGGAACGATGGCGACACCCGTGCCGACCAGCAATACGACCCCTGTTGCGGCCCAGGCGTAGTGTGCGGCCACGCTGAACGAGCCGAGGACGACGGCGTTCCAGATCAGGACAGCGCCGATCGTGCGCAGCAGCGCGCGGTCGGCCAGCCATGATCCGAGCAGGTTGCCCAGAATCATGCCGACACCGAATACGGCGAGCACGAACGGTACGTAGCGGACCGGCAGCCCGGCAACGTGTGTCAACGTCGGCGTGATGTAGCTATAAACACAAAACAAGCCGCCGAACCCCACCGACCCGATGCCGAGCGTCAGCAAGACCTGCTTGCGGGACAGGGCGCTCAGCTCACGCCTGGGACTGGCGCCCTCGACCGGGCCTGCGCGCGGTACGTAGCGGTAAATCAAAACGCACGTCAGTACGCCGATCGCCCCCACCAGGACATAGGCCGCGCGCCACCCGGACGTCTGTCCGATCCAGGTAGCGAATGGGACACCTGCCAGAGTCGCCCCCGTCAGACCCAACATCATGCGCCCGATCGCCCTGGCTCGCTCGTTGGCAGGCACCAGCGACGCGGCGACCAGCGATGCAACACCGAAATACGCTCCATGGGGCAGTCCGGCGAGGAATCGAACGACGAGCAGCGACGCATAGCCGGGGGCCAGCGCGCTGGCGACGTTGCCGACGGCAAAGAAGGCCATCAGCGCCAACAGCAACCGATGACGCGGCCAACGCGCGGCCATCACCGCGATGAGCGGCGCACCGACTACGACACCCAACGCATAGGCACTGATGACATGTCCCGCCATCGGGATCGAGACGCCAAAGTCTCCCGCAACGCTCGGGAGCAGCCCCATCATGACAAACTCGCCCGTTCCGATGCCGAAGCCCCCGATGGCCAGGGCCAGTTCCGCCCAGCGGGCGCGGCGGCCCTGGGGCACCTCGCCGCTTCGTGTTGCGTGGGGATCGGACCAGGGTTCGGCCTTGGGAATCGAGCTCATTGAGGCAGATTACGCAGCGGCAGTTGCGGGAACGTTTGCGCCGGCCGCCGCGCATATTTCAATTGCAATGCGGGACCGATCTGTTACGGCTGAAATACGCTGTGGGCGCTACGAAATCCGGGCGCAAGCCGCTCTCTCCATGCTGTCTCGAACAGCGGCGGCAATAGTGCTCGCCGGGCGCCAGCGGAGACCGAGGCGATGAAATCACTGCCTGCCGAATCCCAGCCGTCCAGCCCCAATCCCCCCTCGAGCTCGACAGGACGGCTCACTGCAGTTGTCCCCGCGGAGTCTCCTTTGGCGGCGAACGACCACGCGGCGGCGCCGCCTGCCAACGATCTGCGTAATCCACTCTGGATCATTGCCATCGGTATGGCGTGCTTCTTTGCAGCATCGGCCGTCGTGATGGCTGTTCTGCACTAGCGCTGGCCGCGCGCCCCGTTGCGGAGTGTTGGAGATCTCGATTCATGTTGTCATTCATCCGCATCGCCGTGCGACGCCCCGAGACCATCGTGGGGCTCGCGGTGCTGCTTCTGGTCGCCGATGCCGTGCTGTGCCTGCTCAGCACTACGAGCGCCTCAACGGAGCCGGCCCACCCGCGCCTGGCACACTTCCCGAGCGCCGAAGTGCTGTTGCAAGCCGTGGAAGACGACAACAATTGGGTGCTGCCTGCCAAGACCTACGCTGGAAATCGCTACACGGCACTGACGCAGATCGACAAGACCAATGTCGGCAGCTTGCGCATGGCCTGGAAGACCGCCATTGCGGATGACGGAGAACAGGAGGCCGCGCCGATCGTCTGGCACGGTACGCTCTATCTCTCAACGCCGCACGACGGCGTTCTCGCACTGGATGCGAGCAATGGCAAGCTGCGCTGGCAGTCGCCCTACAACCCGAAATACGTTCTCCTGTATGCAGTGAACCGCGGCGTGGGCCTGGCCGACGGCAAAGTATTCATAGCAACCCAGGACTGCCGCGTGATTGCGCTCGATGCGGCCACGGGCAAGATCCTGTGGAACGTGCTGGGGTGCCGGGATACCAGCAACAGCTTCTATTCGATGGCTGCCTACATCTACAAGGACGAGATCATCCTCGGTACGGGCGGCGGCGATGACGGAACGCTCGGCCTCGTCAGCGCCTTCAGCATCAAGGACGGCAGGCGGCTGTGGGATTGGCAGACCATTCCCGGCCCCGGCCAGCCCGGGCACGACACCTGGCCCGGGGATTCCTGGCAGCACGGCGGCGGCGCCGTGTGGAGTGGCTTGGCGATCGACCAGCACAATGACACCTTGTTCGTCGCGCCCGGCAATCCCGGCCCCGACCTGGTCCTGAAGGGCAGAGAGGGCGAGAATCTATATACGGACTCGCTGGTGGCGTTGGACATCAGCGGCGCCCAGCCCAGGATCAAGTGGTACTACAAGATCCTGCAGAACGACTCGCACGACGACGACCCGGCCATGATTCCCGTTCTGTTCGAGGGTCTCGTGCACGGGCACAAGCGCGCGCTCGTCGCGATCGGGGATAAGGCCGGAAATTTCCTGATCCTGGATCGCGTGACCGGGGAGGTGGTGCATCGTCTGGCGCTCGACGACCAGACCGGGCTGAGTACCCAACCGACCCGCGACGGCACCAAGGCATGCCCCAATCATGGCGGCGGGATCGAGTGGAACAGCGGCGCGTACGATCCCAACAGCAACTCGTTCCTCGTGCCGAGCACGGAAGAATGCGCGGTCTGGAAGATCTCGACCGATGTCCCGCAGTACATTCCCGGCCAACCGTATACGGGCGGGCCGCTTCCGAAACGTCAGAACGGGACGGGAGTGCTGACGTCCATCGATGTCAGTACGGGGAAAGTGCGCTGGCGCAACCCCCTCCCCTACCCCGCGGAAGGCGGCGTACTGATTACCGCGACCGGCCTGGCTTTCACCAGCGATGTCGGCGGCAACATCTATGCGTTCGACGCAGCCTCGGGCCGCCAGTATTGGAAGGATTTCACCGGCTCGGCGATCGTCGCTCCCATTTCCGCCTACCGCCTCCACGGCAACGAGTATCTGACGGTCGTGGTCGGTGAGGCGGGGAACCAACAGACTCCCAACCTGCCGGCCTCCCAGGGAAGCCGGGTGATTGCCTACCGGCTGGGCTCCGCGCCCACCATCGTAAACGCAGCGACCGGCCAGGTGGCGCTCGCCAGCACGCCTGGCGGTGGCGGCGGAGAATCCGAAGGGCCTCCGTCCAAGTCCACGGGCTCCGCGCCATACACCGCGCAACAGGTGGCGCAAGGCAGCCAGATCTATGCGAAGGAATGCGCGCTCTGCCACGGCGCCAATCTGCAGGGCCTGTCGGCGCCGGCGCTCACCGGGCCGAGCTTCGGCCACTCCCACCTGAATGCTGCGCAACTGCGTAGCGTCGTGACGCAGAGGATGCCACTCACGGCTCCGGGCTCGCTGCCGGCTGACCAATATGCCGCGGTGATGGCGTTTCTGCTGAGCTACGACTGCGTACCGCCTGCCGCACCGGCCGCCGGCAACACACAACAGCCGTTTCCCACGACGGACCTGCCGAGCCTGCAGCAGGTCGAGCTTGGCGGCACCACTTGCCCGCCCAAGCCGTGAGTCCGGATCAGCGGACCATGCACGGCCGCTTGGGATCGAACATCCATCCTGGGATCAGGTAGCGCATGGCCGCCGCGTCATCACGTGCGGAAAGCCCCACGGCCTGGTAGAGGTCGTGCGCCTCTTCCACTTTCTCGAGGTCGATTTCGACGCCCAGGCCTGGGCGCTCCGGTACCCTTACGAGCCCGCCTTCGATCTTCAGGGGCTCGCGTGTCAAGCGTTGGCCGTCTTGCCAGATCCAGTGCGTATCGATGGCCGTGATGGAGCCCGGCGCGGCCGCGGCCACCTGGGTAAACATCGCCAGCGAGATGTCGAAATGGTTGTTGGAGTGTGATCCCCAGGTCAGACCCCAGTCGCGGCACAGTTGCGCGACCCGTACCGATCCGCCCAGGGTCCAGAAATGCGGGTCGGCCAGGGGAATATCGACGCACTGCAGCTGAATGGCATGGCCCAGCTGGCGCCAATCGGTCGCCACCATGTTGGTGGCCGTGCGCAGGCCCGTGGCGCGCCGGAACTCGGCCAGCATCTCGCGACCCGAATAGCCATTCTCGGCGCCGCAGGGATCCTCCGCATAGGCCAGGATCCGCCCCTTGCCGCGACACAACCCCACAGCCTGTTCCAGAGACCAGGCGCCATTGGGATCCAACGTGATCCGGGCCGCCGGGAAGCGTTCCGACAGTGCGGTAACGGCCTCGATCTCCGCCTCGCCGGCGAACACGCCGCCTTTGAGCTTGAAATCGCTGAAGCCGTAGCGGGCATGCGCCGCATCGGCCAGCCGCACCACCGCTTCCGCGGTCAAGGCCGGCTCATCGCGCATGCGTGTCCACTCGTCCGTAGCCGCGGCGTTGCTGCGATAAGGTAGATCCGTCTTCGTGCGGTCGGCTATATAAAATAAATAGCCGAGCATTGCCACGGCATCCCGCTGCTGACCTTCACCGAGCAGGGCAGCCACGGGGACATTGAGGAACTGCCCCAACAGATCGAGCAGCGCGGCCTCGATCGCCGTCGCCGCGTGCACCGTGACGCGCAGATCGAAGGTTTGCAGGCCGCGGCCGCCGCGATCGCGATCCATGAAGGCATCGCGCACGCCTTTCAGGATCGCGCCGTGGGCCGCGATGCTTTGGCCGACGACCAGGGGTTTTGCATCCTCCAGGGTCTGACGTATGCGCTCGCCGCCGGGAACCTCGCCAACCCCTGTGCGCCCCGCGTTGTCCGAGATGATCACGAGGTTACGTGTGAAAAATGGGCCGTGGGCACCGCTCAGATTCAACAGCATGCTGTCTCGACCCGCCACGGGGATGACCCGCATCGCGACTACGATCGGGGCGCCCGCACCCCTGGTCGCCGCTGGATGGGTGTCGAAGGCGGCCGGCGCAGGCAGTTCGCTCATGACTTCAGGTCCTTCAGAACGGGGCTGCGGCGGCCCGCAGCCAGATTGCTCAAATCCAAACGCTCGATGGTGCCGACAATCAGCAGGTAGCTGGCCACCGCCGCGATGGCATTCGCGGCGACGAACACCAGCGCGCCGGCGAACGAGCCGCTGCCGGCGACAATGTAACCGATGACGATCGGAGTGGTAATGGCCGCGGCATTGCCAAAAGTATTGAACAGCGCCCCACTGAGCCCCGCCATTTCCTTGGGCGAGGTATCCGCCACGACCGCCCAACCCAGCGCGCCGATACCCTTGCCGAAGAAGGCCAGCGACATGAAGAGCACCACGAGCCAGTCAGCCCGAATGAAGTTGCACGCAATGATTACCGTCGACAGCAGCATCCCGGCGACGATGGGCGCCTTGCGAGCCACGGTGAGTGAGTGGCCCCGCCGCAGAAGCATATCGGACAGAACACCGCCCAGGACTCCGCCGACGAAACCGCAGATTGCCGGAAGGGTGGCGACGAATCCGGCCGTCAGTATGGACATGCCGCGCTGCTTGACCAGGTAGATGGGAAACCAGGTCAGGAAGAAGTAGGTCAGCGTGGTGATGCAGTATTGAGCGATGTAGACGCCAACCAGCATGCGACTGCGCAGCAATTGCGCCACCTGCGCCCACCGCACGGGCGGGGCCGAGCGCCGCGTGCTGTCATCGATGTCAACCTGCGCGCCCGCGCCCGCGATAAAGTCGAGCTCGCTCGCGGTGAGGCGCGGATGCCCGCGTGGGCTGTAGACGGTGTTCAGCCACACGACGAACAACCCCAGCCCGGTCGCCCCCATGAAGAAGTAGACGCATTGCCAGCCAAAAAAATGCGTGATCCACGCCAGCAAGGGCGCGAAAGCGACGGTCGCAAAGTATTGCGCCGAATTGAACACGGCAGCCGCCGTGCCGCGCTCGCCAGTCGGAAACCAGGCCGCAACAATGCGGCTGTTGCCGGGAAACGCCGGAGCTTCGGCCATGCCCACGAAGAGACGCAGGACAAACAGCGCCGCCACGACCGCAGCGCCGCTGAGCAGGCCGACGGCGCCCTGGGTCAGCGCGAGGATCGACCACATCAATATGCTGAGCGCGTAAACCCTGCGCGAGCCGTACCGGTCGAGCAGCCAGCCACCCGGCAGCTGGGCGGCAACGTACGCCCATCCGAATGCGGAGAACAAGTACCCCATGGCCACTGCACTGAGTCCGAACTGCGCCTGCACCTGCGTACCAGTGATCGACAGCGTGGCCCGATCGGCATAGTTGATGGTCGTGGCCACGAACAGCATGGCCAGAATCGAGTACCGGACCCTGCCGCGGGCCTGTCCCACCGCTTGAGCGCTCTTGTCCATCCACCCCCTTACGAGACGCCTCGCGCGATCATGCCAGGCGCCGTTGCCAATTGCAGCGAGTCAGTGCCTGCCCAATTCGCCATTCCAACGTCGCCACAGCTCGAGCGGATTGGCATCCGCCAGTGCCGCAGGCAACAAGCCGGCAGGCATGTCCTGATAGCAGACCGGGCGCAGAAAGCGCCGGATTGCGAGGCTGCCCACCGATGTGCAGCGGCCGTCGGAGGTGGCAGGAAATGGCCCCCCGTGGACCATGGCATGCGAGACTTCGACACCTGTCGGAAATCCGTTCACGACAATCCTGCCGGCCTTGCGCTCCAACACCGGAAGCAGCCGTCCGGCCAGCGGCCAATCCTGTTGGTCCATGTGGAGCGTCGCGGTCAACTGGCCGGCCAGCGATCCGGCCACATCATGGAGGTCCGCGAAGTCGCGGCAACGAACCAGCAGGGCAGCGGCACCGAACACCTCCTCGTGCAGGCTTGCGTCCGCGAGAAAAGGCTGCGCATCGATGGCGAACAAGGCCGCGGGAGTCTGGTTTGCTCCGTGGCCGCTCTGTCCTCGAGCCAGAGTCTGCACGTTCGGATGACGCGCGAGCCTTGCGACGCCCGCGCAGTAGGCGCCATGAATGCCGGCAGTCAACATCGTCGCGGCGCTGGACGCGGACAGCGTACTGCTCGCCGCCGCCACAAATTGCTCCAACGCGGGCCCGGCAATCGCCACGATCAGCCCCGGATTGGTACAGAATTGTCCGGCTCCGAGGGTCATGGAAGCCACGAACTCCTGGGCGATCCGCGCCGCACGGGCGTCCAGCGCAGCGGGCAACAAGTACACCGGATTGATGCTGCTCATCTCCGCATGGACCGGAATGGGCTCGGGACGCCGCGCCGCGATGGCCATCAAGGCCGTGCCCCCGGAGCGGGAGCCGGTAAATCCCACGGCACTGATGGCAGGATGGGCCACGAGCGCCGCGCCCAGTTCCAGGCCGCTGCCGAACAGGAGTGAGAATACGCCTTCCGGCAACCCGCAATCGGCAACGGCGCGCTGCACAGCCCGTCCGACCAGCTCGGAGGTTCCGGGATGAGCGCTATGCGCTTTGACGACGACGGGACAGCCGGCCGCCAGGGCGGCAGCGGTATCGCCGCCGGCCACCGAGAACGCAAGCGGAAAATTGCTCGCCCCAAAGACCGCAACAGGGCCAACGCCAACGTGGCGTTGCCGCAGATCGGAGCGCGGCAGCGGCTTCCGGTCGGGCAGGGCCGGATCGATACGCGCCTCGATGAAGCTGCCTTCGCGAACGACTTCGGCAAACAGACGCAGCTGTCCTACTGTCCTGGCCCGCTCGCCCTCGAGGCGCGGCCGCGGCAACCCGGTTTCGAGCAGGGCACGCTGAATCAGCTCGTCGCCACACTCGACAATGTTTGTTGCAATCCTGTCGAGGAACGCGGCGCGCAGCGGCAAGGTGATCTCGCGGTAGCTGTCGAACGCGCTTGCTGCCAGCTCGCAGGCGCGCCCGAGGACCGCAGAGCTGCCGCCTCGGTAGATGGGGAGCAGCCATTCGCCCGTGCCAGGATTCTGGGCGCGCCATTCGCCGGTATCGCCGTGCACCGCGGCAGCCCCAATCAACATCGCGCCGCTCAAGGTCGCAGTTGCGCCGGCGGGTTGTCCGGACTCGCTCATTGGCGGCCGGCCACGAGCACCGCCAACATGTCCATTTCCGCCGGCGTCAGATCGGTCAGGGGGGCGCGCACCGGGCCGCAATCCCGCCCGACCAGTCTCATACCGGCCTTCACAATGGATACCGCATAGCCTTTCTTGCGGTTGCGGATCTCGATGTAGGGCAGTACGAAGTCACGCAACGCGGCATACACTGCCGTGTGGTCACGCCGCTGGACCGCGGCGTAGAATTCGAGCGCAAACTTCGGCAGAAAATTGTAAATCGCAGAGGAGTACGTGTTGACACCCATTTCCAGGTATGGGAGCGCGAACGTCTCGGCGGTGGGCAGACCACCGAGATAGGTCAAGCGGGACCCCAGGCGCGCGAAAATGCGCGTCATCATCTCGATATCACCCACACCGTCCTTGAACCCGACCAGATTCGGGCAGCTCTCGCACAGGCGTGCCAGGGTGACGTCGTCGATCGAAGCACTGGCACGGCTGTAAAAGATGACGCCGAGGCGGGTGACCTTGCAGACTGCCTCGACATGCGCGGCGAGCCCCTCGCGCGTAAACTCGGTCAGGTACGGCGGTAGAAGCAACAAGCCATCCGCTCCCGCGCGCTCGGCGCTGCGTGCGAACTCCTGAGCTATCGCCGTACCGTAGCCGCATGGAGCAATGAGCGGCAATCGACCGCCAACCTCAGCGACCGCGGCCTCCACGATCGTAGCGACTTCGGTTGGCGTCAATGAAAAGAATTCGCCCGTGCCGCCGGCCGCGAACAGGCCTGCCGGACCATGGCTCAGCGCCCAGGCGATATTGTCGCGGTATGCCGTGGCATCGAGGCGTCCGTCCCTGCCGAAGTTGGTCACGGGGAAGGACAGCAATCCCCGGCCCAGCGCCAGCGCCATCTGTTCTGGTGTCATATTGTCTCTCATGTCGACGCATCCCCGGCGTGTCAGCCGGCTCCTTGCACGGCTTGGATGAGGCCACGCAGATAACCATAGGCGAAGGCGAACGACTCGAGGTGACCATCGCCGGCGGCGCTCTTGCCGCCCAGGTTGTAGGCGTACGCCGCTTCAGATCCGGACCCCGCAACCAGCGGCACATGGTCGGGCATCAACATTCCCTCGTAACCCACTTCCCGGTATGCGCGTACCGAACGCAGCATGTCGACATCACCATCGTCCGGAAACGCCTCCGTGAACCGATCGCGTCCTCCCTTGATGTTCCTGAGGTGCACATTGAAGATCTTCTTTCGCTCACCGAAGTAGCGGATGACCTCGAAGATCTCTTGCGCCGGACGTGCCAGATCCTCGCACACGGTGCCCTGGCAGAAGTTGAGTCCGTGGTACGGGCTTTCGTGAATCGAGACAAACCGCTTCAATCCGTCCACCGTCCCCAATACGCGGTTGACTCCGCGATAGCCCGCGGGCGCAACGCCGGGGTCGTGCGGGTGGCAGGCGATGCGGACCTTGTATTCGTTCGCAACCGGCACCACCCGCTCGAGAAAGTATGTGATGCGCTCCCAGAAGGCGTCCGCGCTCACCACACCCGCGCGCGTCGGCGGCAAATCGGCAGGCACGAGGCTCGCGTTCCAGCCGAGGTACTCGGCGTCGCCCCGTCCCGGCGCGCGGGTGTTTCTCAGTACGCCGAGAATGCTCATGTTGTATTTGACAGCCGCAATGCCCGCCTGTGCGCAGTTCCTGATCAGTGTCTGAAACGCTTCGATGTCGCGATCGCGCTGCGGGCTCTGTGCCAGCATGATCGCCGGATGCTTTTCCACGTCGATGAGCGTGGAATTGAGCAGCACGCTGTCGGTCATATCGACGCTCAAGCCGTGGCGCGCGGCCATTTCCTGCAGAGCGCCGAGCTCTGCCACGGTCGGATAGAGGCGCTCCGGATCGGAGATCGACGGCGCGGCGCAGATATTCCGCACGCCGTAGCGCGCGAAGAAGGCGAAGTGCTGGTCTGAGGAAGGGCCACTCTGGCACCCCAGCTTCAAGCCCGGTCCGCGCAGCGGTAGTGCGGCCGGCGGCGCTCCCAATGCAACCTCGCCGGAGCCCACGGTCACCGCTGCGGCACCCGACCATTGAAAGAACTGCCGCCTGTCCAGATTTCCGCTCACTTTTTGAGTGCCTCCGGGATAGCCGATCGCTCCCCTAGCGGACGGCGGCGGCCTCGAACACCAGAACCTGTGCCCGAACGTGGGGCCGTGCCGGCGCCATGACCACATATTGGCCCAATTCCGGAACCAGGCGCGCGGTCGCCGCTCCAGGCTCCGTCGTGACTGTCCCGACAGAGCGGTAATGATCGGCGTCGACTTCCTCATAAACGTCAATCGAGCCGTTCGCGCCCCCACCCGCTACGTAAATGCGGCGCGTCCGCGCGTCAAAGGCGATATCGTCGGCGCCCATGCCGATGGGCAGAACTTGCAGCTCAGCGCCGCTGGCGCTGTCAGCCACCAGCAACTGGCCCTCGTGGCCGGCAACGAACAGGCGATGCGTGCTCTCATCGAGCACTGCGACCGTATTGCGCTTGATTCGGGTCAGCGGCCAGACGGCGAGCCGGGTCAGGGTGTGCCGATCGACGATGTCGATCTCGTTCCTGTCGCGATTGTTCACGAACAGCCGCGGGCCGCCGCTCTCGACCGTCATGCCTTCGAGCTCGATCCCCTCGATCCGGATATCACCCACCTGTTTGCTGCTGTTCGTGTCGAACACCGTGATGTTCGAATAGCTGTGTTTGGCCTTCTCACCGCCGTTGACGACGAACAGCCGCCGGGTCTGCGGATCGTAGGCGATGGGATCGGCATCGACGGCAATCCTCAGAGTACCGAGCGCCGCGTAGGTCTTTGAATCGAAGACGCGCAGAGCCCCGCCGCCGTCGGAAACAAACAGCCGCCCGGTGTCGGGGCGGTACAGCACCGCGCGCGGCTCGTCGATGCCGCGGATTTCGGCGAGCACCTTGCCTTGCCCCAAGTCGAACACCACGACCGACTGATGCTCGACTGCCGTGCCGAACAGGCGCTTGCCGGAGGCATCGACGGCGAAGTGATCGAAATGACCCTGGATGGACTCGGGCAGCTCGAACCGATGCGTCAGGGAAAGCGGCGCGACGGACACCGCGGGTGCCGCCTGCACGCTCGCAGCGACGCCGAACGTCAGGCCCAGGGCCAATGCACGAAGAGATTGAAAGCGCAGATGAGGCATCAGCGACCCCTAGAATTTGACTACGAGACGCACCCCGTACTGCCGGGGTGCACCGAGGAAGTAAGCCGGCGGAGACTGGCCGCTGACGTATGTCTTGTTGGCGAGATTGCTGCCGTAGGCCACCACCTGGTAAGCGCCGCGCTCGTATGCCAGCTGCGCGCCGATCAGATCGTGGGCAGCCAGGAAGTCCACCGGATACACCTCGGTCGGACCGGCCCACTGATCGCCCTGGTGCGAAAAGTTGATCCGCGGTGTCAGCGTGCTGTTCTCGGGCATAGCGAACGCGTACTCGAGACCCACGCTGTAGGTGACTGTCGGCAGGTACGGGAGCGGCACGTTCGCCAGAGAGATTGCAGATGCTCCGAAGTTCCAGCAGACGTTGGGGATCGACGGTGAGCCCGGCGGGCATTGGGGCAACGGCACGAAGCCGCCGGCCCAGGCCGGATCGTGCAGGTTCAGGACGGTGAAGGCTCCCATTTTGGAGCGGATGTAGTTGCCCGAGAAATCGAACGCCAGGCCCCCCGCTTTGGCCTGGAACTGCAACTCGACGCCGTCGATCCTGGCTTTCGGAATATTGGTCGGCGTTATGGTTCCGTTGACGGGCGTCAGCGCATCGGCCTGGAAGTTGTCCAGGTCATTGTGAAACAGTCCCAATTGCGCGCGCGCGTGCCCGCCCAGAAAGGACGACTTCCAGCCCGCTTCGTAGTCTTTGACGATCGCCGGGGAGAATGGCACCCCATTGGCGGTACCGCCGGCGTTGGCTCCCTTGGCGGCAAAGACGTACAGGAAGTTGTCGTCGTTCAACCTGTAGTTGAGTGCAACTTTACCCGTCACGTTGTGACCGTCGTACGAGCCGGTGCGGGGGGACGGGGCGCTGCCTACAGTTACGTTGTAGCCGCTGGTTCGGGCAATATCCTTGGTGTAGCGTCCGCCCACCTGCAGTTGCAGCCTGGATGTGAGCTCATAGGAGATCTGGCCGAAGACTGCCTCGGAGCGCTTTCTGATGGCTACGTTGTTGTAGTTGTCGCCGCTGCCGGTCTGAATGGCGTGGCTCACCTGGCCGATATCGTCGTGAAAGTAGAACGCGCCGAGTATCCATTGCAGGGGACCTTTTTCCGGCGACAGCAGGTTCAATTCCTGCGAGATGGTCGTTTCCGGGGTATCGGCCTGCTCCTCGACGTGCGGAGCGCCCAACTGCGGCAGGTCGAGCACAGTCGCATCGATGTCGTGGACCTGGACCGAGCGGTAGGAGCCATAGCCCGACAATGAGCGCAAGGTGACGGCGTCGGCAATCGTCCATTTCACCTCGAGCGTGGAGCGCACCGCGGTCTCGTCGCTCATTTCCACAGTATCCAGGTGCAGCACCCGGCTCGGATCCGGGTACGCCTGGGAAACGTAGGGCGCGAGCACTGGCGATGGCAGCGGAATGTAGGGATAGCCGCCCGTGCTCGTCGTGCTGTACAAGGTTTTCCACAGGACGCTCACATCGTCGACCGGCATCCACAGCAGGCTGCCGCGAATCTGCTTCTCATCCAGCGAGCCGGGACTGTTGTAGGCCGTTTTCGTGGGACCGGGCTGCGCTCCCTGGTTCACGAAGAAACTGTCGCGGCGCTCGACGTCGACGGCAATGCGGCCGGCCAGGGTGTCGCTCACCGGCAGGTTGACCGCGCCGTCGAAACCCATGTCGCGATAATTGCCGATGCGGGCCTCGAACCTGCCGTGCAGGCCGGAGAAATCAGGATTTCTCGAGTTCAGGAAGATTGCGCCGCCCGTGGAGCTCGCACCGGCGAAGGTGCCCTGCGGGCCCCGCAGGACCTCCACGCTGGCGGTGTCGAAATAGGCATTGCTGGTCAGGATGGTGGGATTCAGCATCCCGTCGATGTACAGCGGCACGCCGGGTACCGCGTTGAGATCGGTGCTCTGCTGGCCGATGCCGCGGATGTTGAAGCTCGAGGTGTGACCGACTTCCTGCACCGAGAGCGACGGGGTCGCGTACTGCAGCTCGAGAACCGACGCCACGCCCTTCTTCTGCAGATCGTTCTCGCTCAAGGCGGAGGCCGCAATGGGCGTGGTCATCAGATTTTCCGTCCGTCGCTGAGCGGTCACCGTGACCTCCTCGAGCTCGGAGCTGGGGGATTCGGGGTCCCCTGCCGGAGGCTGTTGCGCGAATAGTGGCGAGCTCCCCAGCGCCGCCGCGAGGCCCAGCGCGGCCGGTAACCGTCCGGCACGCCGGATTCTTCTTGTAAATGAATGCATACCCCCCCCAAAAAAATGGTCAGCCGCTCGATGGGCTTGCGCGGCGAGCGCCCGCTGCCCACTTGCGGGAAAGTGTAGAAGTTGAAACGATGCTGGTCCAAGCCAAATTCGGCATGGATCAATACAGGACTTGAATCGATGTTCGAGCTTCATCAACTGCGCTGCTTCGTGGTGGTCGCCGAGGAGTTGCACTTCGGCCGCGCCGCCGCACGGCTGCACATGACCCAACCACCTCTCAGCCGCCAGATTCAACTGCTCGAACGCCGGCTCAGTGCGCAACTTCTCGAGCGCAGCAGCCGCAGCGTACACATGACGCACGCCGGACGCGCCTTTCTCGCGGAAGCCCGGGCCATTGTCGCGTTGGCGGAAAATGCTGCCTTGAGCGCCCGGCGCGTGGCTCACGGCGCCGCGGGGACCGTCACTATCGGCTTTACGGCATCCTCGGGATACCGGTTTCTGCCGGGGCTCATCGCCATCTGCCGCAAGCGCCTGCCGGGTGTTGATCTGGCGCTCAGGGAGATGGTGACGGCGGAACAGACCGAGGCCCTGGCTTCTGGACGATTGGACGTGGCGCTGATGCGTCCTCAGTTTGCAAACGAGGATTTCGACTCCCTGTGCGTCGCTCAAGAGCCCCTCGTGGCAGCGTTACCCGACAATCATCCACTGGCTCGCGGCCGGCTGCCCACGCTCGCGGACTTCGACCATGCGCCGTTCGTGATGTATTCGCCGCTGGAAGCGCGCTATTTCCACGATCTGGTCGCCAGCACGTTCCTGCATGCCGGGGTTCACCCTGCCTACACCCAGTACACCAGCCAGATTCATACGATCCTGGCGCTGGTGCGGGCGGGACTGGGGGTCGCCCTGGTTCCCGAGGCGGCCACCAGCCTGCGCTTCGAAGGTCTCGTCTTTCGCCAGATACGCAGGACCCGCGGCGTGCGGCCCGCGGAACTCTTCATGGCGTGGCGACGTGATAACGACAACCCGGCGCTCAAGAGCATGTTGGACAAGTGCCTGGACTACTACCGCCCCGTGCCGGCGCGGGTCAGGTCACGGGCGCGGGATTGAACAGCACCAGGGGGTTATGCAGGTCCCAGCGCTCCGCGCAGGTGCGGGTGCCGCTGGCAACGTCCAGCATCAAACGGAACAACTCCCAACCGACCGCGGCGATCGATGCCGTGCCGTCCGCTATGGTACCGGCGTTGACGTCCATCAGATCGTGCCACCGCCGTGCCAGCTCGCTGCGCGTGGCAACCTTGATCACCGGAACCGCGGCAAGCCCATACGGCGTGCCGCGACCGGTGGTAAATACGTGCAGGTTCATGCCGGCCGCCATTTGCAGCGTACCGCAGATGAAATCGCTAGCCGGTGTAGCCGCAAAGATCAGACCCCGCTGCTCGAGCTTCTCACCGGGCGCAAGCACGCCGGCAATGGGGGCGGAGCCGGACTTGACGATCGACCCCATCGCCTTTTCCACGATGTTGGACAAGCCGCCCCGCTTGTTGCCGGGCGTCGTGTTGGCGCTGCGGTCTGCCTTGCCGTGCGCGAGATAGGCGTCGTACCAGGCCATCTCGCGGATCATCGACTCGGCAACCCGCGGTGTCGCGGCGCGAGCGGTGAGCTGGTCGATTCCGTCTCTCACCTCCGTCACTTCCGAAAACATCACGGTCGCCCCGGCGCGCACCAGCAGGTCCGTGCAGAAGCCGACGGCCGGATTGGCGGTGACGCCGGAGAACGCGTCGCTGCCGCCGCACTGCGTGCCGACCACCAGCTCGCTCGCGGGTACGGTCTCACGCACCCGCGCATTCAGGCGCTCGAGGTGGCGGCGCGCCGACTGCATTATCGAGCCGATCATCGAGGCGAAGCCGATATGCATTGGATCCTGCAGACGGACGACATCCAGGGTCGCAGCCGCGGTATCGGATCGCCTCTCTTCCACCACAGGAATGGAGCCCAATGGCAGCAGTCGCTCGGGCTGCAATTTTTCGCAGCCCAGGCTCACCACCAGCAGCTCACCGCCAAAATTCGGATTCAGGCTTATGTTGCGCAAGGTACGGATCGGAATGTCCGCGCCGGGGGCGTCGATGGCCACGCCGCATCCATAACTATGTTCGAGCCCCACGACATCGTCCACGTTCGGATAGTGCGGCAGCAGCTCGGACTTGATCCGTCGCACCGCGTGCTCCACCACGCCGGCGACACATTGAACCGTTGTGGTTATGGCCAGGATGTTGCGCGTGCCTACCGACCCGTCCGGATTGCGATAGCCCTGGAAGGTGTAACCTTCGAGCGGCGGCAGGGGCGCGCCGATGGCAGTGGCCACGGGCAGATTCTGCAATGAGCGCGCCGCGGGCATCTTGAGCAGGCGCTCGTGTACCCAGCTGCCGGCTGGAATGTTCTGCAGTGCATAGCCGATCGGGACGCCATAACGCACGACCGGCGACTCCGCCGCAATATCTACCAAAGCGACCTTATGGCCTTGCGGCACGTGATCGCGCAAGGCCAGTCCGCTGGAGAGTACCGTTCCGGGCGGCAGGCCGGCGTCGTTTACCACAATCGCAACATTGTCCCGCTCGTGCATGCGGACAGTGCGGGGTGAGTCAGGACTTTGGACAGCGGACATCACTGGCATCCCGGTAGTCGGTCATTGTCTATGCTGAGACTACACAATACCGGGAATTTCTGGCGAGCGGTGCGTTCGTCGCGCGGGTGCGGCCGCGGGGCTGATCGCGTCCCCGGCAACGCAAGCCCGGAGGCAGAGGGCCAACTTGTGAGTCAACTACTCATCGTCATCTTCCCCGACGAAGCCAGGGCTTACGAAGCGGCGCGCGCGCTCGAGGATTCGGACGACCCCGCCGACGCTGGGGTCCGTGGCCTGGCTGTCATCGTCAGGCATGCCGATGGCACGGTCTCTGAGCGGAAGTGGACGAGCCGGGTTACGTTTCGCGCCCCGATCGGCGCTGTGGTCGGCGCATTGATCGGACTGCCTGGCGGGCCCATCGGCCCATCGGCTCCGCGATCGAGTTCACCGCAGGCGGGTAGGCGGGTTGCTCGGATTCGCGAGAGTCTCGCCAGCTTTGCGCGGTCGATTCCCTACGCGCTCGTCCCGCTCCTGCTGCTTTCTGCTGGTGTCCAGCTTCCGCTGAGAGCCGGTGTTCGCTTCTATTTAGTAACGAAAAGGTTTCGTTGGTAGGGAGCGACTATCCGGTCGCCATCTTGAACCCTTGCTCGGGTGCGCTTGCCGGTCGTTGCGCTAATAACTTCGACATCCTTGTGCAACCGCAGGATGTCGATCGCATCTTTGTAGATGTCCGCCGAGGCGGGCGAGAGGTTGCATGTCGTGGCGAAGAGTTCGGCGAAGACGACCCCGTCCGAGTCATCGTAGATGCGACTGGCAATCTGAGACACCAGCTGGTTTGTGCTCAATTGCTTCGCGTCTGCGTCGAACTGAAAGAGCGATGGCTGATGGCCAGTCAGTCGGTCGTCGTTCTTCGATACGTACCCAAGTACGTTGAACATGTCGAGGCCGGGGCCGCCATAATGAATGAAGTGATTGTTATGTTCCCAATGTATGCGCGTCATTACATCTCGCGCGCGAGCTCTCTGCGAAAAGTGAATGAGCCAATAGTCACCGTGCCCCTGCACCGAGCGTATGAAGAATAGAGTGTAGTACTTGGCGTGGCATCTTTCGACGAGCTCCTGGTACAGGCAAGCCTGAACGAACAGCCGCCAGTGTTCGTCGGATTTCTTGATATCATCGAAAGATCGGCCACGCAGCACTTCCGGAATGCCAATTTTGCGCAGCAGTCCCTTAGTGACCTTTGAGTGCTCTGAGAAGTAGGTGAGAAGCGCATCAACCGCAAAGGTGAGTATGACCTCGCTACCGGCAAGTGATTGAATGATTTTTGCAATTCTTTCGGTAGGTACTTCGGAGTAGCCGTATTGATCGAGCAGGAAGATCGCACGCGGGGCTTTTGGCATCTTGCGGCGCACTTGCTCAATCAGCCGGTCGGCAGCACTTTCGAAGTCGGAATTCAGGAGAAAGATGTCCTTCTCGATGCGGTGTCCATGGCCGAACTGTGTTAGGGCCTGCCGCAAATACGTCGCTGCACACCGGCTCTTCTCGATGAAGTAGTAGTCAATGTCGAGCTTCACCTGCTTGCGGCGATTGGTGTTAATGACTGCTTCTGCTTCTCTCGCGGCATCGAGCATGATAAAAGGCGAACCGAATACCTGGACGCCCGTCGTGGCATGGCGGTACAGACCGCCGCCAGCGAAGCCGTCGATTAGCACGAGGCGGAATTCGTCACGGTTCGGGTTCGAGACCAGGGTTCGAATGTAGGCGGAGACATAGGCTCGAAGGATATCGTGCTTCGCGACGCTGTGCTGTTGGATGACGGGGGGTGGAGCGTCCGGCTCCCAATCGTAAGGAGAGCGAGTCACAACGATTCCCGTTCGGCAGCCCAACAGGGCTTTTGCGTAACCGCTTCTCTTGCTTGTCTCCCTGACATGACGGCTTTCAGGCGCTGGGATAGCCGTCGTAGGTTTGGCCGTCAAGTGTGCGACCGCCTACCTTCTTCGGTCGCCACGAGAGGCGTTCGAGCATGCCCGCTTCATCGTGAAGTCCTATGATTTTCTTCGCAGGCTCGCCTTGAGCTTCCGGACTCCAGTGTCCCCACTGCTTGAAGTGGAAGGGAACAGAGTAGGCCGCGCACTGGTCCCGGAGTGACCGTATCCAATTGGGGTGTGTCGGGCGGGCCGCGCGGCCGCTCTCGCCGCCCGCGATCACCCAACCTATCTGCCCTTTCTTGAGCCAAAGCGTCAGGTCAATCGAGGACAGCAATGGCTCGCAGGAAAGGAATCGGACGTGCGCGTCGACCGTGAGCAAGCGTTCAATCCGCCGATCTGCCCAGCGCTGATTCTCAGCGGTCGTTCCGAGCCATACGTTGACGCGCGGCTGCTTCGCCCAAGGATAGACGTACTTGATGTGCCCGGGTCGCTTGGTCAATAAGAGCCAGTCCAGGTGCGGCGTGCCCTCGATCAGGGCCCAAAGCCTTGCCCGCCAAGCGTCCAGATCAGTCCGAGGTTCGAAAACATCGGCCATTGATGCGCAGAAGACTCGGGCGCGAACACCGAGCCGTCTGGCCTCCGCGTTCCAGCGAACAGGCTCACGCCAGTGCTTTTCAGTAAAAAAACGTCGCGGAGCGTTGCCGCCCCACAGGTCCATTCCCACACGGCGCGCCCATGTTTCCGCATAGCAATGGGCACAAGCCGGGGATAGCTTCACGCAACCCCACCAGGGATTAAATGTGTGATGAGTCCATTCGATTCCCGAATCCTTTGCCATGAGTGCCCCTCCTCGCTATATCGCCTTATCGCCCTTTCGACAGGCGATTATTTGCGATCGAGCACCTGGCAATCAACTAAAACCAGGGCTGTTGTCGAAGGTCGGATGACGCATTCATCCAGTAGAGAGACGCACCAAGTACTGTATGCTCCCCTATGTTCCGCTCCACGATGCCTCTCCGTGCCACGGCGCCTGAGTGCAGTGGCACCTCCGTCGCATCGTAATGGCTCATAATCAGGTCGCTGTCTGGCCGAAACGGCGTAGGGGCCCCTTCAGACTATGTGTTGGATCGACACGCCTTTCCAGTGACGCTGC
>CAZDTG010000024.1:0-38727 GCA_964508005.1 uncultured Steroidobacteraceae bacterium
CTTCAACACCTTCTGGGGCGCGCACGAGATCTATCTGTTCATGCGCGCCGCCGGGTTGCGCAGCGCCAATTCCGCCGGCCTGCCCTCCTTCCCGGCGCGCGTGCCGCGGGCCGAGCTCGACTTCATCCTGGTGAGCGAGGGTATCGAGGTGACCGATTTCCGCATCCCGGACGTACGGTTCTCGGACCATCGGCCGCTCGTGTGCGATTTCCACGTTCGCGCCGCGAGCGAAGCGCGGGGGTCCGCCGCGACCGTTGCGTGACCGCCCCATGGCGTGAATTCCCAATGACCCGATATTCTCAATGAATAACGACACCGGCGCAGCGTGGAAATCCTCGACCGACAGTGACCGCATCGTCTGGCTGACGCTCGACAAGCCCGGCACCTCGGCGAACGTCCTGTCGAGCGAGGTGCTCGTCGAGCTCGACACGCTGTTGCGTCCGTTACGACAGAGCCCACCGCGCGGTGTCGTCGTGCTGTCCGCGAAAAAGAGCGGCTTCATCGCGGGCGCGGATATCAAGGAATTCACCGGCATCACCGATGCCGAGAGCGGTTACCGGCTCATCAATGCCGGACAACAGGTACTCGACCGGCTCGAGGCGCTGCCTTGCCCGACGGTCGCCGCGATCCACGGGTTCGCCCTCGGCGGCGGTCTCGAGCTCGCGTTGGCGTGCCGCTATCGGGTTGCCGTCGGCGATGAGCGCCTGTCGCTCGGCCTGCCGGAGGTGCTGTTGGGAATTCATCCGGGATTCGGCGGCACGGTACGCAGCGTGCGTATCGCGGGCGTGCGGCCCGCGATGGAGATGATGCTGACGGGTAAACCCATGCGCGCCGACAAGGCGCTGCGGACCGGTCTCGTCGACAAGCTCGTCCCGGACCCGGAGCAATTGCAAGCCGCCGCTCGCGATTTCATTCTGCGGCGCCCGCCGCCGCGGCGCGCGCCCCTGGGCGCGCGGATTCTCAGCACCGCTGTCGTTCGACCTTTCATACGCCGCGCTCTCGTTGCGCAAGTTGCCGCGAAAGCGCGCCGCGAGCACTACCCTGCTCCCTACGCCATCATCGATCTGTGGTCGCGGTTCGGGGCACGCGGGGCGGAAGCCTTCGAAGGCGAAGCGCGCTCGATCGCGCACCTCTTCACAACGGAGACCTCGCGCAACCTGGTGCGCGTGTTCCTGCTGCAGGATCGCCTGAAAGGCCTGGGCGGCAAGAGCGCGGCCGAGATCAAACAGGTGCACGTGGTGGGTGCCGGAGTGATGGGTGGAGACATTGCTGCATGGTCGGCGTTGCGGGGCTTCACGGTCACCTTGCAGGACCAGAGCCTGCAGCTCATAGAGCCGGCGCTGCAACGGGCCCGGGAACTCTTCGATAAACGCCTGCGCGACCCGGCCAAGGCGGCCGCGGCGGGGGCGCGCCTGCGCGCCGACGTCGAGGGAACGGGCGTGCCGGATGCGGACCTCGTGATCGAAGCGATCTTCGAGAAGCTCGAGGCCAAACAGGACCTTTACGCGCGGCTCGAGCCCCGCATGAAACCGACGGCAGTGCTCGCAACCAACACCTCGAGTCTCATGTTGGAGCCGCTCGCCGCGAAACTGGCCCGGCCGGAGCGTCTCGTCGGACTGCACTTCTTCAACCCCGTCGCGCAGATGCAGCTCATCGAGATCGTGCACGCCGCGAGCACCGACCCCGCCGCCGCGCAGGCGGCGACCGCTTTCGCCCGCCGGCTCGACAAGCTTCCCGTGCCCTGCCGCAGTGCGCCGGGATTTATCGTGAACCGCGTCCTCATGCCGTACCTGCACGAGGCGATGTTCGCGGCACAGGAGGGGGTGCCGCTCGCGGTCATCGACAAGGCGGCCGTGGATTTCGGCATGCCGATGGGACCCATCGAGCTTGCCGACGTCGTCGGACTCGATGTTGCGGCGCACGTCGGGGAGATCGTCGCCCGGGAACTGGGGCGTCCGGCGCCGGACCTGACGCGGCTGCGTGAGCTCATCGGCGCCAAAAAGCTCGGCCGCAAGAGCGGCGCAGGCTTCTACCTCTGGAAGGACGGCAAGCCGCAAAAGCCGCCGGCCGCCGGGGCGGCGCCCCCAGCCGATCTCATCGACAGGCTCATTCTGGTGCTCGTGAACGAATGCGCCGCCTGTTTGCGCGAGCACGTTGTTGACGATCCCGAGCTGATCGACGCGGCGGTGATTTTCGGTACGGGCTTCGCGCCCTTTCGCGGCGGTCCCCTCGCCTACGCACGCAGCCGGGGCGTCGCCTCGGTCGTTACACGCCTGGAGGAGCTCGCAACCCGCCACGGCCCCCGTTTTCAGCCGGATTCAGGCTGGCCCCTGGTCACAACGGGTGCAAAAAACACGGGCGAAGTGTGAAACATGAACGAAACGTGAACGGCATTTCGGCGCGCGACCAAAGGCCTGTGCTACCATGAAACATAAACTGCAACAGCAGCGTACTTCAGGTCCCATTGAATCAGGCCCGCGGAAATGGTTGAAGAACGCGAAGCCAGCGTTCAACTGCTGAAGACACTTGCGCCTCTCGATGGGTTGAAGCGCGACAACCTTGCCGCGCTCGCGAAGAAAGTCACCGTTCGTAAGCTGTCGGCCGGACGCGCGCTCTTCAAGGAGGGCGACACCGACCGGCGCACGATCTGGCTCGTCAGCGGCATGCTCGAGGTCAGCGAGGCCGGCCGCACGGTGGCGATGATCCGCGGCGGCACTCGCGAGGCGCGCACGCCGCTGTATTCCGAGATTCCGCGGCGCGTGACCGCGCGCGCCACCGAGGACATCAACTACCTCTCTATCGACAGCGAGCTGCTCGACGTCATGATCACCTGGGATCAGACGGGGACCTACGAGGTCTCCGAGCTGCAGTCCCAACTCGAGAGCGCCGGCGGCGACGACTGGATGACGACGCTGCTGCAGACGAAGGCGTTCCATCGCATCCCGCCCGCCAACATCCAGGCGATCTTCATGCGCCTGGAGCGGCTGCCCTGCAAGACCGGCGAGGTGATCATCAAACAGGGTGACGAGGGCGATTACTTCTACGTCATCGTGAGCGGCAAGTGCGTCGTCACGCGCGAGACGCCGCTCAACCGCGACGGCATCAAGCTCGCCGAGCTCGGGGTGGGCGATACTTTCGGCGAGGAAGCGCTGATCGCCGAAGCCAAGCGCAATGCGACGGTCACGATGACCGCCGACGGGGTGCTCATGCGCCTGAAGAAGCAGGATTTTCGCGAGCTCATGAACGAGCCGCTGCTGCAATGGGTGAGCAACGACCAGGCGCGCGAGCTCATCGACAAGGGCGGCCGCTGGCTCGATGTGCGGCTGCCGAGCGAGCATCAGAATCTCTCGATCGACGGCTCGCTCAACATCCCGCTGTACTTCATCCGACTGAAGCTCTCCGCCCTCGACCGCAACATCCCGTATGTCGTGTACTGCGACACCGGGCGACGCAGCTCAGCGGCCGCCTACATCCTCGTCGAGCGCGGGTTCGATGCGTACGTGCTGACCGGGGGACTCACCAACAGCGGCGCGGCGTTGCGCCGCTCGGCGTAGGTACCGGACTTGACTTATTGGACATTCGGCACGCAACAGAATGTCCAATAAGTCAAGTCCGGTACCTACATCGTATGCGTGGCTTTATCGCCGGACAGAGCGCCGGCGAGATAGGTCTCGATCTTCTTCTGGGTCTGTCCGCGGTCCTGCTCGCTGAACTGCACGCCGATACCGGCGGTGCGCTTTCCCTGGGCGCCCTTCGGAGTCACCCAGATGACGCGGCCGGCGACCGGCAGCTTCTCATCCTCGCCCATGAGGTTGAGCAGCATGAACACCTCATCGCCCAGCCGGTAGTTGCTGTTGGTCGGGATGAACAGGCCGCCGTTCTTCACGAACGGCATGTAGGCAAGGTACAGGGCGCTCTTATCCTTGATCGTCAGGGTCAACAGACCCGGCTTGTTCCCGCCCGCTCTCACGTTCTCAACCTCGTCCCCGCGCTACGCGCCCCGGTACAAAACGCCTCAAAATGGCCTCGAGCGCCAATCCACGATTGATCGGCGTATCGAGCGCGGACTTGAGCTCGCGCACCCCGTCCACCAGCTCGAAGAGCTCACCCATATTCAAGACCGCCTGGGGGTGCGGCAGGAAGGGGGCAGCGCCCACTTTTGTCAAAAAGCCATCACTTCCGGAGTGTGCACGGATCCGTTCCGTGAGCCAATTCTCAATGCACTGCAGGCGCAGGGGCAGATCCGTGCGTGCCCACCGGTCCGCGGTCCCCACTGGATCACCGCCGCCGGCGGCCGTTTCCTCCAGCGTCCGGCGTACCTCCACCCCGACCTGCACTACGGCCTTTGGGTCGACCTCCACAGCCAGCATAGGAGCGTCTCCGAGCGTATCCAGCACCGCGTTCCAGTCCCCGCTTCCCCGCGTCGACTCGAGCCAGGATATGGCTTCCTGGCGCGCCGGAGCCCGTATGCGTATGCGCTGGCAGCGGCTGAGAATCGTCGCGGGTAACCGGGATGGCTGGGTAACCACGAGCATGAGAAGCGTTCGTGGCGGCGGCTCCTCGAGGGTCTTGAGCAGCGCGTTCGCCGCGAAGCGGTTGAGGCTGTCGGCCGGGCTGATGATGGCGACCTTGTAGGTGCCCTGGTGGGCGGTGAGGCCAAGCTCCTCGGACAACTCCCTCACCTGCTCGATGCGGATCTGCCGGGAGTCCTCGATCGGCTGCAGAACCTGCAGATCGGGATGCTGGGCCGTGGTGACGCGATGGCACCCTGGACAGGCGCCACAGGGCGCTCCAGCGCCCTGGCACAGCACCAGACGGGCGATCCACTTCGCGAGCCAGTCACCCCCCGCCCCGGGCGCCTCATGCAGCAACAGCGCGTGCGGCAACCGCCCGGCCTGGTGGGCCGCGGCGAGCGTTTGCATTTCGGTGTTGATCCAAGTAGGCGTCATTAGATCAATAAGTTACAGATCTTATCTCGAGAAAGACCGAAGATCACCCCTCAGGCCGTGCTGGCACAGAGCTCTTTCAGGACCCTCCCGACCTGTCCCTCTACCGCGGCAAGCTCGGCGGCGGCGTCGATGACTCGGATTCTATGGGGCTCGCGGCGCGCAAGCTCCAGATATCCCGCCCGCACCCTGGCGAAGAACGCCTCTGTCTCCGCTTCGAATCGGTCCGCCGCGACTCCGGAACGCTGGCGCGCGCGCGCGAGGCCGGTCGCAGGCGGGAGGTCCAGGAGCAGCGTACAGTCCGGCTGAAGCCCGCCGTGCACGGCCGTGGCAAGCGCTTCGATCCACGCAGCATCCACACCGCGCCCGCTGCCTTGATAAGCACGCGTGGCGTCGGTGAACCGATCGCAAACGATCCATTCTCCACGGGCCAGCGCCGGCCGGATCAGGTTGTCCAGATGAATGCCGCGCGCCGCAAACATGAGCAGCGTCTCGGTGGCGGGCGAAATCTGCTCGTCACCCCGCTCGAGAACGACTCGCCGCACACGCTCGGCGAGTGGAGTACCGCCGGGCTCCCGCGTGAGACGCACGGGCAGCCCACGCGCTCGAAGCCAGTCGCAAACGAGACGGGCGACCGTCGACTTTCCCGCGCCTTCAATTCCTTCCAGTGTGATGAAACGACCGGCCGTCATCGCGCTCCCGGCGCGACAGCGGATCGCCGTGAGGCGCCTGTCCCCTGATTACGCAAATGTGCGAGATACGCCTTCACGGCCTCATTATGCTCTTCGAGCGTCTTCGAGAAATGGTGGCCGCCGTTGCCGGTCGCGACGAAATAGAGGTCCCCGGTTTCCTGCGGTTGCATGGCCGCCAGAATCGACTCGCGGCCCGGCAGCGCGATGGGCGTCGGAGGCAGGCCCGCGCGCGTGTACGAGTTATACGGCGTGTCGGTGACGAGATCGCGAGTGCGGATGTCGCCGTCGTAGCTCTCACCCAGGCCATAAATCACGGTCGGGTCCGACTGCAGGCGCATGCCCTTGCGCAGCCGGGTCACGAACACACCCGCGATGTGCGGACGCTCCGCCGGTAACCCCGTCTCCTTTTCGACGATCGATGCGAGAATGAGGGCCTGGTAGGCCGTATTGAACGGCAGGTTGGGACTGTGCTGCGCCCATGCTCCCTCCAGGACCTTCTGCATGGCGTTGTAGGCAAGCAGGAGGATGTCGCGATCGGTCGTCCGCGCCGCGAACCGGTAGGTATCGGGGAAAAAGCGGCCTTCCGGAAACTCGCCCGAATGTCCGAGCGCGGTCATGACCTCGTCGGCGCTCTTTGCGGTCAGAGTATGCGTGACGGCGGCATGCTCATCGAGCCCGCGCCGGAAATCCGCAAACGTCGACCCTTCGACGACCGTGAGCTGCTCGAGGACGACGCGACCTTGCTCCAACATCTCGAGGATCTGCGCGGCGCTGGCGTGCGCCGGGATCTCGTACATGCCGAAGTGCACGTTGGGATGCCTGCCGTGCAAGCGCAGATACAGCTCGACCGCACGCACGTTAGCCAGTGCGCCCTGCCCGGCGAGCTTCGTGAGGACGCCGCGGACGCTCGTCCCCTGATCGACCTCGATGCGAATGGGCGCTTGGGCGGGACCGGGCACAAAGAACCAGTATTGCAGCCGGTAGTAACCGCCTGCCAACGCGCCCGCGATGAACACGAGAACGACGAGTATCAGGGCGAAGGCACGACCTCGAGCCCTGCGCAGCGGCAGCTCACTCATCGGCCGGCTCCTCGAGCAACGGCTGCAACAGTTCCTGCAGTCGGCGCGTGAGGGTGCCGGGGCGCATCACCCGGCCATCGAGGGCGCGTAACGGCCAGATACCGATCCTGGCGTTTGTCAGGAACACCTCATCGGCCTTCTGCAAATCCTCGGCACTCAACGCTGCCTCGTGTACCGAAATGCCCGCGCGCGTCGCTTCCCGCAGGACGACGCGCCGCATGACGCCCGCGACCCCGCAAAGATCCAGGCGCGGCGTACGCAGGCCAGATTCTTCCACAATGAACACGTTGCTCATGGTTCCCGACACCAACTTGCCCGAGCTGCTGAACACCAGCGCTTCCGCAATTCCGGGATCCGTCCACTCCCGGCGCGCGAGAACCTGCTCCAGGCGGTTGCAATGCTTCAGTCCCGCGAGCGCCGGATTCTCGCCGAGCCGCAGCGTGGCGGTGCGAGCCTGGATGCCATCTTGTGACTCCGTACGGGTTTCCTGCGGCCACGCATACCGAAACGTGATCCGCGTCGCCTTCTCGCGTCCAGTCACTCCGTAGCCGCGGGCGAGCGCCGCTCCGCGCGTGAGCACCACTTTGACTATCGCCTCGTGGACTTCCCCGGCGAGCGCGCGAACCTCAGTGCGAATGTCCTCCAGATTGCCGGCGTCCAGGCCCAACCTTGCACACCCGAGCTGCAGCCGCTCGAGATGCAGCGACAGGAATCGCGGCCGGCCGCGGCGGCAGGCAATGGTCTCGAACAGGCCGTCGCCAAAGTGCAGCGCCCGATCCAAAGGAGAGACCTGTTGATCGGGACGGCCGTTCACCAGTACCCGGTCCAGCTTTAGCGGCGCCTCATGGATCACGCGTGACCTCGAACGCAGCGAGCAACCCGCGCGCCTTGGCTCGTGTCTCGGCGAGCTCACGCTGGGGCTCGGAGTCCGCCACGATACCCGCGCCCGCGCGAAACTCGATCTCCCGGCCCATGAGGGTCATCGTGCGGATCAGGATGTTGAGATCCATCGTGCCACTGCGGTCGAGATAACCCAGCGAGCCGGTGTAGGCCCCGCGCCCCACCCCCTCGAGCTCCGCAATGATCTGCATGCAACGGAACTTGGGGACACCCGTGATGGTGCCGCCCGGAAACACTGCGCGCAAAGCCTCTATGGGCGTCACGTCCGCTCGCAGCACGCCGCTCACGTTGGAAACGATGTGATGCACATGCGCGTAGGATTCGATCGTCATGAGCTCATCCACCCGAACGGTCCCGGCCTCACACACGCGGCCGAGATCGTTGCGCTCGAGGTCGATGAGCATGATGTGCTCCGCCCTTTCCTTGGGGTGTGCGGCGAGCGCCGTCATCTCCGCGATGTCATCCCCGGGTCGCCGGCTCCTGGGCCGGGTTCCCGCAATGGGGCGAGTGTCGATCCGGCGCCCCGCCACCCGCACCAGCCGCTCCGGCGAGGAGCTGATGATCGCCGCGCCCCGCCACTGCGCCAGGGCTGCAAACGGCGCAGGGTTGGTCGTGCAGAGTCGATTGTAGAGCGCCGCGACGTCCGGGTCGCGGTCGAGCTCCACATGCCAGGGGCGGGAGAGATTCGTCTGATAGATGTCGCCGGCGCGGACATACTCCTTGCCGCGGCGTACCCGCTCCAGGTAGGCGTCCGGGTCTTCCTCGCGGATTGAGTTGACGCGGAACCCCCGGTCGGCCGCATCCGGCTCCTGCGCGGCCTGACGTGCGTCCGCTTCGAGTCGATCGAGCGAGTCCGACGAATCCGCTTCGGCGATGGCAATCACGCTCTGCCGTGCCCGATCATGTATCAGGGCACACGGGCTTCTCAGCGCAAACGCGCGCCATGGAAGCGAGGCCCGCGGCAGTGACAGGCGCGGCTCTACTTCATGCGCCATCTCGTAGCCCAGGAAGATCGCCCAGCCTCCCGCGAACGGCAGCTCCGTGCGGGCGTCGAGCTCGTCGGTTTCCTCACGCTCCGCGAGCCACCAACTCTCCAGAGCGCTGAAGAATGTGTTGCCGCGGATGGTGGTGCCTTGCGCACCGAGTCGTCCGTCGGCATCGAGCCAAAGCGCCGCGCGTGGCTCGGCCATGAGCACGCTCGTACGGCTCAACGGGCCGTCGGCGGCACTGTCGAGGAGCATGGGGTAGCGCCCAGGCTGGCGTGCCGCGAGCCGGCGCAGCACCGCGGGCGGCACGCCGAGCTCGCGAACGACCGGCTTCATGTCAGCCGGTGAAGCGGCGGAAGATGAGCGAGCCGTTGGTGCCGCCGAAGCCGAAAGAATTCGACAGCGCGTTCTCGATCTTCATCTGACGCGCGGTGTTGGGCACGTAGTCGAGGTCGCAGTCGGGATCGGGCGTCTGGTAGTTGATGGTTGGGGGCGCGACCTGGTCGCGGATGGCCAGGATCGAGAAGATGGCCTCAACGACACCCGCCGCCCCGAGCAGGTGTCCGGTCATCGACTTCGTCGAGCTCACCGCCAGACGCTTCGCGTGATCCCCGAATGCGCGCTTCATCGCGATCGTCTCCGCCCGATCGCCCAACGGCGTGGATGTCGCATGTGCATTGAGGTACTGCACTTGTTCCGGATTCAAGGACGCATCCGCGAGCGCATTGGCCATCGACAGGCGCGCACCCTCACCGTCCTCGGGAGGCGAGGTGATGTGGTAGGCGTCACCGCTCATTCCGAATCCGATGACTTCCGCGTAGATGGAGGCGCCGCGCCGGCGTGCGTGCTCGAGCTCCTCGAGGATCACGGCGCCGCCGCCGTCGCTCAACACGAAGCCATCGCGATCCTTGTCAAAAGGCCGGCTCGCTTCCGCGGGGGCCTCGTTGCGCGTCGAGAGCGCCTTGGCCTGTCCGAAGCTGCCTAGACCACACACGGTGGTGGCCATCTCGCCGCCCCCGGCGATGATCATGTCGGCATCGCCATACTGGATGGTCCGCATGCCCAGACCGATCGCGTGCGTCGAGGTCGTGCACGCGGTGACGATGCCGAGGTTCGGCCCTTTCAGGCCGTACTTTATCGAGAGGTGGCCGGAGATCATGTTGACGATCGTCGCGGGCACGAAGAAGGGTGAGATCTTCCGCGGGCTGCCCGCCTTCAGGTAGGAGCCGTACTCCTCCTCGATCGTACCCAGGCCGCCGATGCCCGCGCCGCATACGGCGCCGCACCGGTCCGCATTCAGTTTGCTCATGTCGATACCGGAGTCCGTCATCGCCTGAATGCCGGCGGCGACCCCGTACTGCATGAACTCGTCCATGCGCCGCGCATCCTTCGGCGAGATGTATTCACCCACCTCGAAGGCGCGCACCGCGCCGCCAAAGCGCACCGGAAACGCGGAGACATCGAAGCGGGTGATCGGACCGATTCCGCTTTCCCCTTTCAAAACGGCTTCCCAGGCCGACTTCACCGTGCTCCCAACGGGAGAGATGATGCCGAGACCCGTCACGACAACTCGACGTTTACTCACACGCTACCTGTATGAAGACTTCAGCGGATGGAAGAAGAATGGCGCCCGCGACCGCTTTGCCTCGAACCCCGGGGATAATGAGCATACCGGGCGCCGCGGGCCGACTCAAAGACCGTGCGCGGCGCGATTCGGTGGGGCCGGAAAACGCAAGGCGCCGCTCGCACGCAACGCGAATCAGGCCTTGTTGCGGCGCTCGTTGATGTACTCGATGGCCTGCTGCACCGTCGTGATTTTTTCGGCGTCTTCATCAGGTATCTCGATCTCGAACTCCTCCTCGAGAGCCATGACCAGCTCGACCGTGTCGAGCGAGTCCGCTCCGAGATCGTCCACGAACGAGGCATCGTTCGTGACCTGTTCCTGTTTGACGCCCAGCTGCTCGGCAACGATGGCCTTGACCTGCTGCTCAACTGTGCTCATTAGCGGATTGTCCTTTTGTAGTCTTTGGAAAGTCGATGACGTTTGGCGCCGCTGCGGGTGGCCGGCGGCGAAGGCGCGGTATTGTAGGGGAACACCCCCCCGGGTGCCACTGCTCGCGCGAGGGCGAGGTGATTGTTTTTTCTGGTGAAACCCAAAGTCGGAAGTTCCCGCCCCGCACCCCCGTGAAGACCCGTGTGGCGCTGCCCCAACGCGGCGGTCAAGGCATGTACATGCCGCCATTGACGTGCAGTGTCTCGCCGGTGATGTAGCCCGCCGGCGCCGACACGAGGAACAGAACCGCTGCCGCGATGTCTGCGCCGCTGCCGAGACGCCCGACCGGAATCTGTGCCAGCAGCGCCGTCCGCTGCTCCTCGTTGAGCGCCCGCGTCATGTCGGTGTCGATGAATCCCGGCGCGATCGCGTTGACCGTTATGCCGCGCGAGGCAACTTCGCGGGCGAGCGACTTCGTGAAGCCCAGCAGACCGGCTTTTGCCGCTGAGTAATTGGTCTGACCGGGGTTGCCCGTCAGGCCGACGATGGAGGTGAGATTGATGATGCGGCCATGGCGCTCTTTCATCATGCGGCGCAGGCAGGCCTTGGAGAGCCGAAAGACTGAGGTCAGATTCGTCGCAATGACCTGATCCCAATCCTCGGGTTTCATGCGCAGCAGCAGGGTGTCGCGCGTGACGGCGGCATTGTTGACCAGGATGGTGGGCATCTCGCCTGCGGCGTCCAGGTCGGCCATCAGAGCCTCTATCGACGCTGGGTTGCCGACGTCCAGGACGGCTCCGCGGCCGTTGTATCCGTGCGACGCGAGCTCCGCCGTAAGCTTTGAGGCCCCCTCCGCGCTCGTCGATGTTCCTATCACTCGGGCCCCGGCACCGGCCAGCGCGAGCGCGATCGCATGACCGATGCCGCGCGAGGCTCCCGTCACCAGTGCCACGTCATTCTCCAGCATTTGTCGCCCCTTTCGTGGCCGCAAGCGCGGCCTCTATCGATGCCGGATCTTCCAGCGCGAGAAACTCCAGGCCCGCGCGCTTTTCGATGCGGCGGTTCAGGCCCGTCAGGACCTTGCCGGGGCCGCACTCGACGAGCTGTCCGATCCCGGTTGCCAAGAGCGCACTCACGGTATCGCGCCAGCGCACCGGGCTCGGAAGCTGGCGCACCAGCAGCTCACGCAGGTCCTGGGGATCGTGGTGGGGGGCGGCGTCCACCGCGCTGATGAACCGGATCTGCGGCGGGCTGATTTCGACGTTTTTCAGCCGCCCCGCAAGACGGTCCGCGGCCCCACGCATCAGGCTCGTATGCACCGGCACACTGACCGGTAACAGTACCGCTCGTTTGGCGCCGCGCGCCTTCGCGCCCTCGATTGCGCGTTGCACGGCGGCAGTGTGGCCGGCGATCACGATCTGGCCCGGCGCGTTGAAGTTGGCGGGCGCCACGACCTCCCCTTGCGCGGCTTCGCGGCAAGCCTCGTCCAGGCTCGCCTCCTCGAGGCCCAGAATCGCCGCCACCGCGCCGGTGCCTAGCGGCACGGCCTCCTGCATCGCCTGCCCTCGGAATCTCACCAGGTCGACGGCGGACCGGAACTCCAGCGCGCCCGCACAGACGAGCGCCGTGAACTCACCCAGGCTATGGCCGGAGACCACGCTGGGCACAGGCCCGCCGCGCCCACGCCAAAGCCGCCAGGTCGCGACACCGGCCACCAGCATTGCCGGCTGGGTGCGCTCGGTCGCGTTCAACTGGTCCTCGGGCCCCTCCTGCACCAGCCGCCAGAGGTCATAGCCGAGAGCCTCGGACGCCTCATCGAAAGTGGAACGGACCACGGTGCCCGCCTCGGGGCTGACGAGCTGGGCGAGCATGCCGATCGACTGCGAGCCCTGTCCCGGAAAAACGAACCCAAACGACATCGCTTGCCCTCATGAAACGGCTGCGGCCGACGCGCTCCAGATCGCGGTCAGGACCGATGGCCGGAAAAAACGCGGGGGATTATAGCGGCTCGGGGCCAGCAGCCCTCGGGGTGACTCATCGCCGTAGCCGCCAGCCGAGGCGATCATGACTCATCCAGACCTCTCGGTTTCAGGATAGCAGCCACTGCCGCACCCCCCAGACACCCATAAAGGTGGGCGTCGACGACGACACCGCCGGGGCTGTCGCTGAACGGGAGCGCGCCGGATCGCTGCTCGAAACCGAGCTTCACGATGATGAACGCCGCGAGCACCCAGCCATCCAGATCGCGCCGCCGCAGGTGCGCCAGGCTCCCCGCGGCCATCACGCCGTGCAGCACGCCTGAGGAACCGACGTACCACTCAACTGTCGAATCGCAAAACCACAACCCCGCGTCGATGGCCGCAATGGCGGTGAGCAGGATCAGCGCCCACTGTCCCTGCCTGTAGTCGCGGGCGAACAGGGCCCACATCAGAACGAGCCCGAGACTGTTGAGAGCCGCATGCTCGAGATCAAGGTGAACGAGGTGCGCCGTCAGCAGGCGCCACCATTGCCCCGCTGCCAGTGCGGCGCGGTCGTAGCGCAGCAGCTCCCGGCCGGCATCGCCCCCGAGCTCCGGCAGGAGCAGCACGGCGCATGCGGCCAGGAGTCCGAGGCCCAGCGGGCCGTCGCAATTGAGAGACCAGAGCACCCGCCGGAAGGTCGTCACAGGCCGGCTGGCATTCATTTGTTATCATCCCGGCCCGCTCGCAACAGGGGTACTCGCCTCATCATGCGGCCGTTTTACAGGACCTTCAGCTCATGAGTTACATTTCAAGCGTTCGCGAGGGTAGCAGACTGTTGTTCCGGGCGTCGCGAGCGGCCCAACGCCGCCCGTCAAAGAGCGCGGCTCGTGCCGGCTCACGGCACGCGCGGGGCTTCACCCTCATCGAGATCATGGTCGTGGTGATCATCATCGGCCTGCTCGCCGCGGTCATCGTGCCGCAGGTCATCAGCAAGGTCGACGAGGCGCGCGTCGCGAAGGCGAAGCAGGACATCCAGGCGCTCGAGACGGCGCTCACCATGTTCCGGCTCGACAACTCGAAGTACCCGACGACCGAACAGGGTCTGGCCGCGCTCGTCACGCAGCCGACCGATCCCACGATCCGGCACTGGCGTCCGGGCGGGTACCTCGCCCATGTGAGCAAGGACCCGTGGGGCAACGATTACCAGTACGCGAGTCCCGGCACCCATACCAAGGATTACGACCTGTACACCCTCGGGGCCGACGGGCAGCCGGGCGGGGAAGGCGTGGATGCGGACATCGGCAACTGGAACATGACCGACTAGCCAGGGGGCCTGTCTGACCCATGCTCGCCTACTGTGGCCGGAGCCTGCTGTGAGACTTCCCCATCTGCGGGGACGGCACGCGGCCGGGGCCGGCCGCGGCTTCACGCTGGTCGAGATCCTCGTCGTAGTCGTCATCATCGGCGTGATGTCGGCCGGCCTGTTGCTGTCCGTCAGTCTCACCGGCCGCGACCGGGACCTGGAAAAAGAAAGCGACCGCCTGGTCGCCCTGCTCAACTACGCACGGGAACAATCGGAGCTGCAGACGCGCGAGTATGGCGTCATCCTGCAGGACGACAGCTACGAATTCGTCTCCTATGACGTGCACCGCGGCGCCTGGCGCAGTCTTTTCGAGGACGACGTGCTGAAATTGCGCCGGCTTCCTTACGGCCTCGATCTGAAACTCGTCGTCGAAACCCGCCCCGTCGTACTGAAGAAGCCGGCCGATGCGAAGGACAAGACACCGCAGGTGATGATCTTCTCGAGCGGCGACCTCACGCAGTTCGAGGTGACCATGGAACGCGAGGGCGGCGTGCGCAGCATTACGATCGCGCAGGACGACAAGGGAAACATCATCGCCAGGCCGATGGTGGACACGACGGTGAAGGGGAACAAGGCGTGAAGCGCCCACCCGCTGTGAGCCCGCGCGGCCGCGGATTTACGCTGATCGAGGTGCTCGTCGCGCTGGCCATCGTCGCGATCGGCATGGCCGCCGTGCTGGGCACTCTGACTTCCTCGGCGAGCACCGTGCTGTACATGCGCGATAAGACGCTCGCCAACTGGGTGGCCCTCAACCACATCGCGGAGCAGCGGCTGCAGCCGCAAATGCCGCAGGTGGGAAACAGCGACGGCGACGTCGATTACGCCGGCCAGAAGTGGCATTGGCGTCAGGAGACCGTCGCGACCGCCGTTCAGGGCATGATCCGCATGGATGTCAGGGTGCGGCCCGCGGACGCCAAGGGGGATAACGACCACGGTTGGTATGTCACTTTGAGCGGCATCATGGGGGATGCGGTTGCGGCGCCGCGCGGCGATACGATGTGGGGCACGGGGGCGACCATACCGCCTCCGGGAGGCACCAACCCACTTACGCCCGGTCAGGTCCCGCCCGGTCAGGTCCCCTCGAACCCGACTGTTCCCGCGCCGTTGCCGACGCCGGGCAGACCGCGATGAGGACTCGCCAGCGCGGCTTCACCCTGCTCGAGCTCCTCGTGGCGATGTTCATTGCGGCCGTCATGTTCGCCATCGGCTATGGCGCCATCAACCAGGCGATGAACAATCACAGCGCCCTGCAGGAGCAACAGGCGCGGCTGCTGGAGGTGCAGACGGCGATGCGGGTGCTCGAGCAGGATGTCGTGCAACTCGCGCCGCGCCCTATCCGCCAACCCATCGGCGACGGCTGGCTGCCTGCCCTGATCGGACAGGCGGATCCGACCACACAGCCCATCCTGCAACTCACCCGAGGCGGCTGGAACAACCCGAACGGAGTGCAACGGCCGGGGTTGCAACGCGTGGCGTATTTTCTCGAGAAGAACACGCTGCGGCGGGAATATTGGACGGTCCTCGATCCGACGCTCCAGAACACGACCATCAAGCGGGACCTTCTGACGCACGTGAAGGCGGTGACGTTTCGGTTCATGGACGTCTCGCGTCAGTGGCAGACGCAGTGGCCGCCCACCGCGGTAGCGGGTGCCACGGGACAGGAAAGCGCGCTGCGGATGCGCCCGATCGCGATCGAGATCACGGTCGACACCGACGATTGGGGCAAGCTCGTCAGGACGATCGAGGTGGCCGGGTGAGCTCGGCTCGAGCCCCCTCAGGGCAGCGGCGCAGCGGCCGGCTGCCGCCCGCACGGCAGCGGGGAATCGCCTTGCTCGTTGCCATTCTGCTCGTCGCGCTGGGCACCATCATCGCCGCGGCGATCGCGTACGAGAATGCGATGACCGCACGGCGGGGGGCGGCGACTTTCGCCTTGGATCAGAGCGTCCTGGTTGCACAAGCCGCCGAGGCGCTGGCTGCCTACGGGCTGCGCGAGGTGTGGCGCTCCGACAAGCAACACACGTATCTCGGTCAGGGCTGGGACAAGCCGGTGGGTCCGATCGAGGTCGTCCCGGACGTGATGCTCACCGCCTCGCTGGAGGACATGCAGGGACGGTTCAATCTCAACTCCCTGGTCAACAGCGACGGTAGCTACAACAAGATCACGTTCGCCGCCTTCCAGCAGCTGCTCGCCTCTTTGGAGATCGAGCCGAAGTGGGCGGGCTACGTCGTAGACTGGATCGACCCTGATATCGTGCCGATGATCCCCGAGGGCGCCGAGGACAGCGTCTACCTGGGTCAGACGCCGCCCTACCGCACCCCCAACATGTACATCACGAGCGCGAGCGAGCTGCTGGCATTGCCCGGCTTCGGTCACGACCGCTACAAGAAGCTGGCACCGTATGTCACGGCGCTGCCGATCGACGCGAAGCTCAACGTCTGCACCGCTCCGGGCGTGGTGCTCGATGCCTTCATCCCCGGGCGGCAGGAGTTCGGGCGCGATCCGCAGGGCCTGCTGAAGAACCGGCAGGCCGCCGGCACCTGTTTCCCGAAGCTCACCGACTACCAGGCGGCTTTCGGGTCGGCGAAGGAATTCCCGCAAGGCGTGTTCGCCGAGAGCTCGAGCTACTTCAAGCTCACCAGCTACGTCACTATTGGCACTACCGAATTCAACTTGTACAGTCTTCTCCACCAGGACCCGACGGGCTCGGTGCGGCCCCTCCTGCGCAGCTACACTCCGGAGTGAGGGTCCAGATGAGAGAATGCCCCTATGGCTGACTGGCTTTTGCTGAGGCTTGCCCGCGCGCCGGACCAGCCGGCCTCCTGGCTGGTGGTCGACGCTCGGGGTGCCGCCGCGGGACCGCCGCAAAGCGGTCCTCTGTCGCTCGCTGCAGCGCGCAGCGCTGGGCGCCGCATCTGCGTGCTGGTGCCGGGTACCGACGTTCTGGTGGCCGAGCCGGAGTTGCCCACCAAGGCCGGCGCAAAGCTGCAGCAGCTCGTACCCTATGCTCTCGAGGAGCAGCTGGCGGACGACATCGAGGATCTGCACTTTGCGATCGGCAGGCGCCCGACCGACTCCACCCGAACGCCTGTGGCGGTGGTCACCCGTGCGCTGATGGACCAGTGGCTCACGGCGTTGAAGTCGAACGGTCTCGAGCCCGAGGCGATGTACGCAGACAGCGACCTCCTGCCGCAGAATCCAGGGCAAGCGGTCGCGCTCCTCGAGGAGGATGTCGTCGTCGTTCGACCCCCTTCCGGCTCGCCTATCACGCTGCCGGCCGATGCCCTTCACGAGGCCCTGGAGATGGCGCAGGCAGCGAGCCCCGAAGGAGGCGCCGCCGGCCGGGGACTCATCCTCTACACCGGTGCGCCCGAGTGGCACGAGCACTCGGCGCAGGTCGAAGCACTCCGTGAGCGCTTCGACGGCATCAAGATCCAGCTCCTGGCGAGCGGGCCCATGGCGCTCTTCGCGCAGCAGCTGCCCACCGCGATCCCGATCAACCTTCTGCAGGGCCCGTACACACCGACCACGTCGCGCGCCGTCGGCTGGCGCGCCTGGCGTGTTGCCGCGGCTTTGCTCGCCTGCCTCGTCGGATTGCACATCGCCGGCAAGGCGGTGGAGTTGAGTCTGTTGAAACGCAACGAGCACAAGCTCGATGTCTCCATGCGCGAGGCTCTCCAGACCGCCATGCCCGGCCAGGCGAGCACGCCCGATGCGCGCAAGCTCATGGAGCAGCGGCTGGCGGCGGCGCGCGCTGCCGGCAGTAACGGTTTGCTGCCGGCCCTGGAAGCGCTCGTGCAGGCCAAGGGCGCCGCCCCGGGGGCGGTCGTGCAGGCGCTCAGTTTCCGCAACGGCTCGGTCGATTTGAAGGTCGCCGCGCCGGATGCGGCGAGTCTCGACCGTATCGGCCAGGTCCTGCGCGACAATGGCTGGCAGGCGGATCTCACCTCGGGCACCAACGTAGCGAACGGCTACGAAGGCCGCCTGCAGATCCATTCCAACGGGTCGTGATACGCCCCCGATGACGGACCAGAGCAACGCCAGATCATGAAGCTGCCATTCGCCGCCCATCTCTCGCTCGACTCGCTCTCGGAACGGGATCGCCGCACGCTCCTGATCGGGGGCGGGGTCGCCCTTCTGCTGCTCCTGTACGTGATTTTCCAGCTCGACAGCAATGTCTCGAGCGCGCACAAGCGCATCGCGAAGAAGCAGGCGGATCTCGCCTGGATGCAGACGGTGGCGCCGGAGCTCGCCGCCTCGGGGCCGGTGCCGGGCACCCAGGGGGAGTCACTGCTCGTCATCGTCGATCGTTCCGCGCGCGAAGCCGGCTTGGCCAGCGCGCTCGCGGGCAGCGAGCCGAGCGGCCCGGGCGGCTTGAGCGTGCGTCTGCAGAAGGCGCCCTTCGATACACTCATCGCCTGGCTGGCCCGCTTGTCACAACAGAACGGCATTCGGGTCGATACGGCTTCGATCGAGAATGCCGGGACGCCGGGCCTCGTGAACGCCGCAATCGTGCTGCACGCGGGCTGAGCGCGCGGTGCGGCGAAGAGGTCTTTGGATCACCGTCCTGGCGGTAGTCGCCTTCACGGCCATCGTCATAGCGCGACTGCCGGCGAGTTGGGTCATTCCGCCTGCGCCGGCTGCGATCTCGTGCGCGGCGGTTGATGGGTCGATCTGGAGCGGTACGTGTGCAGGCCTCACCGTACAGGGGTCGTCCGTTGGTGATGTGGTTTGGAACGTTCACCCCGTGCGCTTACTGAGTGGGAAGCTATCGGCGAACCTCGTTCTCACGCGTCCCAAGGGCTCCCTGCGCGGCGATTTCGATATCGGCCTCGACAAGAGCGTCACGGCCCGCAACGTGCATGCCGACTTGCCGCTGGACCAGGACGTCATGTCGCAATTGCCGCGCGACTTACGCACCCTGCGCGGCAATGCAAATGCCGACATCGCGTTCGCGCACGTGGCGAAAAACATCGTCACTCAGCTCCAGGGTCGTATCGAGGTGCACGATCTGGAGGATCGGGACCCTGATCTGGTCCCTCTCGGGAGCTACTCGCTGACGTTTCCCGGCGGCAACGGGGACCCTACCGGACAATTGCGGGATCTGGGCGGTCCGCTCGCTGTCGAGGGGACGGTGCGACTCACTCAGGACCAGCCGGGATTTGACCTGCAGACGTACGTTACGCCGCGCACTGGCGCGGCCCCCGGGCTCGTCAACCAACTTCGATATCTCGGCTCCCCGGATGCGCAGGGGCGCCGGCAGTTCGGCACCACGGTCACGTTTTGAGGCGGGACACCGCCAACGATCGCCAAAGCCGCCGCTGGGGCAGCCGCAGCAGGCGATCGTTACTCACACAGGCTCGTGAGGCAGCTCGCGGAACACTCCGAGGAGCGGGAAGTAGAGCCCCGCTCGTACCGGGTTGGGGCCGAGCGCCCGTGCCAGGGCAACGTAGGTTTCGAGCTGCGGGCGATAGCGATCCATCTCCTGCTTCAGGAATGTGTCGAGGCCGCCTCCTTCGTGGCGGCTCGTCTTGAAGTCGATCACCCAGCGCGTGCCCTCGCGATCCACGAACGAGCGGTCGATTACCACGCCGGTGAGTCGCCCGGAAGCGATACCGGTCAGTGCAAGCTCGCTGCTCGCCTCGCGGTGCTCAGGAGCAAATATCCAACGTCCGCGCTCATCATCCACCGTGCGGGTTAGTGCCTCGACGACAAGGCCTGTGGCTCGCGGGAGGTCACGTTCGGGTACGCCATGGCGGAGCAGTTGGTGGCGGTAGACGTCCCGGTCACTCTGTATCTGGTCACGCGTCGGAAGCTCGGGTGTGCTCGCGAACGATTCCAACGCACCGTGCACGACGGTACCGATATGGCGGGCCGTTTCCCCCACCCAACTGAATTCGGGGGGCTCGAGCGATTGCCGGCCGACGGGGAGACGAGACGGTGCAGGTGCTGCATCGCCCAATGCGGGCGGCGACCAGTCTGCCGGGAGGCGGCGGAGTGGATTCACCGGTGTTGGCGCAGGTGGGGTTACGGTGGCCGTCACCTTGGCATGGACGGTTGGAGTTTCGCCAGCTTTGAAGGCCGGGCCGAGGACCGGCCACAGGCACGCCAGTAGCGTCCCCGCCCGGGGGATGATCGTGCCGTCAGCTTTCGCCTTTGGGGCCGCTGACAGATGAAGCGTCTTCCTGCTGCGTGTAGCGGCCACGTAGAGCAGGCGCGCCTGCTCATTGGCGGCTCGCTTCGCCATGAGCCGTTTGAGGTAGAGGCCCACCGTGCCGCCGGAATAGTCTCCGACGGCGGGCACGGGCGCCATGACGAGATCGCTTTCGCCCTGCCGGCGCGGCAGGTCGAGCCAGCGCAGCAGGGGCTCGCGCCCGCGGTTCAGATCACGATCCAGGCCGGGCACGAACACGTGATCGAACTCCAACCCCTTCGCGCGATGGATCGTCATGATCTGCACGGGATTCGGTGTGGAGGCCTGCGGCTGCGCGTACAGGTCGCCCAGCAGGGAGTCGAGATCGCTGGGTCCGCTCCACTCTCCTGATGCGGCGCGGTCGCTCAGTGCGTTCAGAAAGGCACGCGCGTGCCGCAGATCCTGCTTTGGGTAAGCATCCGCGCCCCCTAGGCGCAGCCATGTTGTTTCGAGCCAGTCAGCCGGCGGCAGACTGTCGCGCGTCTCCAGTGCCGTCGCCAACACGCTACGGATGCGGGTGAGGCGTCGAATCTCGCCCGCTGAGCAGTGTTTGAGACGTTCGACGTCGGACAACGCCTCCCACGGTAGCTTGGTGTCTCCCCGTTGCGAGAGCGCGCTCAGGACTTCGAGAGACAGCCCACACCAAGGTGCTCGAAGGACCGCAAGCCACGCGGTCCGCTCACCCAGGTGGTGCAGCGCCTGCAGCAGCGCCACGAGGTCGCGAACAATGGATAGATCGCGGAGCGGAACCAAGTCCACTCCGATGGCGTCAACACCCCGCGCCTCCAGAGACATCATGATCGCCGTGGCGTGCGTGCGTGCGGCGACGAGGATCGCAATTGTCGCTTCTGCGTTTGCAGCACGCAGCTCGATGATGCGCTCAGTGATGGCGGTCGTTTCGGAAGTGCGGTCACCGGTGGAGAAGAGGCGTAGGTGAACCGCGTCGGAGATCGCGCAAGACGCCTCTCTCGGTGCGCCCTCGCTGTTAGCGGTGTCTTTGAGGCCGGCCAGGCTGGGCGTGAAGGCTACCGCGCTGGCACGCAGGTCGTCAGCCGCGGGAAACAACTTTGTGAACGCCCCATTGGTCCACACGATGAGATCCGGCATAGAGCGAAAATTGCGGGTGAGCCGCAGCGCTTCGAGGCGCACGCCTCCTATGCCGGTATCCCGCGCTCGTAGGAATAGACCGACCTCAGCTTCGCGGAACTGGTAAATCGACTGCATGGGGTCGCCGACGACGAACAGCGTCCGACCGTCGCCTTGTTCCCAACCCGCCGTAAGCGCCTCGACGAGATCGAATTGCGCCAGGGAGGTATCCTGGAATTCGTCCACGAGGATATGGCGGAGCGATAGGCCGGTCCGCAGCGCGAGGTCGGTCGGCGCGCCGGCGTCGGCCAGGGCCGCGCGAGCGGCTCCAGCTATGTACGTATGATCGACCCGTCCGTCGCTTGCGAATTCCGCCTGCAGTTGAATCGCCGCGGCGCGCAGCACCCGTGACAAGGCCATGATGGCTGCGGCATCGCTCTCGAGCAGCTCGGCCGCTGGAAGCGACGACAGCTCGAGGAGCATCTCCCGTGCGCCGGCAACGCCGCTCAGGCGCTCGAGGTATGCCCGGAGAGCCTCTTTCGCCGCCACCGCCTCGTAGGCGGGGCCCAGCGCCTTGGTGATGCCCTTCGGTTTGCGCCATTCGCCCTTCTGGGTCAGTGTCAGGGACGCCAGACCCTGCCACGCGCCGAGGCTATCGGGCTCCCTCTCGAGCAAGCCAGCCTGCGGTAGTGCGCCCGCCTCGGCGCGCAACGCCGCGGACAAACGATCGCACGCTGCATTGAGATGCTCACGCACGATATGGGCAAGGCTCTCGTTGACGCGTGCGCAGAGGGCTTGCGGCTCGTGACCCAACACGTAACGGAGCCAGTGACCGCGCTCCTGCAGCATGCTCGCCAGCAGTTGCTCGACGTTGCGCCAGTGGTTGTCGAGCCGCTCGAAGAGAAACTCCACGTCCGCACTGAGCTCCGGATCGCTCTCCGCGGCGACGAGGGTTCCTCGCGCCGCCCGGTGATAGAGCTCCCAGGGCCGGTCGGTGATGGTGAGAGCGCCGCCGGCCTTTGCCGTGACAGGCAGTTGGCTGGCCAGTCGGAAATTGAATGAGTCGATGGTCTGGATCCGCAGGCGCCCGGGGTCCTGCGCCAGGTTCCAGCCCCGTGCCACGCCTCTCTCCAGCGCGGCGGACGCAAGCGCGCGTAGCCGACGTCCCTGTGCACTCGTCGTGTCGATCTCCCCCCGCAACGCTCTCAGCACTCGCGCGCGCATTTCTGCGGCAGCTTTGCGGGTGAATGTGATGGCGAGGATTTCCTCGGGCTCATCAACCTCACCCAGCAGGCGGAGCAGCCGCTGGGTCAGCACTGTCGTTTTGCCCGAGCCCGCGGGCGCCTGCAGGAGAATGGAGCGCCGCGGATCGGTCGCGTACTCGCGCGCCTGCTCATCTTCCGCGGCGGCGGCGGCGGCTGGAGCGGCCGAGGCGGCCTGGGTATCCGACCTCACATCGTTTGCGCGCCCGTCATTCATGCCCGCCTCCCGATTCTTGGGCGTCAGGCACCTGTGCATCGACACGGTCCGAGATGCGACACACGCTCGCGACGTGACAGTAGTCGCAGGCGCCCGGCTTCGGGTCCACGGCGGCATCACCGCCGACAAACGCGGCCGCAAGGTGCTCCACGCGAGCCAACCATTCCTCCCGGCGAGTGGACCAAGCCTCGATCGGGTCAGTTCCGAATGCGGCTTCGACGCCCTTTACCTTCGGCAGTAACTCCGATGAGTTTGCGATGCCGTCGAACCGTACCTCCCTGGCGGTGACGTTGACCGTCGTCATGGCCACAACATCGTCACCGAGTGCCGCCATGTACGCAAGCAGCTGCGGGTGAGACGGACGTTCGCCATACCAGTCGGCTGTCGTGCGTCTGCCGCTCTTGTAATCGAGAATGGCGCGGCCACCGCTCTCGAGAGCATCGACGCGGTCGATGCGGACGCGCAGATGAGCGCCCATCAGAGTCAGAGTCGAGTCGAGCTCCGTACTTTCGACACGGAACGGCGCACGCTCGCGCTCTACCTCGCATAGCGTGCGGATCAGCCGCTTGGCACGCCGGCATTCTCGCGACAGTGCAGGCGAGTGCCGAGGGTCATCGAACAGGTCTGCTTGGGCATCATTCGATGCCGGCGGCCGCGTTTTACGCGATGGAGTATCGCGCTGAGTCTCGTTGGCGGCCTCCTCCACGCTCTCGTGTATAGCGCCCTCGAGCGCCGCTTCCGACAGCGCGGCCAGCCCTTTCGAGTCGCGCAACCTCATCCACAGTTTCTGCAGCGCTGCATGGAGCAGTTGTCCGCGCAGATCGGCGGCGATGCCGGGCTCAGGCGCATCGAGTGGCGTGCTCCCGAGGCGCAGCTCCGCGTACGCCCGAAACGGACACTGGTTCTGCAGCTCGAGACTGCGCGTACCCGACGGCAGCGGCCGCTCGATCGGCCACCTGACGCCCACGGCGTCCTCAAATACCTCGAGCAGCCCCTCACGATGGATGCGCACGGGGAGCCAGAGGGAGCCGGCGGAGGCTGCTTGACCGTGCGCGCCGGACGAGGCGCTCCCTTCCGGCAGCCACTCGGCCAACAGTGGGCTGGGCAGCAGCTCAAGGTCCTCAGAGCGTGCGGGCGCGCTCAGTACCAACTCGTCAGCGGCCGCGCGCCAGGACGACACCAGCGCGCGCGCTTCCGCCAATCGACCGCTGGCGCTCGCGGCGGGCACGCCGGCGGCGAGCTGTGCTGCGAGAGGTAAAAACGGGTCGGGTTGGACGGGCTGTGGGAAGGCTTCTGCGTGCAGGCCGGCAATCCATAGCGCGTCGTAACGGACGACCGGAGCTGCTAGGACGGACGATATGGTGATCACCGCGTCATCGTCAGCCGGTCGGAATGCGGTGCGTGCGGCCAACTCCGTGAACCACTGAATGGCGTTATCGCGCGAAATCGAGCGCGCCGCTGAAGCGAGCTGTCCGAACTCGTCCAACAGCTCGTAAAAGCGAACGACGGTCTGCTGTTCGCTGCTGCTCCTAGTCCGCTCGCCCGGCCACCCAAATACTTCGAGCGCCGTGCGGAACCGCTCAGACCAGTCACGCGGCGAAGCCGCGCCCTGCCCGAGAGCAACCGCTGCCTTGTTGATTTGCGCTGAGATTTCACGCGCCGGGGATGCCAGCGCAGACGGCACCGCGCTCAGCGCTACAACCAGGTCACGCAAGTCAAAGTGCATCCGCTCGCGTCCGCGCAACCACAAATCGACCCGTGCCCGCGGAACAGGCCCGGGCGTCTGCCAGTAAGGCGCACGCAGCCACCCGCTTACCGCCGCAAAGTCGCCTGTGTTGCCACTGAGCCATGAGAGCGTCGCCAATGCGTGCGCGATGGCAGGAATGCGCGCCAGCGGTGCCCCGCCTTCAATGACTACTAGACCGTCCATTGGCCCGCGAGGTGGTGCGTCCATCGATATTGGCCCAAGCCATTCGCGCGGATCGACCGCCTGCCGAATCAGTGTTGCCAGGCGCTCGCGCGCGCCGGGAGCGCCCGGCAGCATTACCAGGATGCGCGCGTCGGGTTTCCGCTCCACTTGCGTTTTGCACCACTGGGCGATGCGCTCGAGCTCGTCCAGGTCGTCCGCAGCAATGACCGCATGAGGTGCCACGGCAGTTTCGCGCCCCGTCTCCTCGAGAGGAACGACGAGCGAACGCAAGCGAGGTGGAATTGTCAGAAACCCGCTGGCAATGACGGCCGCCGGCTTACCAGGCGACTGACCACCGGGAGAGAGCCGACTGACGAGGGATGCGACTGTAGCAGCGCCGAGCGATCGGCAGCGTTCATCGACTGCACGCTGCACTTGCGCCAGGAGTACCGTCTCGGTGCCTAGTGCGCCGTAGAGGCCCGCGGGGTCCGGGGTCGGATCCGTGTCTGGCCGCGCAGCATTGCGAATGTCGATTCCAAAGTCTGCCGCGATGGCGCTTGCCCGGCGCAGCGCCTCCGCGAGCGCGCCACGATTGACGAGTTCCAACTCGCCGGTGGCTTCCGCTGCACACTGACGCCAGAGGAACCACTCCTCGGCAGGAGAGAGGAGTCGCGGCACACCGGTACCTGCCGCCGCCGCGTAGCGCTCGATCTCCCGGGTTAGCCAAGCGTCGACCGGCAGGATGTCCGGCGTTGCCCACACTCGGCGGCCGCTGTTCAGCTCTGCCGCAGCGTAGGCGAGCCGGGCGGCATGCGCCCGCTGACGCGAGGGGACGACGACGGTGCCGCCCTGCTTTAGAACCTCGTTGAGCCCAGTCGAAAGCCTAAACAAAACAGTTAATTAGTCGATATATCGAAGTTTTTACTTGAACCGCGTGCCCGCCTCGACCACGTTGCTCTGGCCACCCTCGCGAGGCGTGCTCGCATACGCCGTGAGCAGCCCGTCGATACGACCAAACACATCGCGCAGAGTCGACGAGTCTGGCAGCGTCGTCACGCGGAAGTGATTGCGGTACGAGACGTTGAAGCTCACGCCGGGTGCCACGAGCACGTGCTTCTGCTCGAGCAGGTCGAGCGCGAACTGCTGGTCGTCAAAGTCCGGCAGCTCGCGCGTGTCCACCCCGATGAAGCCATACATCGCGCCGCTCGGCGGTTCCAACTTCAGGAACCGGCTGTTCCGGACCGCCTCCATGATCGCGCGGCGGGATTCATACAGGCGGCCGCCGGGAGTGATGAGTTGCCGCAGGCTCTGATAGCCGCCCAGCGCCGTCTGCACCGACCATTGCGCGAGCACGTTGCTACACAGGCGCAGCGAGCTCAGCAGCTCGAGCGACCGTAGGTAATCGACAGCCGCGCGCGTGCGGCCGGAAAACACCGCCCAGCCGACACGGTAGCCGCAGGCGCGGTACACCTTTGAGAGCCCAGACAGCGTGGCACAGAGCGTGTCGCGCACGAGCGTGGCCATCGGTACGAACTCGGCGCCGTCGTAGGTCATCTGGTCATAGATCTCGTCGCTGAAAACGACCAGGCCCGCGCGCTCCGCGAGCCGTGCGAGAGCTTCGAGAACCGGTCGCGGATAGACCGCGCCGGTCGGATTGTTGGGATTGATCACGACGATCGCGCGCGTGCGTGGAGTGACCAGGCGCGCCACCTCTTCCGGATCCGGAACGAAGCCATTTTCGGGGCGGCAGGGGTAATGCACGGCCTTGCCGCGATTCAGAGTCACGGCGGCAGTCCAGAGCGGGTAGTCCGGGCTCGGGACCAGCACCTCGTCGCCATCGTTTAGCAGGGCCCGCAGTACGAGGTCGATGAGCTCGCTCACGCCGTTGCCGATGAAGACCTCCTCCGCCGTGATGCCTGTGATGCCGCGCTCCTGCTGCTGCATCACGACTGCCTCGCGAGCCGGGAAGATCCCCTTCTGATGGCAGTAGCCCTCCGCCTCCGCGAGGTTCTCGATCATGGCCAGGCGCATGGTTTCCGGCGTGCGGAAACCGAAGGCTTTCGGGTTGCCGATGTTGAGCGAAACGATCTCATAGCCCTGCCGCTCGAGCTCGTGCGCGCGATGGGCGAGCCGGCCGCGGATCTCGTAGCGGACGTTGCGGAGACTGTCGCTGGGACGGACCGTGGGTTCGGTTTTCATGGGTGACGTTCGGACGCCGGGTGCGTTGAGCGGCGCTCTTCAGGTCAAGGATAGCAGCCTGCGCTACCGTAGCCGCGTCTCGAGGCTGGAAGTGTGATGGTGCGGCACCCTGGCCTGCGCCGTTCGTGATCGCCGGGGGCCCAGATCATGCCACCGGCGCAAGTCGCCAGGGACGCCAGCGATCATGCCACCTGCGCTACTCAGGGTCGCCAGGGACGCTCTCGGATCGTGCCATCTCCGGCGGGCGATCTACGGCCAGCTCGCGCCAGCGATGACAGGCCACCCAGTGCGAGGGGGCCACCTCCTCCCACACCGGGGCGCGCTCGCGGCACACGTCGATGGCGTGGGGACAGCGGGTTCGGTAAACGCAGCCGCTCGGCGGATCCAGGGGCGACGGGGGCTCGCCGCCCAGGACCCGGGTGAGTCTTGCGGGTTGGATATCGGGGTCAGCGATCGGGACAGCTTCCAGCAGGTCACGGGTGTAGGGGTGCAGAGGGTGCCCGTAAAGCCGGCTCGAGGGGGCCAGCTCCATCATCCGGCCGAGATACAGGACGAGGACGCGCTCGCAGAGGCGACGGACGACGGCGAGATTGTGGCTCACGAAGAGGATGCACAGGCCGTACTCGCGCTTGAGATCCGCGAGAAGGGTGACGATCTGCTCTTGGATCGAGACATCGAGGGCGCTGACGGGCTCGTCGCAGACGAGCAAGCGGGGTCGCAGGATCATGGCCCGTGCGATGCCGATGCGTTGGCATTGGCCGCCGCTGAACTCGTGGGGATAGCGGTTCACCAGGTCCGAAGCGATACCCACTCGCCCGAGCATCTCGGCGACGGCGCGCGCCCTCCCCTCGAGATCGAGCTCGGGACGGTGCACGCGCAGGGGCTCGTCGACGATCTCCCCGATCGTCATGCGCGGGTCGAGGCTCGCAAGAGGATCCTGGAACACGATCTGCAGCTCGCGGCGCAGCGGTTTCAGCTCGCGAGCCGGCAATGCCGGCAACGACCGGCCCATCCAGACGACCTCGCCCCCGGTCGGACGCATCAGGAGCAAAGTGGCGCGAGCCAGCGTCGACTTTCCAGACCCTGACTCACCGACCACCCCCAATGCCTCACCGGCACCGAGCTCGAGACTGACGTCATCGACGGCCCGCAAGGCTGCCGGCCGCCCGAACCAGCCTCGCTGCACTGCAAATTGCACGCTCAAACGCGAGATCGTCAGCGCGGCTGATGTCTGGCCATCCCGGTCACTTCCCGCAAACTCCCCGCCCATCTTCGGCATGGCCCGCAACAGCGCCTGCGTATACGGATGGCGCGGTGATTTCATGACTGCGCGGACGGTGTCCAACTCCACGACACGCCCACTCCGCATCACTGCCACTCGATCGGCGATGCCGGCCACGGCGCCGAGATCGTGAGTGATGAGCACCATCGCCATGCCGCGCTCGCGCTTCAATTCCGCGAGCAGGGACAGAATCTGCGCCTGAATCGTCACATCGAGCGCGGTCGTGGGCTCGTCGGCAATCACCAGATCCGGGTCGCACGCCAGGGCTATCGCGATTGTCACGCGCTGACGCATGCCACCCGACAACTCGTGCGGGTACTGCGTCATCCGGCGTGGCGCGTCGGTTACATGGACACGTTGCAGCAGCGCAAGCGCCCGCGAGCGCGCTTCGTGCCAGGATACTTTCAGATGCCGCACGAGCGGCTCGGCGATCTGCTCGCCGACGGGAATATGTGGGGTCAACGACGTCATCGGGTCCTGGAAGACCATGCCGATACGGGCACCGCGTACGCGATCCAGCTCGGCACCACGCTGCCCGATCAGATCAATCGACCCGAAGCGGGCGCGGCCGCTCACACTGCCATTCGCTGCAAGCAATCCCATCGGGGCCAGAAACGCCTGACTCTTGCCCGCCCCCGACTCGCCCACGACACCAACGCACTCGCCTCGCGCGATCGTGAGCGAAAGATCCTGCACCGCCGCGACCTCACCATCGGGCGTATCGAAGATCACGCTCAACTCCTCGAGCCGCAGTACATCACCCGATCCGCCAGCCGGCGTGGGGCCGCCCGCGGCATCCCTGGCTTCAGCGGTCGCGCGGATCGAGTGCATCGCGCAGACCATCGCCGACGAGATTGAAGCAAACCAGCAGGGTCACCAGAAAAAACGCGGGCACCAGCAGCATCCAGGGCGCGGACTGCATCTCCTGCGCCCCATCATTGATCAGGCTGCCGAGGCTTGCGAGCGGCTCCTGCACGCCGAGGCCGAGGAAACTCAGGAAGCTCTCGAAAGTGATCATCTGCGGGATCGTGAGCGTCGCGTACACCGCTACGGGACCGATGAGGTTGGGAACGATGTGGCGCACGAGTATTCCAGGCACGCCGACACCGGTCGCGCGTGCCGCCTCCACGAACTCGCGACGCTTCAGGCTCAAAGTCTGACCCCGGACGATACGCGCCGTGGTCAGCCAGCCGACGGCACCGATGGCAACCAACAGCATAGTGAGACTTCCACGCTCGAAAACCGTGGCCAGAATGATGACAATGAAGAGATACGGCAGCGAGTACAACACATCGACGAGCCGCATCATCCACTCGTCCGTGCGCCCGCCGATGTAGCCCGCCACGGAGCCCCAGGCTACGCCGATCACGAGACTCACCGCGCTGGCCAGCAGGCTGATGAGCAGCGAAATGCGCACACCATGCAAAGTGCGGACGAACAGATCGCGCCCCAACCGGTCGGTGCCGAACCAGTGCGATGCCTCCCACCCCGGAGCGGCGGCCAGGTGCTGCCAATCGAGACCGTCATCCGCGTACGGGCTCAGAGCAGGCCCGCACAAAGCCACCAAGGCGATGAGGACAATGAGTGCCATCGCAACGAGCACCGTCCGGTTCGCGCGCAAACGCTGCCAAGCGTCGGTCCACAGCCCCCGAGGGCGGAAGCTTCCACGAGCCGCCGCCGGCGCAGAAGCGTCATTCATGGCGCACGGTCGGATCAAGCCATCCGTAGAGGATGTCGGCGACGAGATTGAGACCCAAAGTGAGCGCGCCGTAGACCGTGATCATCCCCATGACGAGCGTGTAGTCGCGGTTGATCGCACCTTGTACCAGATACCGTCCGGTGCCCGGCAGGCCGAACACTGTCTCGACGACGAGCGATCCAGTTACGATATACGCGGTCGCCGGGCCCAGGTAACTCACCACGGGCAACAGCGTGGGCCTCAGAGCGTGCCGCCACAGCACGCGCATTTCCCCCAGCCCGCGGGCTCGCGCGGCCCGCACGTAGTTCGCGCGAAGCACATCGAGAAGGCTACCGCGAGTGATGCGGGCGATGTACGCGATGACCGGCAAGGCGAGCGTCAGCACCGGCAGTATGAGATACCGCGGCGCGCCCCCCTCCCACCCGGCTACTGGCAGCCAATGCAGGTACAGCCCGAAAACGAGCGCGAACAGCGGACCCGTCACGAAGCTGGGAAGTGCGATCCCAGAGACCACCAGGGTGGTGATTCCATAATCCGTCACGGTGTTTCGCCGCAACGCTGCGGCAATGCCCAGGGGAATCCCAACCAGCACGGCGAGCAGAACGGCCATCGAGCCGAGGGTCAAGCTCAGCGGCAGGCCCTGGGCGATCAGCTCGCCGACGCTGAAATCCCGCAGCTTGAACGACGGACCGAACTCTCCGTGGGCCAGCCCGTTCAGGTAACGCAGATATTGCATGCCCAGGGGCTGATCCAACCCGTACAACTTGTCGAGATTTGCCCTGATCTGGGGCGCCAGCGCCTGCTCCTGGTCGAACGGCCCGCCGGGCGCTAATCGGACGATGAAGAACGATGCGCTCACGATGCAGAACAAAGTCGGGACGATGCCCAGCAGCCGGCGCATTGCATACCGCAGCAGCAAGGGACTTTTCACGTTTCGGCGCCGGTCCGGTTCCGGGCCCGGATCCCGCGATTTTCCTGGGCGAATACCGGCCAAATCCCGTACGTGACCATTGCGCGGTGACCGTGACAATTCCTAAACTGGTGCACTTGGTCCGATTTCATAAAGAGTACTAAAGCGATCCATGGAATCGACTCGCCCTATTCGCGCCCTCGTGCGCGGCCTCGATGCTCTCACGATGCTGAACATGCGCAACGGCGCCACGGTCTCCGAGATTGCCCAGCAGATCAGGTTGCCGCGCACGACGACGTACCGCATCCTCGAGACGCTTACGCACGCCGGCTATGTCTACCGCGACCCCGCGGACGACCGCTACCGGCTCACCATCATGGTCCATCGGCTCGCCGACGGATTCGACGATGATGCCTGGGTCACGCAGATCGCGCGTCCGTGCATCGACGAGCTCGGCAACGAGGTGCTGTGGCCCGTGGCCATCGCCTCGCTGTCTGGTACGCAGATGCTGGTGCGCGAAACCACCGACCATCGTAGCCCGCTTGCGGTCGAGCGCATATCACCTGGCATGCGCTTACCGCTGTTGTCGACGGCTGTCGGCCGCGCGCACCTGGCCTTTTGTCCGACTCTGCAGCGTGAATCACTGCTGGAGATTCTGCGCCGCTCGACCAACGAGTCCGACAAGCTCGCGCACAACCGAGCGGAGCTCGACAAGATTCTCGAAGAGACACGGGCGCGCGGCTACGCGAGCGCGGTACATCCGCGGCGAGTCTCGGATGAGATCACCATGGCGGTGCCGGTGCTGCTCGAAGACACCGTGCTGGGAGCCGTGGTCATTCGCTTCGCGGAAAAGGCTGTCCCCTTCAAGGTGGCCGTCGAGCGGTTCGTACCGAAGCTGCGTGATACGGCGCTGAGGATCCGGCAGACGTTCACGGAACAGCAGCGCAATCTGCCCTACCGGCATTCGCAGCAGGCACAGCTCGGCTAGGAGCAATGATCGCCTCCTAGCTGCGCGATTCGACAGCGCGAGGTCGCCTTCCGGGTCGCTGGGGGCGGCCCGGTCCCGCTATACTTGCCCTTCCAGGTCCGCTCAGGGCCTCTTGCTGAAAGAGATAGGGGTAAATGAAACGCATCCTCGTCGGCATCAAGCGTGTCGTGGACTATAACGTGCGCATCCGCGTCAAGCCGGACGGCAGCGGCGTCATCACCGATGGGGTGAAGATGAGCATCAACCCGTTCGACGAGATTGCCCTCGAGGAAGCGCTGCGGATCAAAGAGCGCGGCGGCGCGGAGGAAGTGGTCGTCGCGACCGTAGGACCCGCCGATTGCCAGCAGCAGCTGCGCACAGCGCTCGCCATGGGTGCCGATCGTGCCCTGCATGTGCAGGCGGACGGGGTCATCGAGCCGCTCGCCGCCGCACGAGCGCTCCTGAAGCTCGTGGAGAAAGAGCAGCCGCTCATGGTCATTCTCGGCAAGCAGGCGATTGACGACGACAACAGCCAGACCGGCCAGATGCTGGCGGCGCTGTGGAATCGGCCCCAAGCGACGTTTGCCTCGAAGCTCGAGCTCTCCGACGGCAAGGCCCGCGTGACCCGCGAAGTCGATGCGGGCCTCGAGACCCTGGAGGTGGATCTGCCCGCGGTCATCACGACGGACCTGCGATTGAACGAGCCGCGCTACGTGAAGCTGCCCGACATCATGAAGGCGAAGAAGAAGCCCCTGGAAACGCTCGCGCTGAGCGCGCTCGGTGTCGAGCAGAAGCAGCGCCTCAAGCTCGTGAAGTTCGAGCCGCCGCCGCAGCGGCAGAAAGGTGTAAGGGTCAAAGATGCAGCCGAGCTGGTGGAGGCTTTACGCAAAAAGGGTTTGGTCCAATGAAAAGGCTCTCATTCGGCGCGCTTCGCGCCGCTAAGCGGACGGGGTCGCGGCTTTGCGCGATCCCCGAGGAAAGTCGGGCCGCAGGCCCTAAAAAAGGACTTGTACAATGATTAGCAAGGTTCTCATCGTTGCCGAGCACGACGGCACCAAGCTGAATCCCGCCACCGCCAAATGCGTCACCTGCGCTCGCGGGATCGCAGGCGCGGAAATCACCGTCGTGGTGTGCGCGGCTGATGCCGCTGCCGTCGCCGCCCAAGCAGCCCAGCTCACCGGCGTTACACGTGTTCTCACGGTCGAGAACCCCGTGAACGCCCACTCCCTGTCCGCGACCTTGGCACCGCAGATTGTCGCGCTCGCGGGTCCGTTTACCCATGTGCTCGGCCCCTCCACGACATTCGGGAAGGACCTGATGCCTCGCATCGCCGCACTGCTGGATACCGCGCAGGTGAGCGACATCATGGCCATCGACAGCCCTACACGCTTCCGCAGGCCGATTTACGCCGGCAATGCGATCTTGACGGTGGAATTCGAGGGCGGCGCTAAAGTGGTCGGCACGGTGCGTACCGCGTCGTTCGAAGCATCACCGGCCGGTGCCTCAGCGCCCGTTGAAAAGGCTTCCGTGAACGCTGAGCTGCCGACCTATACCCGATTCATCTCCGTGTCGGCCGCGAAGAGCGACCGCCCGGACCTCCAAACGGCCGCACGCGTCATCTCCGGCGGCCGGGCGCTCGGCAGCGCGGATGCCTTCAAGATCCTCTACAGCCTGGCTGACAAGCTCGGAGCGGCGGTCGGTGCATCCCGTGCCGCCGTCGACGCCGGCTACGCCCCTAACGAGCTGCAGGTGGGCCAGACGGGCAAGATCATCGCGCCCGAGCTCTATGTGGCGATCGGCATCTCCGGCGCGATCCAACACCTGACCGGCATCAAGGACGCACGCACCATCGTGGCGATCAACAAGGACAGCGAGGCGCCGATTTTCGAGGTCGCCGATTACGGGCTGGTGGGCGATCTGTTCCAGATCGTGCCGGAGCTCGAGAAGCTCATCGCCCGTTAGTTGATTGGCTGAAAGTCGGCGCGGCCGCCTCGAGGGGGCGCCGCGCCGGACTCATCACGCAGGAAGGCGGCTCTTTACAGCTGACCGAGAACGTACTCGGCGGCCGAGACCTTGAACTGTCCCGGCGCCTCGACGTTCACGTGCTCGGCCACGCCGTTCTTCACGACGATCGCGAAGCGCTGCCCCCGGGTGCCCATGCCGTAGCCGGTCGCATCGAGCTCGAGACCGAGCGCCTTGGCGTAGTGGCCATTACCGTCCGCGAGCATGACGATCTTGTCGGCCACACCCGATTGCTTCCCCCAGGCGTTCATCACGAACACATCGTTCACGGCCATGCAGGCGATGGTATCGACGCCCTTCGCGCGGATCTGGTCGGCGAGCTGTACGAAGCCCGGCAGGTGCTTGGCATCGCAGGTCGGGGTGAACGCGCCGGGCACCGAGAACAGTACGACCTTCTTGCCCTTGAACAGATCGTCCGTGCTGACGTCCTTGGGACCGTCTTTCGTCATCGTCTTGAGCGTGCCCGAGGGCATGCGGTCACCCGCCTTGATCGCCATGTTGCATCTCCTTACCGGAAGTCGTTCGTGGGTTGGCTACGTTATCGTAAACCGGCTGTGAGCGCCGCAGAGGACTTTCAGCCTGCGCAAAAGCCAAGGCCCGGGAGATGACTCCCGGGCCCTGGCGCGTTCCCGAATGGTCCGCTCAGGCCTGCTTCGCGTGCAGGCTCCACAGATTCGCCAGGCGCTCCAGCGTCGGATCGCCTTTCACCGCGTGGAAGGACTTCACCGCCTCGTCCTTGTGACCGGCTTTCAATTGCGCGATGCCGAGCAGCAGGCGCGCTTCGGGCTCGCTCTTCACGCCGCCCTTGCTCAAGCCCTTCGACAACAGGTCGCTGGCCTTGTCGTACTGCCCGTACCCGAGGTATGCAAAGCCCACACCGATGTCCTTGTCGCCCGTCGGCGCGGCATCCGCGTCCTTCTCGCTCTTCGCAAGTGATGCCTCGTCGGCCGCCGCCGCCTTCTTGGCGGACTCGAGCAGCCGCTGGTTCTTGTCCTTGGTGCGCTGGTCGGTGAATACGCCCTTCTGGAAGCCCTTCTCCAGGATGCGCTGCGCCTCCCCCGGGGAGCCCTGCTCGATGGCGAGCTGCGCCATCTCGGTGTAGTCATCCGGACGGCTCAGCACATCGACCTCGGACATCAGGCGATAGAGCTGCAGCGTAGCCCTGTCGGACTGGTTGGCGCCCTTGGTCTGCGCCAGCGTGTACAGGAGCTGCTTCCAGTAATCGGGCTTCGGATAATAGGCAACCAGCTTCTCGAGGGCCTTGGTGGTGCAGTCCGCGTCGTCGAGCTTCACGCAAGCGCTCAGAACGAGCTGCAGCGACTGGTCCTTCGGGGTGCGGCCGGCCTTGATGTCATTGTCGACCCGGCCTTCCTCGAACTTGAGGGTGCCCTTCCAGTCGCCCTTGAGGTAGTACGACTGGCCGATGATGATGTCGACATCCTCATCCGCGTAGCCGCCCTTGACGGCGCGGTTGCCGTACTCGATGGCCTTGTCGTAGTTCTTCAGCTGGTAGTTGATCTGGGCCACCGCCTTGACGATACGGGGGAGATCCGCCGCATCCGTGAAGCCGTCGTTGACCTGGGCCTCGAACGCCTTCTCCGCCTCGGGATAATTATTCGTGCGCGCGTACGCCGCGCCGGCCAGAGCATTGATGATGTGCTGGTCGTAAGGGGTCTTCTTCGGGTTGGCCTCCGCCTCTTTCAGCTTCGCGATGGCGTCGGAATACTTCTTGGCGTTCAGGGAGTCCTGTGCCGCCTTCAACGGCTTCGCGAGATCCTTGCTGACCTTGTTCTCTTCCTTCTTGTCGGCGGCCACCGCGGGCTGGCCCGGCACGAAGCTCGTGGCGCCCACGACGGCGACGCCGAGGACGAGCGTCGCAAGCAAGCTGGATTTGGCGTTCATGGTGTTGTTTCGCATCGATTGACGGTTAGTCCTTGAATTCGGAAGTATTGACGAAGCCGATCTTCTTCATGCGGTTACGCTGCGCGGCGGCCAGTACCTTGGCCACGGCGTCGTACTTCACGCGGCGATCGGGACGCAGGTGGATCTCCGCCTGCACCGGCTTGTCCGCCTCGGTGTGAAAGTAGGATTCGAGCTGGTTGATGGACGCGACCGGCGTGCCGTTCCAGACCACCGTGCCGTCGAAATCGATCTCCAGGTCGATGACCTCCGGACGCTGATCCTGCGGCGGCGGATTGTTCGACTGCGGCATGTCGAGCTTCACCGCGTGGGTCATGATGGGTAGCGATATGATCAGGGTGACCAGCAACACGAGCATGACGTCGATCAGCGGCGTCGTGTTGATGTCGCACATGGGCGCGCCGGAGCTGCTGCCGACACTCATTGCCATTTTTCGATACTCCTGAAGTTACTGGCGCGTGCCGCGCACGCCGTGGTCGGGCTCGGTGAGGAAGCCCACCTTCACGATGCCGCCGCGCTGCAGCGCGTACAGCACGCGACCCACCGCTTCATACTTCGCATCCCGATCCGCCCGGATGTGCACCTCGGGCTGCGGCTTCTGCACGGCCGCCGCCTTCACGTGCGCGAGCAGGTCGTCGCGGTTCGGCATGCTCTTGTCGTTCCAGTAGATGTTGCCGTTACGGTCCACCGCGACCGTGATGTTCTCCGGCTTCGTCTGCGTCGGAATGTTGACGGCCTTCGGCAGCTCGACCTTGACCGTCTTGTTGATCACCGGGATCGTGATGAGGAAGATGATGAGCAACACCAACATCACGTCCACCAGTGGCGTCGTGTTGATGGCCGCCATCACTCCCGGCTCTTCACCGGACCCAGATCCGACACTCATCGCCATAATCGTCGCTCCTCATGCTTCCCGCGCGCATCGCGCGCGGGACGGACGGGACTCGCGCTCGAGACACGAACCCGTCATTTTTCTGACAATGGCGCGCTTGCGGCGCGCCGTATGCGTCCCCGGCTCGACCCGCGATATGCGTTACTTGCGGATCGCGGCAGCGGGCGCGGCACTCGGACGGGCACCGCCCATCTCGTTACCGGTGACGCCAACTCGGGCGCCGCTGACGAGGTAGGCATGCAGATCGCTCGCGAAGTTCCGCAGCGCCTCCTGCAGGACCTTGTTGCGGCCCAACAGCCAGTTGTAGCCCATGACCGCGGGTACCGCGACGAACAGACCGATCGCCGTCATGATGAGCGCCTCGCCCACCGGACCTGCGACCTTGTCGATGCTCGCCTGGCCGGCGATGCCGATCGACACGAGGGCGTTCAAGATGCCCCAGACGGTGCCGAACAGACCCACGAACGGTGCTACCGAGCCGACGGTGGCGAGCAGACCCAAGCCGCTCTGCAGCTTGCTGTTGACGCCATCGACCGCGCGCTGCAGCGACATGGTGATCCACTCGTGCAGGTCGATGCGGTCCGTGAGGCGCCCGTCATGGTGCGATGCCGCACGCAGGCCGTCCTCGGCGATCGCGCGGAAATCGTCACCCTTCTTCAGACGCTCCACGCCGTCCTTCAGCGAGGGCGCGGTCCAGAACTGCTTCTCGACGACGCGCGCGGACTGCTTCAGCTTGCGCTGGTCCCAGAGCTTCGTGAGGATCACGTACCAGGACGAGAGCGACATGATGGCCAGAATGATGAGCACGGTGCGGGCGATGAGATCACCCCCCGCCCACAAGGCGCCCAGGCCGTAAGGATTATCGACGGTTGCGGTGGCTTGATTTTCCATAGTTTCCTCGAAACACAAAAAAAGCCGCCCTCGCGGGGGCGGCGTTTATATCGAATTAATTGCGGAGCTCGAACTTGATCTTGAACACCATGCACGACGCTATCGGCTGGCCATCCTCCGTGCCGGGCTGGTAGTGCCCGGAGCCCGCCTTGGCAAGCTTGATCGCCCCTTCGTCGAGTCGAGCGCTCCCCGACGTCTGAGCGAGCGTCGGCTCTTCCGTGAGCTTGCCATTCGGTCCGACGCACACGTGCACGTTTGCCGAACCCTCTTCCCCTAAACGCTTCGATGCCGGCGGGTAGTAGTCCTCCGTCGACGGAAACCCTTTACCCGGCTTCGCACCCACGAGGTTCTTCTTCGGCGGCGGTGGCGGCGGCGGCGGCGCTTTCGGCACCGGCTTGTCCGTCACGTCCTGGATGGCCGTCGACTGGGTCTCCACCGGCACCTCGATGGCGACGTCCGGTGGCGGGATCTCGACCGGCGGCCGTTCCATCTGCGGCGGCGGCGGCGGCGGCGGTTCGTCCTTCTTCTGCACTTCCTCGACGACCTCGGTCTGGATCGGAGGCGCGACCAGCTCGATCGCGCGACGCGCCAGACCGGTGGCAAGGGCCCACGCGATGAACACGTGCAGCGCGATGATCGCGAAGAGGACTATGGTTCTGCGGGTGAGGAAATTCGTGTCTTGTACGTAGGCAGCCATGAGTTGATTTGAAGTGTCGTGGTTACATGTCCGGACAAACCGGATCGAGACGCAAGCGGTGCAAAGTAGCCGTCTTTCTCTTTGCCCGCAAGTTGTCGGATCCGGACCCGAACGCTCCGGCGGCAGTGCCCGCCGGCTCGTTTGATACTGACAAACGCGCGAACCCTGGCGCTCGGGCTGGGACGCGCGCGAGTTTTAAATCCCCCGAACTGGTTCGATTGTCGCAACGTGCAGGAAGGTAAGGCCCAAAGAGCACGTGGCGCGCATTGATGGATGCTTCGCGAACTCTAACCTCTGCCCCGTGCACTGACAACTCCGCTCAAGCTGAAGAATTTTTTAGTCGGGCCGCCGCCGGTTCGGTCACCGCACCGGCGGAAGCGCTGCTCACCAGGCTGGCGTACTTTGCGAGTGCACCAACCTCCGCGTAGGGCTTGCGTGGCTTCCAGCTCGCGCGCCGCCGCCGCAGCTCCGCCGCGGGGAGATCGACGGTTATTTGCCTTTTGACGGCGTCAATGGTGATTCGGTCGCCATTACGGAGCAACCCGATAGGGCCCCCCACGGCCGCCTCAGGCGAAATATGTCCTACGACAAACCCGTGACTGCCTCCTGAGAAACGCCCATCGGTGATGAATCCCACCTTGTCCCCCAGCCCGCGGCCCATGA
>CAZDTG010000025.1:0-38585 GCA_964508005.1 uncultured Steroidobacteraceae bacterium
GAGTCCCTCGAAAGTCGAGCGAAGCTCACGCCGCACCGCCTCCAGGACGTCGTCATAGGGACCGAACACCTGCGTGCTCATGCTGTTCGAGACCACCCGGAAGCGCCCGTCTGCACCCAAGCGGTCGATGAACTGGTGAATGACCGCCGCAAAGTCGGCCTGGAGCGGGTAAAGGCTGATCTCGACGCCGATATCCATAATGTTCCTGGGTCGGGCTCGTGGGTGCAGTATTGTACGTTGCAATTCATGGCGCTCCATCCGTCCCGCGATAGGACTAGAATCGCGCCGGACGAGTGCGGCGGAATAGGAATGATGACGCGGAAGATCCAGGTCCATCAGGTCGATGCGTTCACCCGCGAGCGCTTTACCGGAAACCCGGCTGGCGTGGTGCTGAATGCCGACGGGCTCACTGAAGCGCAGATGCTCGCGATCGCACGCGAGCTCAACAATGCGGACACCGCTTTCATCCTCTCTCCCGAGAGTGAGGACCACAATATGCGGGCGCGCTTCTTCACGCCCCGTACGGAAGCGGGCTTCGTCGGACACGCCACGGTCGCTGCGCATTATGTGCTCTCGCGCAGGCACGATGCCCCGCGGCACTTACGTCAGAAATCCAAAGCGGGGACGGTGGACATCGAGGTCCGGGGAACTGCCGAGGACCGCAGCATCGCCATTCGTCAGAGCACCCCTCCCCTCGGCCGCGAGCTGAACGATCGGGAGCGTCTCGCGGTTCTCGACGCGCTCGCATTGGCTACCGACGAGCTCGACACCCGCTGTCCGCTGCGCATCGTCGGAGCGGGCAGCACCCGGCTCATGATCGGCGTGCGCGGGCAGGAGCCGCTGCGGCATCTGAAGCCCGACATGACCCGGCTCACCACGCTGTCGGCGCAGGTGGGGGCGGCCGGTTACTTCGTGTTCGCGCTCACGCACGGCGCCGGCGACCATCTGACCGAGTCGCGCATGTTCTGCCCGGCGCTGGGCATCGGCGAGGATCCGGTCAGCGGCAATGCGCATGGCCTGTTGGGCGTCTACCTCGCCCAACACGGCCTGCTGCCCCGAGGCGAGCGGCGCACGGCATTCAGGGGGATCCAGGGCCACTCCGTGCATCGCCCCGGCCGGGTCGACGTCGAGTTGGAATTCAAGGACGGCAGCGTGGAGGCCGTGTGGATCATCGGCCAGGCCGTGTCGATTTTCGAGACCGAGATCGTGCTCTGACATCCGATCATGACTGAAGCGTCGTTCGTTCCCGTGATGCCCCTGGCCGAGATTCCACAGAGAACCATGCAGACCCGGGTGTTGGAAGGCCGCGAGATCCTGATCTGTCGCACGCGTGAGGGGGTGTTCGCTCTCGACAACATCTGCACCCACGCACATGCCCGCATGTGCGAAGGAAGACTGCGGGCAACGCGCCTCGTGTGCCCTCTGCACGGCGCGTCTTTCGACATCCGCGACGGCCGCGTGCTCGGCCCGCCCGCTGTCGTTCCCCTCCCCACGCACCAGGTGCGGGTCGTTGAGGGCACGATCGAGGTTGCGCTCAGTCCCGGCCAGGCTCCCGGCTGGAGCGCGCCAGCCAGATGAACCAGATGGCCGGCAGCGTCACGCACGCCCCGATGAGAAAGGGCGCGCCGGGCCCGAGCATTGCGTAAACGGGCCCCGAAATGAACGGCCCGATGACTCGCGCCAGGCTGCTGCTCGACTGGTAGGTGCCCATCACCGTTCCCCGATCGTGCGCGCTGGCCTGCTTGGACGCGAGTGACGAGGCACTGGGGTTGAACGAGCCCACTCCGACCCCGCACAAGGCGAGCCCAAGAGCGGTGATCCCGAGACCCGGGGCCTGCGCCACCGTGATGAGACCGGCGACATAGGCCAACACACCGGCCGTGGCGAGCCGGGCCTCGCCAAGGCGAGGAACGAGCACTCGCACCCCGCCGCCCTGCATGAGCACCGCGAGGCAGGCGAGGCAAAACATCAGCAATCCCACCGTGCGCGGGCCAAAACCGAACCGGTTCAAGGCCCAGATGGCGAAGATCGACTCGAGTATGGCCTGGGAGAAGGTCACGAGCAGCGCGGCGGTAGCAATGAACCGCAGCCCCGGCCGCTCGATCAGCAGACGCAACGGGCCGACGCGCTCGCGTGAAGCGTGCTCCCTGCGACGCTCGATGGTGTTGCTCTCCGGCAGGAGAAAGGCGACGAGGAGAATCGCACACACGCTCAGGGAAGCCGACACCACGGCGGGCCGCATGAAGCTCGCGGCCTGCAGATCGTTGCCCGCCAGAATACCGCCGATGGCCGGACCGAGAGTGAAGCCGATGCCGATCGCGGCGCCCACCATGCCGAGCGATGCCGCGCGCTTTTCCGGCGGGCTCACGTCGGAAGCGTAGGCGAAGGCGGCCGCGATGTTGCCGGCCATGAAACCCCCGAGGATGCGTGAGGCGAACAGCCATCCCAGACTGTTGGCGAGACCGAGGACCAGATACGAAACGCACGCGCCCGCGAGGCTCGACATCAGGATGGGCCGGCGCCCGTAGCGGTCGCTCAGGCGACCCCATAGTGGCGCGGCGATGAGCTGGCACAGTGAATAGGCGCCGAAGATGGCCGTGATCACCGCAGGCGCAGCCCCGAAGCGGTTGGCCATGTACGGCACCAGGGGAATGAGGATGCCGAACCCCAGTATGTCGATGACGCTGACGAGAAACAGCGCTCCCAGTTGTTTGTTTCTCATCAGTGGCCGGGCACGATCCTGGAGATGTCGGCGCCCGGGCGTGCCTGGGGCGGCTGGTAGTCGCGGGCTGCGCGAATGATGAGATTGGGAATGCGCGTGTCGTCCCAATCGGCGCCATGCCGCGGCAGGTGTCCCATCCGCAGGATGGCGATTTGCATTGACGGCACCACCCAGAGTCGATTGCCGCCGTTGCCCTCCGCCAGGAACATCTCATCGCTGGCGTAGGGCTCCGTTCCGGCCACGTTGCCCTTGCCCAGGCGCAGGTAAGAGCCAAACCTCGCATTGCCCGCGGCCGGCACGAGCATCCGGGCGATCCACCCCGGGCGGATGACTTCATCGCCGCGGTAGTTGCCGTCCTTGATGAGCAGCTGTGCGAGCCGGATCCAGTCGCCTTGACGCGCCAGCATGCAGCAGTCCGCATGCGCCGTTCCTCCGGGCCGGTCGAGCCACAGCCACGCATCGCCCGCGCCGATGGGCCGCCAGATCGCCTGTGACACGAACTGCGCGTAGCGCATGCCGGTCGCGTGCTCGATGACCAGAGCCAGCAGTTGCGGATCGGCGCTCTGGTCCGCCCAGGTTATGCCGGGTCTGCCCGACAGCGGCGCGGCGAGGTGCGCGGCAAGGACGTCGGGGCCGAGAGAGCCGCGCACGCTGGCCGCCCATGGATTGAGCGAGGGTTCGGGGGCGCGCAGGCCGCTGGACATCTTCAGGAGCTGGCTGACCGTGATCGCGCCGCGCGGGTCATCGTGCCACGGCGCGATGAAGTCGCCGATCGGCTCATCCGGCCAATGAATCTGGCGCCGCGAGAGTGCGGCCCCAGCTGCCAGCGCCACCACGACGCGAGCGAACGATTGTCCATCCTCCACGGTGTCGAATCCCGTTCCGTGCCAGTACTTCTCGAAAACGATGTGCTCGTGACGGCTCACGATGAGCGCGCTCGAGTCCCGCTGGCCCGCATAAGCCGCCGCGGTCTCCAGGGCTTTGCCGTCCAGTGACTCGAATTCCGGCGCGACGCGCGGCGCAGGCGGCTGATTGCTTCCCGCAACGAGCTCCCGCGGCTGATAAAGCGCGGACGAGAGGTCAGAGTTTCCCAGCAGCGCCAGGACATATCTCTTCCAGAAGACCGGCTCGCGCGCGAAGGCCAGAATCAGCAGCAGCACTACGACTGCGGCCAACGCGGGTAAGATTTTAGAGCCGCGGCGGGCCACAATACCTCGCCTCACCGCCCGCCAGCTCGAGCTCGTGGGTGACACAAACGGGCCACTCGGGCCGATGATGCGTGGTCATGACCACAGCGGCGCCGTCAGCAACCATGGCTTCGATGTGACTCCTCAGCGATCGACGTGTCGGGCCGTCCACTCCGGCGAAGGGCTCATCCAGCAACAGCAGCTCCGGACGGCGCACCCAGGCGCGCGCGAACAATACACGACGCAGTTGCCCATACGACAGCTCCCGAAGCGTTCGCGTCGCGAGCACGGTGAGGCCGAAGAATGCCAGGGAGCGCCGCGCTGCCGCCCGATCGGCCGCGGTCGCGGCATCATTGAGACCGATGCTCGAGTACCGGCCGGACTGCACGACCTCGGCAACGGTGAGCTGCTGCGGGTGGTCGGCCTGCAGGTGCGGAGCGACGAGCCCCACGCGCCGCTTGAATACCTCGAGCGGCACTCCGGGCTCGATGCCGGCGCGCTCGATGCGGCCGCCCACCGCGACGCCGTGATCGCCGTAAAGAGTTCGTAAGAGCGTGGTCTTCCCGGAACCATTGCGGCCATGCACGACCCAGCATTCGCGGGGACGAACCTCGAGGGAGATTTTCTTCAGCGCCGGATGCTCGTCGAGATAAACGGACGCGTTTCTCAAGCGCACCAGAAAACCGCGGTGCTCGCGGCGGCGGGCCTTTGCGGGAGCGACCGGGCTGGCGTCATGTTCCGTATCGAGCCAGCGCTGCAGCGGCGCGCGCCGCAACTTGCCGCAATAGACGATGTGCCCTTTCTCCAACACGAGCGCATGAGTGGCGCCCGCGGGCACGTCTTCCACGCGATGCGTCGCCAGCACCCAGGGCAGGCGCGAGCGCTTTGTGTGTTCGAGCCAACGTATGGCGCGGCCACGGTTGATCTCATCGAGACCATTCAACAATTCGTCCAGTAACAACAGCTTCGGACGCGCTGCAAGCGTCCGCGCCAGCAGCGCCAGACGCCGCTCGCCGTAGGAAAGAGACAGGAAGCGCCGTGCGGCGAGCCGCTGGATGGCCAACCGTCCCAACAGCACGTCGATGCGACGGTGGTCGCCCGAATCGAGCGGATGCAGTGGGATGTCCGTGCGCTGCAGCCCGGTGCCGACCACCTGCCGCACCGTGTGATTCCAGCCGTAGCGCTCGTATTTATCCTGCCGTTCCGGTCCGACGTAGCCAATCTCGTCCTGCACTTCGAACGGACTCGTCCACAGCTCGCTGCGCCAGCGGTAGTGACGCGTTTCGCGGCCCGTCGGCGTAGGCCACACGGCGCCGGCGATGAGCTTCAGCAGTTGCGTCTTGCCGGAACCATTACCGCCGGCGAGTATCCAATGCTCACCGGGGCGAATGGTCCAACTGACATTTTCCAGAATCGTCCGGCCTTCCCTCTCGAGATGGACATTCGCCAGATGCACTTCGACATAGCGCGCGGCGGCGCGTCGCGTTATCTGCATTTAGTCACATTTACAACTGTCCAAAAGAGGTATTCTCGCACGATTGGCCGCACGCACGATGCGCGCCGGTGGGGGACCCTGCATCACCATGCGCCTTAGGCTGCTCGCGCCTCGATATTGGCCCACCTGGGCGGCGGTGGGCATGCTGCGCGCGCTGTCTCTCCTGCCCTTCAAGTGGCTGATCGTGTTGGGCAGCGCGCTCGGCGCGATTCTGCGGCGGCTGCCGGTCGGTTTCGTACAGACCGCGCGGCGTAACATCGAGCTGTGCCTGCCCGAGCTGTGCGCGGAGCGGCGCGAGCAATTGCTCAATCGGCACTTCCTGAGCCTCGGGATCGCACTGCTGGAAACGGGATTCGCGTGGTGGAGCTCCGCGGACCGTGTACAGCGGATCACGCAGGTGGAGGGCGTCGAGCATCTGCGGGCGGCGCTCGACCGCGGCCGCGGCGTGATTCTCCTCACGGCGCATTTCACACCGTTGGAAATGGCCGGCCGGATTCTCGCCTCGATCGCGCCGATCAGCATCCTGTACCGCCCGACCAAGAATGAGGTGCTCGCGCGCTTCCTCGCCGAATGCCGTTGTGCGCATGGCGGGCGTCCGATTCCGCGCGATGACATCCGCTCGATCATCACTGCGCTGAAGAAGAACGAGTGCGTGTGGTACGCGCCCGACCAGAGCTATCGCAAGAAGGGAGCGGCGATGGTGCCCATGTTCGGCATCCCGGCCGCCACCAACATACTCACCTCGCGGCTCGCGCGGATGACGGGCGCCGCGGTGTTGCCTTATTTCTGCGAGAGGCTGCCCGGCGCGCAGGGCTACCGCGCGGTGATCCATCCACGCTTCGAGAACTTTCCGAGCGATTGCGCAATTGCCGATACCGAACGGTTCCATCGCCTGATCGAGGCGCAGGTGCGCAGCGTGCCCGAGCAGTATTTGTGGATTCACCGCCGCTTCAAAGGCTTGAGCGCCGATTATCCGGACTATTACGGGCGCGCGGCACGCCCCGGGTGAGCGGGCGCAGCGCCTCGTCGCAAACGGGCGACAGGCCATCCCGGACCTTCGGCCCCGGCGAAATCCGCACGCGGCGCGGCCTCCGCCTGGCCGGCGCCTGTGATCCCCATCGCAATTTTTTCTTCGGCGCGCCGGCGCCGCGCCGCCCGGTTCGCCGCTCGTGCTAGCGTTACGGTGGAAAGGGATCGCAATGTCAGATTCAATTCTTGCCGCCATCATCGCCGCGACAGCGACGCTCTCTGCGTCGCTCCTGCAACTCAGGTTCTCCATTGCGCGAGAGCTCGCCGCGCGCGCGCAAACACCGAACGGCCGCAAGAAGAGCCGCGCGCCGTTCGTCGTGCTCTTCGTCATGATTGCCGCATCCGGCGTAGCCGGCTTCTCGCTGTCGCAGTGGCTCACGGAAAACGAGCGCGCCGCACAGGGAACGCTCGAGCATGAGTTGCGGGCCCGCGTGGAGGAGATCAGCCGGACCGCGAACCAACTCGAGATGACGCGCGCGGGCGCGCGGGCCGAGATCGAGATGGGAGTGTTGCGCAGGATCGGCACCGAGGGCGTGGCGGTCACCTCGACGGTGTCGCCGTGCCGGCCGGCGCTGGTCGTGAGCGCTCCCGGAACCAGCTCGCCGCCGGGTGTTTCGGGCGAGACGGCACCGCGACCCACCCCCGCCTGCACGGAGACCGAGGCGAGCTCCATCACGCTGTGCGCGACGATTCCAACCAACGCAACCGTGTCGGAAGTGGAGCTTTTCGCACGGCCGGCCGATTCCGATGCGCCCTGGAGCACCAGCCGGCTGCTGCCCGGACAGGAATCCGGCCAGGCGCGCTTCGCCGAGAAATACACCGAGAGCCCCGAGGGACCGGGGACGAAACAAGTCTGCCAGGGATTCTCGCACTGGTCGGCGGAGCATGCGCGGATGGCGCGCATGGTGGTGCGCTATACGCTTTGAGCGGCTCCGCCGCGCGGCACGCCTCGATCAGTTGCCAACGGCACGGCGTCCTAATACTGTAGGCCCTCCTTGCAGGCTATAGTCATCAATCAGGAAAGCGGGGGACTGCCAATGAAACGGGCTCGCTACCAGGACGAAGTTCAGAAGTGCGCTGCGGAGATCAGAGCGCTGTTACCGGAGCTGGCGAGCCGGCATTCGCCGCTGGTCCTGGTGGCGGCGCTCACGGAGCACGTCGGGGGTGCGCTGCTTCTTGCCCAGCAGACACGCGTGTGCAAGCCGGCACAAGCACGTGCCATTGTCCGGCGCGTGCGGCAGATCGCGTTCGCGCAGACTCGCTAGTCTGTCCGAGCAGTCAATCGTGCTCCTGCGGGCGACGCGAGCCGAGCAGGAGGCCGAACGCGCCGCCCGCCTCGAAGCCGAGCGATTCGTACAACCGGCGCGCGCCGTGGTTGTCCTCGCCAGTGAATAGAATCAGTCTCTCGAAACCGTGATGATCCGTGCTGTCCTCGATGAGCAGCCGCAGCGCCGCGCGCGCTAATCCTTTCCTCCGGTCGGCCGGCCTCGTATAGACGCCACCGACCTGTCCCACCTCACCATAAGCGGCATTCAGGGCAACCGTGGCTGCGAGCTGCGAGCCCACAAACCCGCCCCACCACCATCTCGCGCGGGCGCGCCTTGCGAACTCCGCCTCGTGCAATGCGTCGACCACGGGCAGGGGGAGGTGAAGCTCGGCCAGATACGCTGTATTGAGCCGCTCCCATTGCTTGAAATCACCCGCGCCGAGCGCTCGAACGATGAGCCCGCGGGGCAGGACAGGGGCAGGCTTGGTATCGCCTGTCAGAGAAAGCCGATACAGGACATCCCTCGCGCCCGGCCCAGGCTCGAACCGCGGATCCCGGCGGAGCAGATCCCACAGCGCCTCCGCGGTAGGCCACTCCCCGGCAACGCCGCAAACCTCTGCCGCATCCGCCTGACAGGCCGCCAGAATCGAGCTGGCGAGATCGGCGCGACCGCCGGCCTGAACCAGCAAATTGCCGCGGCGGGTGAGACAGAAGACGGCAACGACCCGATCCGCCTCCTGGACGAGACGATAGTTTCCTGAGTTCCAATGCTCGCCCAGCCGCGGTCCGAAGAGAGCGAGGTTCGACAACAGGAAGAGGGAAGTCTCCACGTGGGCTTCCAGGAAGCCGCGGACACGCTGGAGATCCTCCGTGCCGACGTCGCGGATCATGGGACATCGTAGCTTGTTCATTGGAAAAAGTGGCCTGCGGCCCGAATGGGCCAGCCCTTTTTCGGACATTAGCTTCGTTTCCGTCCGCAAAAGGCGCGGCTTTTGCGGCCTGCCGTCTCGACTGACACAAGTCTACAGGCTGCTACAATCCCGCGATGCGCTTGCACCGCCTGAGCTTTTGCCGGAGTCGTTGATGCCCGCGCCCACTACCGGGTCTGCCGCTAACCGTTGGGCGGTTCGCGTCCTCGTGGCGCTCATACCGATCTGGCTCGTCGGCACCCTGGACCGGGGCCTGTGGACGCCGGATGAGCCGCGCGAAGCCGATATCGCCTGGCGCATGAGCCAGCAGAGCGACCGCACGTTGCCGCAGCTCGCTGGAACACCGTTTCTCGAGAAGCCGCCCCTGTCATATTGGCTGTCGGCGGACGCCTTGCGACTCTTCGGCGACTCTCCGGGCGCTGCGCGGGCTCCCAACATTCTGTACGCCGCCATGACCGCTCTCGCGGTTGGCGCGCTGGCGTTCACCATGGCCGGCGCCGGCGCCGCGGTGATTGCGGCTCTCGTGGCCGCCACCGCCCTCATCGTATTTCGTGTGACGGTATGGCTTGCACCGGATGCCTGCCTGCTGGCCGGCTGCGCGATTGCGTTGCTCGGTGCCTACCTGGGTTTCACTGCACCGCCCGGCCGCCGCAAGCTGCTCGGCTATTGCCTGATGCACGCCGGGGCCGCCATGGGCTTCATGGCCAAGAGCGCGCCGGGTTGGATGGCGCCCGCGCTGGCTCTGGCCGCCATCATCGTCTGGGAGCGTCGCTGGTCGGAGCTCACCCGCTGGGAGTTGTACGTTGGTTTCATCTTCCAGGCGCTCATCATCGGCACCTGGGTTATCGCGGTAACACGCGCGCCGCAAGGCACGGACGCTTTGTTGGCACTCTTCTGGCACAACGTCGTGGGACGCTTCACGCAGATCTCCGCACCCGCGGGCCTCGACTACACCACGGGACACCGGAACTCACCCGGAAAGTACTTCATCCAGCTGCCCGTTTATCTGCTGCCCTGGACCTTGCTCGCGGCGGCGGCCCTGCGGCGCGCCTGGGACCGCGCTCGTGCCCCGGGACCCGCCGGAACCCCTTGGCGGTTCGCTGTCGGCTCGGCTCTGCCCTTTCTGGTGGTTCTATCGGTCGCGGCCACGGCGCGTGATATCTATTCGGCCCCCGCCGTACTTGGCTTCGGGGTGCTCGTCGCGTTATGGCTGACCGATGCGCAGTGCTCGCCGACGCGCTTCGACGAACGGGCAATCCGCTGGACGCGCTGGCTCGTTGCCTTCATCGCGTGCGCCTTCGCGGCGGTCACGGCTATCCTGGCTATCTCGAGCGCCCGGATGGTGTGGCTGGTGGCAACCCTTCTGGTGCTGGTGGTTTCCTTCACCGCGGTCCGCTTGTCCGCGCGGGCGCAGAGCCGGGGCGACTTGCAAAGCAGCTTCGGCTGGACTTACGCCTCGTACGCCGCGGCGTTGTGTTTGACCGCCGTCGCGAGCTTTCCGGTCGTCGACCGGTGGCAGGATCTGGGGCTGCTGGCCCGCCGTATTCACGACGATTCCCGACAGGGAGATCTGGCACTGCTGGCGCCGGACGAGACGACGATCGCCATGCTCGACGATGGGTTGCGCACGCGATTCACCATTCTCAACACCGATGGACCCGCGTCGGGCACGGGCGGCAACACGCCCGAGCGGGCCGTATCCGCCTGGTTCCGTACCCACGGCAACACAGCCCGTGTGCTCGTATTGCTGCCCGGTCATGCCCCCGGCGAGCTCACCCGTCTGCTTGAGCGCATCCATCCCATCAAAGTGCCTGACGACGGCACGGCGGGTGTCCTGGAGTCCGCGGGCGTCGCATCGCTATGGCGCCGCTATGAGCTGCCGCAGGGACGCCGCTACGCGCTGCTCGGACCGCCTGCTGCCCGCACCGCCGACGGAACGGTAAGATGAGGCGGTCACGGTCCGACGGCCCGAGGATACTGATATGAGCCAAGTCGATTCGGATCTCTCGCGTAACCTGCGGGACCGGCACATCCAGCTCATCGCCCTGGGCGGTACCATCGGGGTCGGCCTGTTTCTCGGCTCGGCAAAGGCCATCCGTCACGCGGGTCCCGGGCTCCTGCTCGCCTACGCCGTCGGCGGAATCGCGATCTTCCTCATCATGCGCGCGTTGGGAGAGTTGCTGATCTACCGGCCCGTCGCGGGGTCGTTCGCGGTTTACGCGGACGAGTTCTGTGGACCGTTCGCAGGCTTCGCCACCGGTTGGTCCTACTGGTTCATGTGGGTAGTGACGGCCATGGCGGAGCTCACTGCGATCGGCATCTATGTGCGCTACTGGTTCCCCACCGTGCCGCAGTGGCTGCCGGCGCTCGTCGCGCTGGTCGTCCTCTACGGGGCCAACCAGCTGGCCGTGCGCGTATTCGGCGAGCTGGAGTTCTGGTTCGCATTCATCAAAGTCGCCACCATCATCGCCCTGATCGCGGGCGGCCTGTTCGTGATCGTCTTCCATGTCGGGGAGCTCGGGGCCACCGCGAGCTTCAGCAATCTGTGGTCGCACGGCGGCTTCCTGCCGTTCGGGCTCGTGGGCGTGCTGCTCACGCTGCAGATGGTGGCGTTCGCTTACCAGGGGGTGGAGTTGATCGGGGTGACCGCCGGCGAAGCTGAAAATCCCGAGGTGGTTCTCCCAAGAGCCACCAACGGCATCACCTTCCGCATCCTCATCTTCTACATCGGCGCGCTCACCGTCATCATGTCGCTGGTTCCCTGGACGGAGCTCAGTCCCGACACGAGCCCCTTCGTCTTCGTGTTCGACAAAATGCGGGTTCCGGCGGCAGGCAGCATCATCAACCTGGTCGTGATCACCGCGGCCACTTCATCCTGCAACAGCGGTATCTTCAGCACCGGCAGGATGCTCTACTCGCTCGCGCAACGGGGCCAGGCCCCCGGTGTCCTCGCACGACTCAGCGCACAGCGCGTCCCCGCAATGGGCATCCACGTATCGGCGGCGGTGATGTTGGTTGCAGTGGCGCTCAACTATGCCGTGCCGGAAAAAGCGTTCGTCTGGGTAACCAGCATCTCGACCATCGGCACGCTGTGGACCTGGGGAATCATCATGGTCGCGCACCGGAATTATCGCCGCGCCGTCGCCGCGGGGCGCGCGCGGCCTTCGAGCTTCCGACTGCCGGGCGCGCCGTACGCAAACTGGCTGGTCATCGCGTTCCTGGTCGTCGTGACCGCGATGCTGGGGCTCGATGCGGACACGCGTGTAGCGTTGTACGCCGCGCCGCTGTGGTTCGGTTTGCTGGGCCTGGGCTATCTGCGGTCGAAGCCGCAACCTTTGCAGCAAAGCGCTTGAGCGGCCCTGCAGGGCTCATTAATTGATAGAATGAGCTCCCCGCGGCCGTAGCTCAGTTGGATAGAGCATCAGGCTTCGAACCTGAGGGTCGGGGGTTCGAATCCCTCCGGCCGCGCCAGCTTCACACGGTCCATTCCGGGCCGCACCCAAACCCCGTCGCTCGTCCCATCGTGCGCACCCGACAGCCGGGCTGCCGCCAGGGATGTGCATGTCCGCTCGTGGAGCGACACATTCCCGTAGCGCCCGGTCGGGAGTTTCTCCCTGGACGCAGCGCGGGCGGCATTGCTCAAATGCCGGCCCGCAGCGATTTCCCAGAGACCTGGTGCTCGAAGTGACTGTAACGCGCGACTGATGAGCCGAAAGTGGCGCCATATGGCGCCCATTTGCCGCCAAAACCCCGGAAGAAGCATGGAGATGAATAGCCGGGCCCTCCGGCGTCTGGGTTACGCGCTCGGCCTGGTCGGGCCGACGCTCGTCGGCCCCGTCGTGGCCGCGGACGCGGATGGCGGGAGCCCGCAACCCAGGAATCTCGCCGAGGTGGTGATTGTCGGCACGACGCCGCTGCCCGGCAGCGGCGTGGATCTGGATAAGGTGCCGAGCCACGTGCAGACCCTTGGCGCCCGCGACCTCGACCCGGACGGCCACTCGGACCTGCTGCCGGGTGCGGCCGCGCGCCGCATGGGGAGCGTCAACCTGAACAACGAGCTGGGCAGCCAGTACCAGCCGGACTTCGTCTATCGCGGCTTCGAGGCGTCGCCCATCTCCGGCATCGCCGAGGGCCTGGCCGTCTACCAGAACGGCACACGCATCAATGAAGCGTTCGGCGACAACGTCAACTGGGACCTCGTCCCGCAGTTCGCCGTGAGCCGCCTCACCGTGCAAAGCAACAACCCCGTGTTCGGCCTCAATGCCCTGGGTGGCGCGGTGACCCTGGAAATGAAGAACGCCTTCAACTCGCCTGGCGGCGACGTCGAGGTGTCGCAAGGCAATTTCAGGAACACGACCGGTTATGCGGCCTACGGCTTGCGTCACGGCAACTTCGGCACCTATGCCGCTCTTGGAGGTGTGCGCGACAGCGGCTTCCGCTTCCTTTCGCCAACCGATCTGCGCCAGGGATACGGCGATATCGGCTACGAAGACGGCCGGACCACGCTGCATGCCAGCCTCACGGCTGCCAACAACTACATCGGTGCGCTCGGACCCACGCCCGTCGAGATGCTGGCCGCAGATCCCCGCTCCATCTTCACCTACCCGCAAACGAAGCGCAACGCGATGCAGCTCCTGCAGCTCACCGGCACGCTCGAGGCGGCCGACAGGCTCGTCCTGGCAGCCAACACCTACTATCGGCATTTCGAGCAGCGCCTGTTCGACGGCAACACGACCAACGTGAGCGCCTGCACGAACGATGCGAATTTCTTCTGCCTCCAAGGCAACGACCTCTATCCCGCCGACGTTCTGTATGACAGGAGCGGCAACCCGGTACCCACGAGCGTCCTGCCAAACGGCGCAACGCCCGCGGAGACGGACATCACGACCACGAATACCAACACTGTCGGTGCCGGTCTCCAGGCGACGTTCACGGCGCCGGTGGCAGGCATGGAGAACAACCTGGTGCTCGGCGCTGCGCTCGACCACAGCGTGACGCATTACGGCGCGTACGGCGCGCTGAGTCAGGTGCTGCCGAGCCTGCAGGTGGTCGGCACGACCGTCATCATCGACCAGGGTGCGAGCGCCACCGCATCGCCGCCGATCGAAGAGCCGGTCTCCGTGCGCTCTGCCACCACCTACCATGGACTGTATTTCACCGATACTCTGAGCGTGAGCAAACGGCTGGCGTGGACGGTCTCAGGCCGCTGGAACCGAGCGCAAATCGGGATCAGTGACCTCATCGGCACGAGTCTCGACGGCAGCCACGGCTTCGCTCGCTTCAACCCGGGCACGGGCATTACCTACACGCTGTCCGACGAGATAACGGCCTACGCCAGCTACTCGGAAGCGAACCGCGCGCCCACGGCCGGCGAGCTGAGCTGCGCCGATCCCAACTCACCCTGTCTGCTCAATGCGTTCCTGGTATCCGATCCCAACCTGAAGCAGGTCGTTTCCCGCACCTACGAAGCCGGGCTGCGCGGCCGCTTCACGTCTCGCGCCGCCTCCACCAGGCTGCAGTGGTACGCCAGCGCCTTCCGCACCGACAACAGCAATGACATCATCCTGCTCGCGACGAAGATCAACGGCTTCGGCTACTTCTCCAATACGGGCAGCACGCGCCGCCAGGGCATCGAGACCGGATTCTCGCTCACCGCGCAGCGGTGGCAAGGCAATTTCAGCTATACCCTGCTGGACGCCACCTTCCGTGAGAGCCTCACCCTGGCCTCCAACAGCCCCGGGGCCAACGCTGATGGCAACATCTTCGTGCATCCGGGCGACCGCATGCCACTGACGCCCCGCCAGCGGCTGACGCTCGGCCTCGACTACTCGCCGTTTCACCAGTGGAAGATCGGCGGCGACCTGCGCTACACGAGCAGTCAGTTCCTCGCCAACGATGAGTCGAATCAGGAGCCGCCGCTGCCGGGCTTCACCGTGGTGAATTTCCACAGCTCCTACACACTGTCGAAGGCACTGCAGCTGTTCGCCGGCGTCGACAATGCGTTCGACCGGACCTACTACACGTACGGCACCTTCAGCGCGCTCGCCGGCCTGCCGCCGAACCTCCGCCTGACGAACCCCCGCACCTATAGCCCAAGCCCCCCGCGCACGTATTTCGCGGGTATCCGGTTGAGCTTCTGAGCTAAAATTCGCCGGCATCCCGGCCGCTGCGCGCCGACTGCCGCGCCGCGGGCTTTTCTTTGTCCAACGCTCGAGCGAACCCAGGTACTGTGAAAAAACTGATCAACGGCATCGTCGATTTTCGCAAGAACGTACGGCCGACCGTCAAGGACACCTTCGCGCTGCTGGCGCTGGGGCAGCGCCCCGACACGCTCTTCATCGCCTGCTCCGACAGCCGCGTGGTGCCGAATCTATTCGCCTCCACGGAGCCGGGAGATCTGTTCGTCATCCGCAATGTCGGCAACCTCATCCCGCCGTACGGCGAAGCCAATGCCGGTCCCGGCTCGGAGGCCGCGGCCATCGAGTTCGCCCTGGCAACGCTGCCGATCACGGAAGTGATTGTCTGCGGCCATTCGGAGTGCGGTGCCATAGGAGCCCTTTCCCAGGGGCAGACGCGGGAGGATGCGCCGGCATTCAGCTGCTGGCTGCGCCACGGCGAAGGGAGCCTGCGGCAGCTGCAGGCCGGCGCCAGCCTGGGAAATCACTTGGAGCGTCACAATCAGCTTTCCCAGCTCAACGTGCTCGAGCAACTCGAGCACCTGAAGACCTATCCGGTGGTGCGTGAACGGCTGGCCCGGGGCCAGCTGCGCCTGCACGGCTGGTATTTCGACATCAAGGAAGCCAACGTCTACGAATATGAGCCGAGCGAGGCTCGCTTTCACCTCATCGACGAGGTCTACGCGGTCAAGCTCCTGAACCGCGACAGCACCCGGCCCTGAAGCGAGCCGGACCGCGCGCACACTGGCGCACGGGTGAGTCAAAGACCAGGAAAACCGCGTCAAAGGCGTATGAAAACCGAGAAGAAGCGCTGCCGCTGGGTGCCGGGGGACGATCCGGCCTACATCCGCTATCACGACGAGGAATGGGGGCGGCCGGTGCACGACGACCGCCTGCTGTTCGAGATGCTGATCCTGGAGGGCGCGCAGGCCGGCCTTTCCTGGTCCACGATCCTGCACAAACGGGCGAGCTATCAGCGCGCCTTCGCCCGATTCGACCCTAAGAGGGTGGCGCGCTTCGACTCTGCACGAACAGCGGCGCTGCTGCAGAACCCCGGCATCGTGCGCAATCGCCTGAAGATCAACTCCACGATCACCAACGCGCAGGCCTTCCTGGAAGTGCAGCGCGAATTCGGCTCATTCGACCGCTACCTGTGGTCGTTCGTGGACGGACGCCCGGTGGTCAACGGCCCGAGCGCCCGCAACCCTGTCCCGACGCGCACCGAGCTGAGCGACCGGATCTCGAAAGACCTGAAAAAAAGAGGCTTCCGCTTCGTGGGCACCACAATTCTTTACGCCTATCTGCAAGCGGTCGGGGTCGTGAACGACCACGCTCGGGACTGCTTCCTCTATCGGGCCCCCGAGCGTGGTGGCGCGGCGCGAGGTCAGTAGCCGAAACCGCTGCCGGGCCACTAAGATAGTCGTTCGACTCGTCATTCAGGCCGTTCGCGCGGCCCTTTAACGCGGCCGCCGCAGCGCGGCCAACAATGGGGATCATGGTATGAAAGCTCTCTTTGCGGTCACGGCGGTCGCCGTACTGGCCGGACCGGTATATGCCGACTGCTCCTATCCGCCGCCGCCGGCCAAGCTTCCGGACGGCAACACGGCCACGATGGAGGAGATGGTCGCGGCGAAAAAAGCGGTCACGCAATACAACAAGGACATCAATGCCTATGTCGCCTGCATCAAGCTCGAGCACGAGAGCGCGGTCAGCAACGCGGGCGACAAGCTGACGAAGGAGCAGAAGGCGGATATGGAGCGCATGGAGGTGCAGAAGAACAATGCCGCCGTCGATCAGCTGCAGAGCATCGCCGACCGCTTCAACGAGCAGGTGCGCATCTACAAGGCCAGGACCAACCCCAGCAGCGACAGCAGCAGCAAGAAGAACTGAGCGAGGCGCACGTGCTGACCCCGGCACAGGCCGAAGAGCTGATCGGGCAGCACCTCCAGTGTTTGCCCATCGAGTCTCTACCGCTGTCGCAATGCGCAGGCGCGGTGCTGCGCGAGAACATCTACGCCGAGCGGGATGCGCCACCCTTCGACCGGGTGGCGATGGACGGCATCGCGCTCGATAGCGGTGCCGTCAGCGGGGGGCTACGCAGACTGCGTATCCAGGCGACGCAGGCCGCGGGCGATCCGCCGCTCGCGCTGGACTCACGCAGCGCCTGTATTGAGATCATGACCGGCGCAGTGCTTCCGACAGGCTGCGACAGCGTCGTTGCCGTGGAAGAGATCGCGATACGCGATGGACACGCTGAGCTCGCTCATGGAGTCGCGGTCGAGCCCGGACAGAACGTCCATCGTCGCGGTAGCGACACCCGTCAGGGAGCGCTGCTGGTCACCGCCGGAGTACGGCTCCGCGCTCCGGAAATAGCCATTGCCGCGGCGGCGGGAATGCCCAGGATCCGTGTCAGCAGTCAGCCGATGCTTGCCGTGATCTCCACGGGAAATGAGCTGGTCGAGCCCGGCGAACCCGTGCTTCCCCATCAGGTGCGCCGCTCCAATGCGTACGCCATCGTGGCAGCGCTGCGCGCCCACGGCTTCCAGCGGGTTGCCGACGATCACATCAACGATGACCTGAGCGAGCTCAAGCGTCGGCTCAAGTTTCACCTCGAGACCCACGACGTCCTCGTCCTGAGCGGCGGCGTTTCCATGGGAAAGTTCGACCTGGTGCCCAAAGCGCTCGATGAGCTGGGCGTGAGGCCCATTTTCCATAAGATCGCGCAGAGGCCCGGCAAACCGTTCTGGTTCGGTGTGGCGAGCTCCGGGGCGGCGGTGTTTGCCCTACCGGGCAATCCTGTCTCGACGCTGGTCTGCCTGCGGCGCTACGTGATTCCGGCGCTGTTCGCCAGCCTGGGTCAGGCTCCGCCCGAGCCCCCCGAGAAGATCGCACTGGGCGCCCCGGTGACGGTCACGTCACCGCTCACATTCTTCCTGCCGGTTCGGGTGGAGGTGGACGATTGGGGACGGCCCTGGGCTGTGCCCCAGCCCACCAACGGCTCCGGCGACTTCACAGCCCTGGCCGGCACGGACGGTCTCGTGGAACTTCCGCCGGGCCCGAACACCTACCCGAAAGGGTTCATTGCCCGCCTGCACCGCTGGTGATTGACCCCGGATGGGGCGGCCCCCATTTAGGGACATAGCGTTCGCCTGCGCCGGGTGGTAATACCTTGATTTACAATGGCCACTACTGAAGTCGTCGTCCCTTTCGGCTCCCGATCCTCCCCGCGCGACACGCTGGGGCGCCCGATCCGGGACCTGCGCATCTCCGTCATGGACCGGTGCAACTTCCGCTGCCCGTATTGCATGCCGCGGGAGACCTTTCATGATAAATACCGCTTTCTCGGCTCGCATGAGCGGCTGTCGTTCGACGAGATCGTGCGATTGACACGGCTGTTCGCCCATCTCGGCGTGCGCAAGCTGCGCCTGACCGGTGGCGAGCCCCTGCTGCGGGCGAATCTCGCGGACTTGATCGGCGACCTGACTGCCATCCCCGGCATCGAAGACATCGCGCTCACCACGAACGGTGTGCTGCTCGCCAAGTACGCCGCGGAGCTCAAGGCCGCGGGCCTGAAGCGCATCACCGTGAGTCTCGACAGTCTGGATCCCAAGGTGTTCGCCCGCATGAGCGGCGGCTTCGGCGGCGTTGCCGACGTGCTCGACGGGATCGAGCACGCCCTGCGCGCGGGCCTCGAGCCGATCAAAATCAACACCGTGGTGCAGCGCGGCGTGAACGACCACACCGCGCTCGATCTCGTGGAGCGGTTCCGCGGCACCGGCGTGATCGTGCGCTTCATCGAATACATGGACGTTGGCAACCGCAACGCGTGGCGCGAGGATCTCGTAGTGCCTTCGAAGGAGTTGGCTGCGCGAATTGCCGAGCGTTGGCCGCTGCAGCCACTCGGGCGGGAATATCGCGGGGAAGTCGCCGAGCGCTATGGATTCGCGGACGGCAAGGGCGAAGTCGGCTTCATCTCCTCGGTTACGCAACCGTTTTGCGGCGACTGCTCGCGAGCGCGGCTGTCATCCGACGGTGTGATCTACACTTGTCTGTTCGCCACTCATGGTACGAACCTGCGCGACTCTGTGCGTGCCGGCGCGAGCGATGAGCAGCTGCTCGACATCATGCGTAACACCTGGTTTGCGCGCGCCGATCGCTACAGCGAGCTGCGTGCGACCCTGCGCAAGGAACACGGCGACGAGCGCAAGGTCGAAATGTTCTACATCGGTGGCTGATGTCGCGCTCGGGGCTGACACACCTCGACAGCAGCAATCGACCAACGATGGTCGATGTCGGGGCGAAGGAAGTGACTCATCGGATCGCCGTGGCGGAGGCACGCGTGCGCCTGCCGCGGGCAGTGTCCCTCGCGCTGCGCAAAAGCGGTCACCGCACCAAGAAGGGACCGGTATTCGACACCGCCATCGTCGCCGGTGTCATGGCGGCAAAGCGCACGCACGAGCTGATTCCGTTCTGCCATCCTCTCGGACTGGACAATTGCAAGGTGGAGATCGAGGACGAGCGCGGCGGCGGCATCCTCATCCGTTGCGAGGTGTCCGTCCATCACCGCACCGGTGTCGAGATGGAGGCGCTGACGGGAGCAAGTGTCGCGGCTCTGACGATCTATGACATGTGCAAGGCGCTCTCGCACGACATCGAAATCACGGGAGTGCGGCTGGTGGAGAAATCGGGCGGCAAGCGGGACTTCAAGCGATGAGCGCCACAGCGATCCCGCCCGTGTACGGACTCGTGCTTGCCGGTGGGCGCAGCACGCGCATGCAGCGCGACAAGGCCACGCTGACCTATCACGGGCGAACGCAGCTCGAGTGGGCGGTGGCCCTTCTCGAGCAGCACGTCGAGCGTGTGTTCGTGTCCGTGCGACCGGGACAGAATGACCCGGTCAGGGCGCGCTTCGAGCAGATCGTGGATACGCGGGAGGGCCTCGGCCCTCTCGCGGGCATCATGGCTGCGCAGGCTCGTTACCCGGATGCGGCGTGGCTGGTACTCGCCTGCGACCTGCCCTTTCTCGATGCCGCGACCCTCGATTTCCTGTTGGCCCAACGCGACCCGGCCCGCCAGGCTACAGCGTTCCGCGCCAGTCATCCCGACCCCCGACACAATGGTTTGCCGGAGCCGCTCTGCGCGATCTATGAGCCTTCCAGCCGTGCCGCCATCCTCGCGCAGGTTGCGGCGGGGAAGGACTGCCCGCGGAAATTTCTGATCAACGCGGACGCGAAGCTGCTCGACGAGCCGAATCCGCACGCACTCGACAACGTCAACACGCCGGAGGAGTATGGTTCGGCCATGGCCAACTTGAATTCACAAGGGACCGCCGCCCGCAAGCACATCAAGGTGCAGTATTACGCGTTGTTACGTGAGCAGGCTGGGCGCAGTGACGAAGCGCTCGTCACGGCGGCGCGCACACCGCGGGAGCTGTACGAGGAACTGAAGGCACGCCACCCGTTTTCGCTCGCGCCGGAGATGCTGCGCGTTGCGGTCAACGCGGAGTTCGGCGAGTGGACTCAGGCGCTCGCGGATGGGGACTCCGTCGTATTCATTCCTCCTGTGGCCGGCGGTTGAGGAGAGCTGAGCTCATGGCCGCATTCCGTTTCAGCCGCACTGCAATCGACGTGACGTCCTTGCGCGCGCAGCTCGCCGACCCCGCCTGCGGCGGCTACACGTCTTTCGAAGGCCTCGTCCGCAATCACAACGAAGGGATGAGCGTCCGGCATCTCGAGTACGAGGCGTTCGAGCCCCTCGCGGTGAAGGAAGGAGAGCGCATCGTTGCCGAGGCTATCGAGCGCTTCGGCATCGAGCGTGCGGCATGCGTCCATCGCATCGGCGACCTGGCCATCGGAGAGATGGCTGTCTGGGTCGGCGCCAGCGCGCGGCACCGGGACGAGGCGTTCCGTGCCTGCCGATACATCATCGACGAAGTCAAACACCGGGTGCCCATCTGGAAGAAGGAGCACTACGAGAATGGTGACTCGGGGTGGGTGAATTGCGAGCGGTGCGCGGCGCCCGCCGCTGTGGGGGACGCGGAGATGTCAGCCGGCGGCGCTCACGCCGGCGCACATGAGCACGGTCACGCGCACGGTCACGCACATGAGCACGATCCCGCGCACGGGCGCGATCACGCGCATGCGCACGATCACGGGCACGAGCACGGCCCGGCGCCTGTCCCCGACTACTCGCGCCAGATGGCGCTGAAAGAAGTCGGCGCTCGTGGCCAGGCAAAGCTTCGCGCCAGCCGCGTCCTCGTCGTTGGTTGCGGCGGCCTTGGCGTGCCGGTCATCAGTTACCTTGCCGGCGCGGGCGTCGGCCGGCTCGGCCTCGTCGATGCCGACCGGTTGGAGCCGTCCAACCTTCACCGGCAGACGATGTACGCGCTCGCCGATGTCGGAAAGTTGAAAGCCGAGCTGGCCGCCGCGCGCGTGCGGGCGCTCAACCCTGACGTCGACGCCGCCGTTCACGCCGTGCGATTCGACGCCGCCAATGCGCCGGCGATCGTCGGTCAATATGACCTGGTGATCGACTGCACCGACAATTTCTCGACAAAGTTCCTGCTCAACGACGTCTGCGTGCAGAAGCGCGTCCCGGTCATCTTCTCGAGCGTCTACCAGTACGAAGGCCAGATCCAGGTGGTGCGCGCGGATCGCGACGGCCCCTGTCTGCGCTGCGTCTGGCCCGAAGCCACACGAGACGGCATCGTCGGTAACTGCGCCGAGGCAGGCGTGCTCGGCCCCGTCCCGGGCACCTTTGGCAGCCTGCAGGCCTTCGAGGCATTGAAGCTGCTGCTCGATCTGCCGGGGCAGCTCGGCGAAGAGCTGTTGGTGTTGGATCTGCTCACGCTGTCGATCTCGCGGGTGCGGGCAAAGCGCGCCGCCGCCTGCCCCGACCATGCGCGCAACGGACCACGGCAAGCGCAAGCCGCAGACGTCGCACCGCTCGAGGTCGATTTCGAATCGCTCGACGACGCGCTGGCCGCGGGGTTCGAGGTCGTGGATATTCGCGAGCCGCACGAGATAGCCGAAATACCGACGCCAACGAAGAGAGCGCGCCATATTCCAATGGCCCGGCTGTTGCATGGAACGCCCGCGTTCGAGCCCTCGGGGAACAGTTTGTTAGTGTGCGCCAGCGGCCGGCGCAGCCTGGCGGCAACGCAGGAATTGCGCGCCCGGGGCCTCAGCTCAGTGTATTCGCTGCGCGGCGGCATCGCGAAGTTGAATCGTCGCGTGCCGGCCTGAGCCGCGCCGGCGGCCCGTTCAGGGCCTGACCTGCCCCTTGCCCCGCACCACGTACTTGTAACTGGTCAACTGCTCGGCCCCCACGGGACCGCGCGCGTGGAAGCGATCGGTCGAGATACCGATCTCGGCCCCCATGCCGAACTCGCCGCCGTCGGCGAACTGCGTCGACGCGTTGTGGAGCACGATGGCGCTGTCGACGTGTTGCAGGAAGCGCTCGGCCGTGGCGCCATTCTCCGTCACGATCGACTCGGTGTGGGCCGACCCGTACTTCGCGATATGAGCGATGGCAGCGTCCACGCCGTCGACCACACGCGCGGCGATTATGGAATCGAGGTATTCCGTGTACCAGTCGTCTTCGCTGGCGGGACGCACTCGCGCATCGACCTTCTGCACCGTCGCGTCACCGCGAACTTCGCACCCGGCTGCGAGCAAATCCTCCACGATCGGCGCGAGATGCGTGCCGGCGCAAGCCCGGTCGACGAGCAACGTCTCGGCGGCACCGCAAATCCCGGTGCGACGCATCTTTGCGTTCACCGCGATCGCGCGCGCCATCCTCACGTCGGCGTCGCGGTCGACGTACACGTGACAGTTCCCTTCGAGATGCCCGATCACGGGCACGCGTGCTTCCCTCTGCACCCGCTCGACCAGGCTCTTGCCCCCGCGAGGAACGATGACGTCGATGTACTCCGCCATGCCGGCGAGCATGTATCCGACAGCGGCCCGATCCGTGGTCGGTACGAGTTGAATGCACTCCGCAGGCAGCCCGGCCGCCTGCAGACCCTCCACGAGACAGGCGTGGATCGCCGCGCTCGAATGCCGGCTCTCCGAGCCGCCGCGCAGAATCACCGCGTTGCCCGACTTCAGGCAGAGCGCGCCCGCATCGGCGGTCACATTGGGGCGACTCTCGTAGATGATGCCGATCACTCCCAGCGGCACGCGGACGCGCTGGATACGCAAGCCGTTAGGCCGTTCCCAGTCCGCCACCGTGGCCCCGATGGGATCCGGAAGTGCCAACACCTCCTCGACACTACGCGCGATGGCCTCGACGCGCTTGTCATCGAGCTGCAGACGGTCGAGCAGCGCGCCGCTCAACTTCGCGGCGCGCGCGGCAGCCATGTCGCGCTCATTCGCGGCCAGAAGCTCGCCCCGCCGCGCGCGGACAGCCCTCCCCGCAACGGCCAGCGCGGTGTTTTTCTTTTCGGTGCCGGCCAGGGCCAACACCGCGGCAGCCTCGAGGGCGGCCTTGCCCAGCCGTTCCATGAGCTCGGTGATGTTCGTATCGCGGTGGGCGTTCACTGTGCAGCCTGCTCGGATTCCTGCATGGGAGGCGCCTCGTGGCGGATCAGCACCAGGTTGTCGCGATGGATCATCTCGTGGCGTCCCCGGAACCCGAGAATACCTTCGATCTCGGAAGACTTCCGCCCCATGATCCGGGCAGCATCGCCATCCGAATAGGCGCTGATCCCCCGGGCGATCTCCGCGCCGTCCGCTCTCAGGACGCTCACGGTGTCCCCGCGGTCGAAGCGCCCCCGGGTCTCGACGACTCCCGCGGGAAGCAGGCTCTTGCCTTCCAGGAGCGCGCGCAGGGCGCCGGCATCGATCGTGATCGAGCCGGCGGGCCGCAGGGTTCCCGCGATCCACTGTTTTCGAGCCGCGACGGGAGATGCGGTCGGGACGAACCACGTGCAGCGGGCGCCCGCCTCGATGCGGCCGACCGGGTGCGCCTGGTGCCCCGCGGCGATGCACATGTGACAGCCGGCCGAAATCGCGATTTTCGCCGCGACGATCTTGGTCGTCATGCCCCCCGAGCCGACGTCCGATGCGGAACTGCCTGCCATGGACTCGATCTCGGGAGTGATCTGCCGCACCTCACGAATGAACTGCGCGTTCGGGTCTTTATTGGGATCCGCGGTGAACAGCCCCTCGACATCCGACAACAGGATCAGGCAGTCCGCGCCTGCCATCTGCGCGACCCTGGCCGCGAGACGATCGTTGTCGCCGTAGCGGATCTCCGCCGTGGCCACCGTGTCGTTCTCGTTGATGACCGGGAGCGCACCGAGGGCAAGAAGCGAGTCCAGCGTGGCGCGCGCATTCAGGTAGCGACGGCGACGCTCGCTGTCCTCCAGGGTGAGCAGCACCTGTGCCACGGTGACATCGCGGCTCTCCAGCAGCTCCTTGTAGGCATGCGCCAGCCGGATCTGCCCGACCGCGGCGGCCGCCTGACTTTCCTCCAGCCGCAGCGGCCCCTTCGCCAGCTTGAGTTCGCGGCGCCCGAGCGCAATGGCGCCCGAGGACACGAGAATGACTTGCTGGTTACGCTTGCGCAGCCGCAGGAGATCCTCGATCAGGGTCTCGAGCCAGGAGCGGTTGATCCGACCCGTCTCCGCATCGACCAGCAGCGCAGAGCCGACCTTGACGACGATACGCCGTGCCTGCTGCAGGGGCGATGGAGTATCAGGTACTTGGGCACTCATGGTGCGAAAACTATACGCAATCGGTCCTTGCACTGCGCGGGAGCGTGAGCGTGGTTATGCAAACCGGGGGCGTAACCCACTTACGACCCCGGGGCGGCGCCAGCCAAATTCCGGACATCAGGAACCGAAGCGCGGCCGCAGGAGCGGCGGCGCCGCGACGCGCTCGTTGCCCCAGCCGACCGCAGCCCCTAAACTTACCGCCGCCGAAAATTCGATGACTTCGAGGAAGCGAGCGGTGAGCAGAGATTACGAGCCGGTTCCGGGCCAATGGTACGAGAACCTGGAAGAAGAAGAGTCGTTCCGCGTGCTGTCCGTCGATGAGGACTCGGAGCTCGTCGAGATCGAGTATCTCGATGGCGATATCGAGGAGATCGATATCGAAGCGTGGCACGAAATGGATCTCGAGCACACGGACGAGCCCGAGGGCTGGTCCGAGCCCGAGGAAGACGAGGAGGAAGACGAGGACGAGGACGACTTCGACGAGGATGACGAAGACGAGGACGACGACGACTTCGAAGACGACGAGGACGAGGAAGAAGACGAGCGTTGATCCGCCCCCCACGTGCGAGCCGCCTGGCCGCGCACGCCCGAAACGCTGTGCCACAACGGTTGGCGGCGCGATAATGACCGCCAGTGCTGCGAATGACCGCCTCGGGCAGCGCATGATCCGCCGGCGCAGCGAATGACCAACCTCGACAGCTGGTATCACGAAAAAGAGTCCGCCTGGCTCTATCACCGTGTGGCCGCGGCGGAGCCCGACCCACGCAAGCGACATCTTTTCCTACAGCTCGCCGCGGCAGCGGAAGAGCAAGCGGCGAAATGGGAGGTTTCCTCCCGGCAGAGCGGGACGCGCCAGGCTGGTGCGCCCGAAGCTTCCGCATCGAGCGGTGCACCAACATCCCCGAAGCGAATATTCACCCCCTCGCTGCGTGCGCGCATCGTCGCGCGACTCCTGCGGCATTTCGGCCCGCGTGCGCTGCGCTCCGTGCTGGCGGCAATGAAGCTGCGAGGACTCTCCGTCTACAGCGCTCCGGTCAGTGTCGCGGGACACGCCATGCCGACCTCGCTATCCGAGGTCGGCGCGCGGCATCGCGGCGGTCTCGGCAGCAATCTCAGGGCCTCGGTGTTTGGTGTGAGTGATGGTCTGGTCTCGAACGCCAGTCTCGTGCTCGGCGTCGCGGGTGCCGGTGCCGCGAGCGGATATGTTCTCCTGACAGGAACCGCGGGAATGCTCGCCGGCGCGCTGTCGATGGCGGCGGGAGAATACGTCTCCGTGCGCTCGCAGCGGGAGATGTACGAATACCAGATCGCCCTCGAGCGTGAGGAGGTGGCGGAGTACCCCGAAGAGGAAGCGGAGGAGCTCGCCCTCATCTACCAGGCGCGCGGGGTCGAGCTCGAACAGGCACGCCAGGTAAGTCGCGCACTGCTCGCCCATCCGGAGCAGGCGCTCGATGTTCTGTCACGTGAGGAGCTCGGCCTCAACCCGGACGACCTCGGCTCCCCCTGGGGAGCCGCCCTCTCGTCATTCGTCTCGTTTGCGCTCGGCGCCGCGGTGCCCTTGGTGCCGTTCCTGACGGCGAGAAACACGGGAGTTGGCACGCTGGTGGCCGCGGCGGCACTGAGTTGTGTCGCGCTGTTCTGCATCGGACTCGTCCTGAGCCTGTTCACGGGGCGAGACGCCCTGCGAGGGGCGTTGCGCATGGTGCTCATCGGCGCCGGTGCGGGCGTCATCAGTTTCATGGTCGGTCGCGCGCTTGGTGTGGCCATTGGCGGCAGCGGGTAACGCCCCGGAGTAAAGCAACCATGTCGAGCCAGCACGCCGCGGCAACCCTGCGGGCACTCTCGGAGATTCTCGGCCCGGATGGCATCGTGACCGATGCCGCCGATGTCGCGCCCTTTCTCGCTGACCATCGCGGGCTCTATCAGGGTCGCGCACTCGCCGTCATCCTGCCCCGCTCGGTCGAGCAGATCTCACGGGTGGTGCGCTTGTGCAACGAGCGCCGCATCGGTGTCGTGCCCCAGGGAGGCAACACCGGATATTGTGGAGGCGCCACGCCGGACGAATCCGGCGACCAGATCGTCGTTGCGCTGCGCAGGCTGAATCGCATCCGCAATGTCGATGCGCTCAACTACTCGCTGATCGCCGAGGCCGGCTGCATCCTGGCGGACGTACAGCGCGCGGCCGATGAAGTCGAGCGCTTCTTTCCCCTGAGCCTCGGCTCCGAGGGCACCTGTCAGATCGGCGGCAACCTGTCGACCAATGCCGGCGGCTTGAGCGTCCTGCGCTACGGGATGATGCGCGATCTCGTGTTGGGACTGGAAGTCGTGCTCGCCGATGGCCGCCTGCTGTCCTCGCTCAGCGCGCTTCGCAAGGACAACACGGGCTACGACGTGAAGTCGCTGTTTCTCGGAGCCGAAGGCACGTTGGGCATCATCACCGCGGCGAGCGTGAAGCTGTTTCCCAAATTACGCTCGTCGGCGACGGCATTCGCCGCCATACCCGACGTGCGCTGCGCCGTCGACCTCCTGGCGCGGTTGCGCGAGGCGAGCGGGGATCGCGTCAGCTCGTTCGAGCTCATTCCCCGCATCGGCGTCGAGCTCACCACCCGGCATATTGCGGGTGTGACCGATCCGCTGCAGCAACCTCATCCGTGGTATGTGCTGTGCGAGTTGAGCTCCGCACGCGCTGCCGACCCCCTCGATGGCATCATGGAGGAAGCTCTCGGGGGCGCACTGGAGGCCGGCCTGGTGCTCGATGCCGCATTGGCGCGCAACGAGCGCGAGCGCGCGGCGCTTTGGAAGATCCGGGAAACGCTGCCCGAAGCCCAGCGCATCGACGGCGCCAGCCTGAAGCATGACATCTCCGTCACCATCACGGCGCTGCCCGACTTCGTGGCGCGCGCCTCGGGCTGGGTGCAGCAGCACGTCCCCGATGGACGGCTCGTCGTCTATGGTCACGTCGGCGACGGCAACCTGCATTTCAATCTCAACCAGGCGCGCGGCGCGGATCGCAACACCTTCCTGGCGCGCGAGCCCGAGATCAGACGCGCCATTCACGATCTGCTGCGCGAGTTCGGCGGCAGCTTCAGCGCCGAGCACGGCATCGGCAAGCTCAAGATCGGGGAGCTCGAGCTGTATGCCTCGCCCGTCGAGCTCGATCTCATGCGCGCCATAAAAAAGGCGCTCGACCCCAACGGGGTTCTCAATCCTGGCAAAGTCTTGCGCTCCGGTTAGGACCCTTGCGGTTATGATGCGCCGCAATGCGCTCGGCGCCTCGAGGACCGCTTCATGATTCATTGCCGGGTAATGCTCTGCGCGTTGCTGGCCGCGCTCGGCCTGACAGCCTGCAGCAAGGGAACCGCGCCGCCGGACAACATCAAACCCGCGGACGCTCGACCCGAGCACGTCGACGGCCTGCCGCAGCTCGCCCTGACTCCAGACAGCGTACATATCGATTACCGCGTTTGGGGCAGCGGTGAGCCCGCTGTCGTGCTCATACACGGCTGGGCGTGCGACTCGAGCTACTGGAACGCGCAGATCGAGGCGCTGAAAGCCACGTATACCGTGGTCGCGGTGAATCTCGCCGGACACGGGGCTTCCGAGAAAAACCGCTCCGACTGGTCGATCGGCAACTACGGGGAGGATGTCGCGACCGTCGTGCGGCAGCTGTCGAACCGCCAGGTCGTGCTCGTCGGCCACTCGATGGGCGGCGCGGTGGCGCTGGAGGCCTCGCGGCGCATCGGCGACAGGGTCATCGGCATCATTGCCGTGGATTCGCTCAAGTCGATCGGGGTGCCGCGGCTCGCGCCGCGGGAGATCAACCGTCAGCTCGCCCCTTTCCGCGAGAATTTCATCGAGGCCACCCGCAACTACGTCACCGGCACGATGTTCGAGAAAGGCGCCGACCCGGTACTCATGCAGAAGGTCGCCTACGACATGTCGCTCGAGCCGCCGGCGGTCGGGGTTGCCTCACTGCAGTCCCTGCTCACCCTGGATTTCGCCACCGTCCTGCCCGACATCCATGTGCCGGTGCTCGCCATCAACTCCGATCTCGGCCCCACCGACGAGGCGCGCATCCGCAAGTTCCTGCCCGGCTTCAAGGCCGATGTGCTCGATCACACCGGGCACTTCCTGATGATGGAAGCGCCGCAGCGTTTCAACCCGGTGCTGCTGAAGGACATCGACATCCTGGCGCGGGAAGCCCGGCGCTGACGCAGCGCGGCTCGCGGGACTGTCCATGTCTTCGCGCGGGCCCGTGTTGGATCGCAGTTCCTCGGGATCCGGCACCACCGCCCCACAGCGGATCCGCAGCCAGTTGAGGTTCAGCGCGACCTCCTCCTGGTCGAGCGAGGACCATGCGGTCGCGAACGGGACCTGGGCGCCCTGGTCGTGCACCTCCAGAATCAGAGCGTCGCGCTCGACGGCAAAGGGCCAGTCATCACTGTGCAGCGTGAGCTCGAGTTTCCGGCCGTCCGGCGTCACGAAGCGGCCGTGGCCACCCTGGTCCTGCACGTCGAGCCGCAGCAGGGGCCGCAAGTCCTGCGCACGTCCGCTCGAAGTCCAGTCGACCCGGCACGTGTACAACTGCGTGGTGTTGAGCTCGAACCAGTTGAAGCCGATCACCTCCTCCTGCACCTCGCCGCCGCCCTTGCGCAGCAGCCGGCGGCGATACCAATAGAGGTCCTGGCCGATGAGCATCTGGTAGTCGAGATAGCGCGTCGTCCCGCCGTGGACGTCGAGGCAGCGATGGCCAACGGTACTGCCGTGAAACTGCTCGCCCTCGCGGGTGAACAGCAGATCGCAGGCGGAGGTCGTGGCGACATCGTCGCTGCCGAGCAGGGCGAGCAGATTCGGGCGCAGGTTCAGATGAATCCAGGCCCGCGGCCGGATGAATGTGAACAGGCGGGCACGCACCCCGTGCACCGGCGGCTCCGCCGGATCGAGCTTCACCAGCAGCTGCCGCCGCAGGCTGTCAGGATCGTCGTGAAGGAATTCCTCGAAGTACAGGACGTGTGAGCCGAGCCATGGCAGAGCGACGGGCGCCACCACGGCGCGTACGCGCCGCTCGCTACTCTCGGGCCAGGAGCTGACGGCGGCGTCGTTGCTGAGGACGACCTGCTCGCTGGAATCGCGTACGCCGGACCAGAGTAGCTGTAGAGCGTCGACGTCGGTACCGGCGGCCGCCGCCCCCGCTGCCAAACCCAACACCGCCCCGAAGAGGATCATGCGGTTCACCGGGTATCCGCAAGACGTTTGCCTTATGAGTGAGACGGGATCCTAAGCGTCTTTCTTGCTGCGGACGAGGCCCTCCTGCGCGGTGCTCGCGACGAGGCGGCCATCGAGGCTGAACACGCTCGCGCGGGCAAAGCCACGCGCGCCGGAAGCGCTCGGGCTCTCCACGGCGTACAGCAGCCATTCATCGACGCGCAGCGGGCGATGGAACCACATCGCGTGATCGATGCTGGCCATGACGATCGAGCTGTGCAGCATCGAGATCCCGTGCGGCAGTGTCGCCGTGTCGAGCAGGAAGTAATCGGAAACGTAGGCAAGGAGGCAGCGATGCAGCTTCTCGTCATCCGGCAGGCCGCCCACGGCGCGGAACCAGACCTGTCGGGTCGGTGCCGCGCGGCGCGGCCGCAAGGGGTCGACCTGCTGCACCAGGCGGAACTCGAAAGGCCGCGGCTGCTCGAAAAAGCGCCGCATGCGCTCCGGCAGGCGCTCCAGCAGCTCGCGCGGCGGCCGACTCGAATCCGGCAGCTCCTCCGGCCGCGGCACCCGCGGCATCTCGATCTGGTGATCGAAACCGTTCTCGGGCACCTGGAAGGAGGCGGCCATGTTGAAGATCTGCTGCCCGTGTTGGATCGCGACGACCCTGCGGTTGCTGAAGCTGTGGCCGTCGAGACTGCGGTCGACCTGGTAGACGATCGGCGCGTTGAAGTCGCCGCGGCGCAGAAAATAGGCATGCAGCGAGTGCACGACGCGGCCCTCGACCGTCGCCGAGGCGGCGGTGAGGGCCTGTCCGAGCACCTGCCCGCCGAACACCTGCGCACTGCCGATGTCGCGGCTCTCGCCGCGGAACAGATTGACCTCCAGCTGCTCGAGCTCGAGCAGCGTCAACAGATCGGCAATGCGCTGGTCCATGTTCGAGTGCCTTCAGCCGAACTTGAGCTTGCCGCGCATGAGCGCGTCATGGCCAGGGGCGCGGGAACCCTCGCATTCGCGCTCCCCGGCGCTCAGTCGGGTACGCCCAGCCGCTGGTGCATGATGGGGCTCGTGGTGGTGTATTGCAGGAACTGCTTCTTCTGCGGATAAAGGTGATGCTGGATGGCGAAGGCCGCCAGCGCCGCCTCGTGAAAGCCCGACAGAATGAGCTTCTTCTTCCCGGGGTAGGTGTTGATATCGCCGACCGCGTACACACCCGGCAGGCTCGTCTGGAACTTCTCGGTATCCACTTTGAGGGCTTTTTTCTCGAGCTCGAAACCCCACTCGGCGATCGCGCCCAGTTTCGGATGCAGGCCGAAAAATACCAGGAGCTGGTCCGCCGCGAGCGCGTGAGTGGCACCGTCACGGGCCTTGATGTTGACCCCTCGCAGAGCGCCGTTGTCTGCGATGAGCGAGTGCGGCAGCGCCTCGAACACACGCATGCGGCCCGCTGCGACGTGCTCCTGCATCCTCGCTACAGAAGCCGGTGCGGCACGGTACTCGGGCCGCCGGTGAACGAGCGTGAGGCTGCGCGCTTTGGGTAGGAGCTCCAGCGTCCAGTCGAGCGCCGAATCGCCGCCGCCGAAAATGACGAGATGCTGAGCGTGAAGGGTGCTGGCGTTCTTCACCCGGTAATGCAGCGTAGAGCCTTCGAACGCTTCCGCGCCGTCGATGCCGATGCGGCGGGGCTGGAAGGAGCCGACTCCCGCGGCAATGACCACGGCACCCGCGTCGAACGTCGTGCCCGCCGCCGTCCGGAGATGGAAGCGGCCGTTCTCCCGGCGTGCAAACTCGACCACCTCCTGCCCGAGATGCAAGGTTGGGTGAAACGGCTCGATCTGCTTCAGGAGGCGGTCCACGAGCTCCTTGGCTCCGCAGACGGGCAGCGCCGGAATGTCGTAAATGGGCTTGTCCGGGTAGAGCTCGGCGCACTGCCCGCCCGGGTGCTGAAGGGAGTCAACCACGTGGGCGCCGATTCCGAGCAGCCCGAGCTCGAACACCTGAAACAGGCCGCAGGGACCGGCCCCGATGATCACCACCTCTGTCGTGATCGCCTGTCCGGGAACAGGGGGAGGAATTTCGCTCAAAACAGTGACTTCCACGGTAACGGAAGGGCGCCATTGTAGAGGGTCCGGCGCTCCCCCGCAGAAGCCTTTGCCCGGACGAGCTCCGGGTCCGCTACGGCAGCGGTCGCGCCGCGACGTGAGGCTCACGGCCCTCAGCCGGAGGCGGAACCTCTCCGCCCCCCGCAGTGCGGTCGGGACCGCGAGCCGCGCGTCACGAGTTCGCTTAGAATGCGGCAGCCTCCCACCGCCGCCAGGAGATCCATCTTGACGTCCAACGCCGAACTGCACGAGCGCCGCAACAATGCCGTTCCACGCGGAGTCTCGAACTCCCTGGCCGTCTACGCGGACCGCGCCTCCGACGCCGAGCTCTGGGATGTCGAAGGCAAGCGCTATATCGACTTCGCGAGCGGCATCGCCGTCCTCAATACCGGGCACGTGCATCCGAAGGTGAAGGAAGCGATCGCGCGGCAGCTCGACCGGTTCATCCATACCTGTTTTCAGGTCACCCCGTACGAAAGCTACATCGCGCTGGCGGAGCAACTCAACGAGCTCGCTCCGGGTGCGACGCCCAAGAAGACCATCTTCCTCAGCACGGGCGCCGAGGCGATCGAGAACGCAATCAAGATCGCGCGCTTTCATACCCGGCGCTCCGCTGTCATCGCCTTCTCCGGCGGCTTTCACGGACGCACGCTCGCCTGCATCAGCCTCACCGGCAAGGTGCAGCCGTACAAGGCCGGTTTTGGACCGATGCTGCCGGAAATCCACCATGTGCCCTTTCCGATGCCCTATCACGGGGTCAGCATCGAGCAGTCGCTGCAGGCGCTGGATCAGCTCTTCAAAGCCGATGTGGATCCGGCTCGAGTAGCCGCCATCGTCATCGAGCCTGTCCTCGGCGAGGGCGGCTTCTACGTGGCGCCGACCGAGCTGCTGCGCAAGCTGCGCGCCTTGTGCGACCAACACGGCATCCTGCTCATAGTCGACGAGATCCAGACGGGATTCGCCCGTACGGGCCGGATGTTCGCGATCGAGCACTCGGGCGTCGAGCCGGATCTCATGACGATCGCCAAAAGCGTGGCCGGCGGGTTGCCCCTGGCGGCCGTGATCGGCAAGGCCGCGATAATGGATTCCCCCGGTCCGGGTGGGCTCGGCGGCACCTACGCGGGCGCACCGCTCGCCTGTGCGGCGGGCCTCGCGGTGTTGGAAGTGATCCGCGAGGAGCAGCTCGCGCAGCGTGCGCAGCACATCGGACACTTCATGACATCACGCCTCAAGGGGCTGCAGGTGCGCTTTCCCGCGGTCGGCGAGGTACGCTCGCTCGGCGCGATGGTCGCCATCGAGCTCGTGAAGAACTGCAACGCCGCGGAGCCCGATCCGGAGCTCACCAGGGCGCTGGTGCAGGCCGCCGGCCGGCGCGGCCTCATCCTGCTGTCGTGTGGAATCCACGGCAACGTGATCCGCTTCCTCGCGCCGCTGACGATTCCCGACGCGCTGTTGAAGGAAGGCTTCAACATCTTCGAGCATGCGTTGGATGAGGTGGCGCGTACGGCGGCCGTGCCCGCGTGAGGACGGCGGCCTACGCCCGGCCGGCGTTCGCGTCGGTCGGGGTGTGGAAGTACTCGCTCTCCGACGCGAGTTGCTCCATCAGGCGTTTGAGCTCCGCCATACGGCCTTCCGCCGTGCTGATCGGCATGCAATCCTGACATCGCGGGTCGCCGCAGGGCTGGCGCGAATACAGCCAGTACTGCAGGGCCCCGGCGAGCAGTCCGTCGGCGATGTCCCAGAGGTCGGCGTCCTTGTCCTTGTCCGCGAGCCGATTACCCAGATCGACGGCTTTGGTGAAGGCCGAGTCAAAAGTGTCCGCGATCTCGCTCATGGGTCCCTGTTCTCGGTCATGGGCCTAGTATAAAGCAAACAACGCGGCGTCGTTCTCGACGCGCACGGCATCTTGCGATCCAGGCGTATCGCGAGCGGGGGACCGACAGCGGCCCCCCCGGGGCGCGCCCCTCGCGCTCTCGAGACACTCCTGCGCCGGGCGGTAACCGCTTTCCTGAACCGCCGCTGAACGTGTGTCCAAGACCGGGCGCCCTGTATGAGCGGCCTCCAAAGGCCCGCCGCAGTGGCGTATAAACCTGACTGCCACGCTTTATGCGATCCCCGCCACGGAAGTGTCCCGTCAGCCAGAGCATGATTCCCGCACGAAAAAGGCCGCATACGCAGGGCAGGGACGCCGGTCAGCGGACTTATGTCATATGCAGCACACGTCGCGCTCCGAATCGCCTTTGCCCGCTCGCCGCGGGCCGGGCGGCCGTGGATGGCGGGGCCTGAAGCCGCGCCTTGGAATCGGCAGCCGACTCGCCCTGGGGCTGGCGGCGGTGGCGGCCGTCATCGTCGTTGGCCACGGGTTGGCGACGCGCACCACGCGCCAGGCATCCGAAGCGGTCCGGACCATGCAGAGCGAGAGCGAGCCCCTGGCCCGGCAGGCGAGCGCCGTCCTGGAGCAGCTCGTCGCCTATGACCGGGCTGTAAGCGAGTACCTGCAGGCGGGGCGCTCCTCCGATTTCGGCACCATCACTGCGGGGGGCAGTGCGCTCGAGGGCGCGTTGGCCGCCTACTACGACAGCAAGCCGGCAGCCAGTCTCGCTCCGGCGGTCTTACAACTTCGCACACAACTGTCCGGGCACATCAATAGCGGCGAGCAGCTCGCCAAGAGTGCCGCGCAACGCGCGCAATGGGTCGACGAGCGCAACGCGGCGCTCGATCGCGTCTATCACTACATCGCCTCCGCCGGCGGCGGCGGACTGGCCATCAACGGCACCCAGGTCGTTGCCCAGCGCTCCCTTTCCGAGCTCGAGGCCGCCATTGCCGCGATCCGCGGCAATTTTGCCGTCCCACGGGTCATGGCCCGCAGGGAGCGGGAATTCGCTGCCGTGCTGGCTGCTCACACCGCGGAGCTGCAGCGTTCGCCCGGCAATGCGTGGCTCGAACTCGTCCGGGAGGACTTCGCGACGGCTGCGCACCTGCGGCGTGCGATAGAACATTTCGACGCGGCGAACGGTCCCGCGCGGCGCGAGTTGCTGGAGGACAGCGCGACTTTGACAGCCGCGGTGGAGAGAGAGCTGCAGGACCCGGCACGCCTCGGCCTGCTGCAAGCCGCGCAACACGCGGCCGCCTCGGCGGAGATCGCGGAGCGCACGCTTACGATAACGGACGCCGCGGTGCTCGGTGTAGTGCTTCTCGTCTCGATGGCTCTTGCGCTGAGCATCAGCCTGCCCGTCCGCCGGCTGACCGCGGCGACGCGGCTGATCGCCAGCGGCAACCGCGGCGCGCGCGCACCCCGTGGCGGCTCCGCCGAGATCGACGAGCTGGCGGAATCCTTCAATACCATGGCGGATCACATCGCGAGAGCCGAAGCGGAGTTGCGCGCGCACCAGGCGGAGCTCGAGCGTCATGTCGCCGAGCGCACCCGCCAGCTGCATCATCTCGCGCATCACGACCCGCTCACACAGCTCCCCAACCGCAGACATCTCGCGGCGCGCCTCTCCAGTGCCCTGTCCCGCGCGGCCGCGAACGGCCAGCGGCTCGCGCTGCTGTTCGTGGATGTCGACAACTTCAAGTCCATCAACGACACGCTGGGTCACAACTTCGGCGATCGGGTGCTGCAGGGCATCGCGAAACGACTGCAAGTGGCGGTCGGCGCGAACACCCTGCTCGCGCGGTTGGGCGGCGACGAGTTCACGGTCCTGTGCGAGGACGTCAAGTCCGTCGAGGAAGTGGAGAGCCGGGCAACGGCGATCGTCACGACGCTGCAGCATCCCCTATCCATCGATGGGCGGGCGCTCTCGACCAGTGCCAGTGTTGGCGCCAGCCTCTATCCCGACCATGCCGAGGACGCTGAAGGGTTGCTCCGGGCCGCGGACGTCGCTCTCTTCCGCGCCAAGGAGTTGGGACGCAATCGCTTTGCGTTGTACCGCGCCGCACTCTACGACGCCGCGGCCCAGCGTTTCCGCCTGGAGCAGTCGCTTCGCAAAGCGGTGGAAGCGGGCGACCTGATGCTGATGTTCCAGCCGCAGGTGGCCTTGCACACGTTCGAGGTAACCGGTCTGGAGGCGTTGCTGCGCTGGCGTAAACCCGACGGGCGCATCGCCACCGCCACCGAATTCATCCACATCGCGGAAAAGACCGGCCTCATCCACGAGCTGACGGATTGGGTGTTGCGCTCGGCGACGTCGACGGTCGCGGCGTGGCGCGCCCAGGGGTGGCACCGTGCCTGCGTGGCCATCAACGTCTCGCCGCCGCAGTTTTTCGAAAGCGACTTCGTGAGCCACGTAGCGCGCGCGCTCGAGGTCACCGGTCTGCCGGCAAGCGCTCTGGAGCTGGAGTTGACCGAAACGGTCTTCCAGACCGGAGCGACGACCATCGACTCGCTGCGCCGCCTGCGGGAGCAGGGAGTGTCGATCGCGCTGGACGATTTCGGAATCGGCTATTCCTCACTCACCTCTCTCGAGCAACTGCCGATCACGCGTGTCAAGCTCGACCGCATGCTGGTGGAGGGCATCGACACCAACCCGCGCTCCGCCGCGATCGTTCGCTCCATCGTCGCGCTCTGCCACGGCCTGGGTCTGCAGGTCGTCGCCGAGGGCGTGGAGCGCCCGGCCCAACTCGAGTTCCTCGCGCACTGCGGGCCCCTGGGAGTGCAGGGTTACCTGCTCGCTTACCCCGTGGAGGCCAACCGGGCCGAGGACGAGGCGCGTGCGGCGGCCGCGCGTGCGAGGATCATTCTCGAAGCCGCGGCGAAAGCACCCCAAACGGAGGCCGCCGCAGGCGCTCTGGTGTTCGTCGGTCCCACCGGCGGGCGCAAACGGACGAACTAGCCCCCCAGCCGCGCTCGCAAGTCACTCAACTCCGCACGCAGGGTCCGCACCTCGTCCTCGAGTCGCGCCAGGCGCTGCTCCTGCCGCATATCGGGAAACGCGGTCTCGGGGGACAATGAAGCGCGGGACTCGGCCGCAACCTTGTCCGCGTCCGCATCGGGTTGCGATGAGCGCGGGGCATCCGCGCTCGTGTGCTGCTGCGCGCTCCCGGTCACCTCGCCACTGAACAGCTGCGCATAACGCGATTCGCGCCGTCCCGGCTCACGCGCCAGACGTGTCACAAAGGGCCCATCCTCGCGCTCGCTCAGCCGGGTGAGCGCTGCCTCGACGTCCGATACATCGTTGAAGGGCGCCATTCTCGAGGCCCGGCCGCGCAGCTCGCCGGGAGTCTGCGGACCACGCAACAGCAGCTCGCACACGATGGCGAGCTCCTGCGGATCCAGCTTCAGCGTGCCGTATTCCGTGTTACAGAAACGATGCTGATATTTTGGCACACGGCTGCCGAACCCCGATTTCTCGACGACGAAGTGCTTGCGCCCGAGATCGTCGACAGTCTGCTGCACGGTCCTCTCGTCCAGCTCCAGCACCGGATCGCGATTGCTCTTCTGATTGCACGCATTGAGCAGCGCATTGAGCGACAGCGGGTACTGATCCGGTGTCGTGATCTGCTTCTCGATGAGACAGCCGATCACACGCGCCTCGAGGAAGGTGAGCTCGATTTTCATCCGCCGATGATAAGCGCGTGCTCCAGCCGGTGACTACCCACTGCCCTGGAGGAATGCCGCGCGCGCCCGCGCGCCCAGATCCGCCTGGTCGGTGAAGAAGCCGTCCATCCCGGTGCGCAGATGAGCCAGCAGCTCCTGCTGCAGATCGCCGAGTGCGGCCGGCGAGGTCCCGCGCTGCAGGTTGACCGGAAGGAAGGCATTTTCCGCGCGAAACGTCCAGGCGTGCACCAGGAGGCCGTGCGCATGCGCATTCGCCACCAGCGCTGTCGGGTCGCCCAGTCTCGAATCGGCAGTGCGCGGAATGACGAGGAGCTTGCTCGGCCCGATGGCCTGGGCGTACGTGGCAACCTCCGCGAGGCCGGCCGGTGTGATCAGGTCCGCGTAGCTGCGCGGATCGTGTTTCGCCACGAAGTCATGAGGCGCACCGCTCGCCTCGATGAGCTGCACGAGTGGCAGTTGGGTCATGCGGCTGAGGGCCTTGAGGTTGCCCACCTCGAACGACTGGATGTAGGCCAGGCCCTGGCGCCCCCGGTAGCCGTAACGTTCGAGCGTGCGCACGAGCCGCTCCTCCATGGGCAGGCCGGCGCCGGCGAAATAGGTGGGATGTTTTGTTTCGGGATACACGCCGATGCGCTGCGGCGCCGGCTGGCCGAGCTGCCGTGCGCGCGCCGCGCGCTGCTCCTCGACACCGTGCACGAGAGAGAGTATCTCCTCGAAGGTTGGAATCTCGAACTGTCCGTCGAAGCGCGTGTTGGCCGGCCGCGTCTGCGGAATGCGCTCGCGGGCGCGCAATGTTTTGAGCTCGGCGAGTGTGAAGTCTTCCGTGAACCAACCGGTCACCGTGGTGCCGTCGATGACCTTGGTCGTGCGCCGGGACGCAAACTGCGGATGCGCGGCGACGTTCGTGGTGCCCCCGATCTCGTTCTCATGCCGCGCGACGAGAACCCCGTCCCGGGTCATGACGAGATCGGGCTCCACGTAGTCGGCCCCATCCTGAATGGCAATGAAATACGACGCCAGCGTGTGCTCCGGCACGTAACCGCTCGCGCCGCGATGCCCTATCACCGTGGGAATGTGCGTTGTCATGACAAAAGAGGAAGAATAGGCATGGGACTTGCTAGACTTGCGCCAATCATGCTGCTCACCGATCAGGACATCTATCTCTTTCGCGAAGGCACGCATGTGCGGGCATACGAGA
>CAZDTG010000026.1:0-31153 GCA_964508005.1 uncultured Steroidobacteraceae bacterium
GACCAACGCAAACTATCGCGCGGCGCTCAAGCAAATCGAGTCCCTGATGTTGGCAAAGAACAATACTCGCCCGCAGCCTGAGGACGGCCTGCGCTACAACGTTTCGCAACCGTTGTGGCTCCGCCTCCGATGCGGCTTTCTACGGGTCCGCCTTGAGGAGCGCAATCGCATTCTCGCGCCACCCGCGAGTACTCTTGCCTCGAGCGCGGGATGCGGTCTTCTTCTTCGCCTTGGCCATGATTTCCCCCTGCACACGACGCGCGATCTTGTGAACTGAATTCCAGTCTATGGACCAACGCGCGCCGCCAGATATCAGCGCGCCGCGCAATGCCCTGTCGGCGCTCTCTTACAACTTCTGACAGGCGCGCTTGATGCTGTCTGCCAAGACATGGCAGCGAGGGCGAGGGTCCGCATCGGAATTTCGGGTTGGCGCTATGCGCCATGGCGCGGTATTTTTTACCCGAAGGATCTGCCGCAACGGCGCGAGCTGGAATATGCATCACACTTGTTTTCGGCGCTCGAGATCAACGGGTCGTTCTACTCGCTGCAGCGACCCGAGTGCTACGCAAGCTGGCATGCCCAAACTCCGGCGGGCTTCACATTCGCCGTCAAGGGTGGGCGATTCATCACGCACATGCGGAAGTTACGCGATATCGAGGAGCCGCTGGCGAATTTCCTGGCGTCGGGCCTATTCAACTTGCGGGAAAAGCTCGGTCCCATTCTTTGGCAGTTTCCGCCCAACTTCAAATACAATCGGGCACGCCTGGAGCCTTTCCTGGAGTTACTGCCGCACGATACCCAGGCGGCCTGTCGTCTCGCTCGCAAAAGATCGGCATGGATGAAGGGACGTGTGCGCCTCGGCATAGACGCGAAGCGCGAGTTGCGCCATGCCATCGAGATCCGTCATGAGAGCTTTCTCGATGCTTCCTTCATCGATCTGTTGCGGGCTCATCGGGTCGCGTTCGTAACCGCCGAGACGGCCGGGCGCTGGCCTCTCTATGAAGATCTCACGGCGGATTTCGTCTATGTGCGATTGCACGGCGATCAGGAGCTTTATCGCAGTGGATATGGTGACGACGCGCTGGACCGCTGGGCGCAGCGCATCAGGGCGTGGCATGCAGGACGGGAGCCCGCCGACGCTCGCAAGATAGTCGACACAAAGTCAGTCAGGTCCGGGACGCGCGATGTGTATTGTTTCTTCGACAACACCGACGCAAAGTCGCGTGCCCCGTTCGATGCCCAGACATTGATGCAGAAGCTGGGGATAGGGTCCGCCCATCTCACTGTTTCGCGGTACCCGGCTCGGCCATCTTCCGATGCCGCTCAGCCAACCTCGAGGACGGAGTGACCGCCGCCAGGAAATGCACCGCGCAATTCGCGACAATCCGGTCTCGATCTTAAGATCCGCCCTGGGATGATGGCCTCCCTATCCGGTGGCCTGGCCTCAATGGGAGCAGCGGTGCCGTACGCGATTGCCGCAAAGTTCGCGCATCCGGATCGCCCGGTCATTGCACTGGTTGGCGATGGGGCCATGCAAATGAACAACATGGCAGAGTTGATCACGGTGGCCAAGTACTGGCGGAGCTGGGCTGATCCGCGTTGGATCGTGTGTGTATTCAACAACGAGGACCTGAACCAAGTCACGTGGGAGCAGCGCGTGATGGAGGGTGATCCGAAGTTCGAGGCGTCGCAGGATATTCCCAACGTGCCTTACCACCGCTTCGGCGAACTGATCGGACTGCGCGGAATCTATGTGGACCTCCCCGAGGCGCTCGCGGGTGCCTGGGACGAAGCGCTCGCCTCGCCCACTCCAGTGGTGCTCGAGGTCAAGACTGATCCGGAGGTCCCGCCTCTGCCGCCGCACGTGACATTCAAACAGGCCAAACGTTTCACCGAGACGCTCCTCAAGGGTGACCCGAGTGGTGGCCATATGATCAAGGAGACCGCGCGCCAGGTATTGAGCTCAATCCTGCCTGGACATCGTCGCAACAAATGAGTGAGCCACGCGAACTCGTAATTGCGCCAAAGCTCAAATTCCGCGTCCCGCAAAGACCCGCCGCGGAGTCGATCGTCCCCGCGACAACATGCGTTCCGCATAAATGGTTCGTGGCTACAGAATGGCGACAGGCGGAATGTCGGTTGCTACAGAAGTGGATCTCGCCGGGAGAGTCATGAGATACGCAGCCATCTCCTGCTGGTCGCTTTGGGGCAGCATGGAGGTATCCGTGAGCACATCGGCCATGGTGGAACGCATTCCCTGCCATTTTTCCCGCCAGCGCCACGCTCATCGCCAAGAGGGAGCGTCAAAAGAAGGCCCAACACGGACTCAACGGCACCGTCCGCGGACGCCGCGCGGCTGCCCTCGACGCCGCCGGCAGTGTGCTGGGTGCAGTCGGGCTTGGTTGCTTCGCAGCGGTTATCTGGAGAGGTCTGCCAACGCACGGCGCGGCGCTCGTATTCGCTGGGGCAGTGGCCCTCTGGCTCATTGTCTCGACATGTCTGTGGTGGTTGCGCAAGAAGCACTGGCCGCGGCTAAGGAGCTAAAGGAGCGAGCGAGTTGGCGCCTCCGGGGGGAATTCGGTCCAGAGTGAATCCCTCGAATCCGAGGGGATGGGACGCGGCGCAAGATGGCTCCAGATCGACTCGCGATGCCGACGCCGGCGCCAGGGGTTCAGCCCACCGCGCTGGGCAGCGCCGGTTACGCGGATTCAGCTGCCGGGCGCCCCTAGCTGGCTTCCTACAACATCGGTCGGCCACCGGTGACCGGCAGCACCGCGCCGGTTATGTAGGTTGCGTCGTTCGAGGCCAGAAACACATAGGCAGGTGCAAGCTCCGCCGGCTGCGCGGGGCGGCCCAGAGGCGTGTTCTCTCCGAAATGCGCCGTTTTCTTCGCATCCATGGTCGACGGAATCAGAGGCGTCCATACCGGGCCCGGCGCGACACTGTTGACGCGAATCCCCCGGTCGGCTAATAGCTGGGCTGCGCCGCTGGTGAAGTTCGCGATAGCGCCCTTCGTGGTGGCATAGGGGAGAAGCTCAGCGTTCGGGGATTTTGCGTTGATGGAGCTGGTATTGATAATCGAGCTTCCCGGTTTCATGCGCCGCGCCGCCGCCTGGGCGAAATAAAACATAGCGTAGATATTGGTTCTGAATGTCCGATCGAGCTCTTCAGCAGTCAGGTCCTCAATCTTCTCGTGGGTGGCCTGGAACGCGGCGTTGTTGACCAGGACATCCAGCCGGCCGAACTCGGCCATCGCGCGCTCCACTAGCGCCGCACAATGCTTCTCGTCGCGAACGTCCCCCGCCATCGCGACGGCCTTGCGACCAGCCCGCTCAACCCAGCGCGCTGTCTCCTTAGCGTCGTCGTGCTCATCAAGGTACGAGATCAGAATATCCGCTCCCTCCCTGGCGAATGCGATCGCGACAGCCCGACCGATTCCCGAATCGGCTCCAGTAATCAGAGCCGCGCAGCCGTGCAAGCGATCGAATCCCCGATAAGACTCCTCACCATGGTCGGCTGGAGGATTGAGCGCAGCCGTGCGGCCAGGCATCGGCTGCTGCTGTTCCGGAAAAGGCGGACGCGGACCCGCGGCGCGAGGATCTTTCAGCATGACGGAACTCCTTCACATGCCAGTCATTTGCAAGCCCGCAAGCAATCCAGGGGCCCGATGACTGCGAGCGACAGGGCTTTGTACAGTTGCAATCAATACCGAATTAGCGGCAACGCAGCCGCTGCTGCTTCATCGTTGCGAAGGTCATCCATGAGATTGGCCCGTGCGCGGCTCCTCTCGTTGTTGGCAGTGAACCGATCCGGCTCAGCCTTGGCGGCAAGGTACCGCGGGAACTGCGCGCCGGCTGCAGCGGACTCGGATAGGTTGTAACGCCAGCGCGAGAGTTGACCGGACAGGGGCAAAAATTCCAACATAGACTAAGCGGACGAGTTAAAGGAGCGTCATGAGCTCAGCCAAACAGCGAACGGCCGCGCGCCGGAACATCAAGAAGGCCGCCAAGGCGGCCAAGTCGAAGAAAACCATCAGCCATCTGAGCTCCAAGACCCGCACTGCATTGGGAAGGCAAGGTGCGAAGATGGCCAAGCGGGCGCGGCGCAACCGGGGATGACGTATCCGCTCCACCAACGATACTCCCCTCGGCGGCCGGCACTACGGGGCGGGCTAAGTACTCTGGTCCGTAAAGTCGGTGACGTATTTGGTGGCCATCAGACAGCACTGCGGAAGTGCGTGCGGAGCTGAGATGTAAGCATTTGACGAACGCCCGTCTTGACGTCGTCGGTCGGCGGCCAACCACCCACGCGATCGACGGCTATAAGCAGACAGGCACCGCTGTGCGGCGCCAAATCCTCAGCGCGAGGTGGAGAGAGACTGCCCAGAGCGCCGCCGCGGCGACGGCACAGGCCAGAACGCCCGTGTAGCTTCCTACAACATCTGCGAGCACAGCTCCGCCCCAGCCGATCGCGGCACCTCCAATGGCGTATGCCCACTGATAGAGGCCGGTGGCACGACCCAGCGCTGGGCCTTCGAAGCAATCGGCCAAAACGGTGTTTTTGAGCGCAAGCGACGTTCCGAGCCCGAGACCGCTCGTCAGTGCAGCTCCGAGCAGCCCAACATCGCTCCCGAGTCTAATGCCCAAGGCCGCCGTAGCCACTGCATATGATCCTGCGCCAACCAGCCCCACTGGGCCGCGCCCCCAGCGGTCCGATGCCAAACCACCAAGACCCTGACCGGCCACAAAGCCGAGGGATACGCCGCCCAGGGCAAGCGCGGCAAAACTTGTGTCGAACCCGACTGCGGTCAGATAAGGAACCAAATGCTGATAGAGCGCCTCGTCCATGATGCCAACAGCGATCCCACCCAGGAACAGCAAAGGGAAAACCGCCGAGCCGAGCAGCCGGGGCGTCGGGGGAGAGATACCAACCGGGGGCGACGCCTGGCCGGCGCCACTCGTGAGGATGACGATGGCTCCTGCGGCGCCGATGACAACGGCCAACGCGATGAACGCCCCTCTCCACCCGACCACTGAGCTGGACCATACGGCGAGCGGCAACAGTACGGTCAATCCGACTCCGATCCCTGCGCCGCTGATCCCGAGCGAGCGGCCGCGCTGCGCTTGGGTCGCGTGACCTGCCGCTGTGAAGATACCGGTGTAAGTCAGGCTGTGGCCCGGGGCCGAGACAAGGATCAGAGTCGCATAAACCTGCCACGTGGCCTGCGTACCCGCCAGCGCCAGGAGACTACCGGCCGCGAGACTCATTCCGATGATCAGGACGCGACGGAGGCCGTACTTGTCGACAGCAGCGCCGGCCAGGGGCCCTACAACGGCAACCGCGAACCCCCACAGCGCGAATGCACCCTGCAAGGTCGAGCGAGGTGTCCCGAACTCCTTGGCCATATCGGCCGTCAGGGCCGGTATGGTGTACATGGCAGCGAACAACGCGGCCAACGCGATAAAGCCGGCGGCGATCATCTTAGTAGCCTCGGCCACATTGCCCTCGATTGTGGCAAGACAAAGACCACGACTCAATACTTGCCGCTGAAGAGGCCGCAACCTGGGTTCTGAGACCGTTGTCTCCGGCCTGATTAACCGTGGCATGGCTCTTCTTGGCGCATCCGCACACGAGTGCAACCGAGAACACGAACAGCAACGCGTTTGTTTGCAAAGGCCGCATCGCTCGACCCGCGCGTTCGATTGCCGCTGGACTATATCCCGCCTAAGTACTCTGGTACGTAAACTCGGTGACGTATTTGGTCGCGATCAAGCGGCCTGCGGAAGTGCCTCGGGGACGGTGCGCAGCTTGGCTGTCAGGCGGCGCAAATCGCGGCGGGTGAATCGCCATTGAAAGGGTCGAGCGACGGTCTGGTAGCGCTCTTGGAAGGCCAACAGCCGAGACGCGGCAGCAGTCAACCCATGTTAGGAACAGAGCAGGCGATGCCGCTCTGGGCGAGCTGCGCCTCGAGTGAGTGTTGCAGCCGTTCCAATGCGGCGGAATTGGATGCCTCGCAGCGTGCAGTGAGCTTGGGCTCGGTGCCCGAGGCGCGCAACAGCCACCAGCCGTCCTCGGTGGTGACGCGCAGGCCATCGGTCCTATCGATGCGAACCGCGTCGGACGAGCCGAGACGCGCCAGAACTTCGACTAGCACCTGTTCCTTGCGGTGTTCGGGACAGGCCAGCCGCAATTCGGGGGTGGCGGCGGTCACCGGCAGGCTTTGCCGGAACTCCGCAAGGCTGCCACTGCGGCGGCCCAATGCCAGCAACACACGAAGGGCGACGAAAAGCGCGTCATCGGTGGCATGCCAGCAATCGGAGTAGAAAATGTGTCCACTCATCTCGCCGGCGAGGGGCGCCGCTTCGGTCATCATACTCGCGCGCACGCGGACATAGCCCGAAGGAGCCATCACCGCACGTCCACCGTGCTTCTCGACTTCGTCGAAGAGCACCCGGCTGGATTTCACGTCGGCAACGATAGCCGCGCCTGGTTTGGACTGCAGAGCTTCGAGCGCCAGTAACAACAACAGTTGATCCGGCCACACGATCGCGCCGCTCGAATCAACCACCCCGATTCTGTCGCCATCGCCATCGAAAGCGATGCCCACATCGGCTCGCTGGTCGAGCACGGCCGCCTGGAGTTGGCGCAGATTGACCGCGACCGAAGGGTCGGGATGATGGCCTGGAAAGTGCCCGTCCACCGTGGCGTTGAGCAGGGTATGTCTTCCCGGAAGTCGTCCGGTGAGCTCGCCGATCACCGCACCTACCGCTCCGTTGCCACAATCCCATATGACATGCAGCGCGGGCGCCGGTTCGCCCATGGCGGCGAGGCGCTCCACATACGCATGCGCGGTGGCGGTCTCGCCCGCAGCGGAAGCGAGAGCCAGATCTGACACAGAACCACCTCGAGCCGTAGTTGACGGCGTCGCCACCAACGTGCGCAACGCGTCGCCACAGACCGGCTCACCTGCGAACACCAACTTGAAGCCGTTCTGGTCGGGTGGATTGTGCGAGCCCGTGACCATGATACCGCCGTCGAGAGGGGCGGCCGAGACTGCGAAATACAGCTCCGGGGTGGGCCCGAGGCCGAGGCGCCGTACTCGCATGCCGCCAGCAATCAGTCCCTCGATCAGGGCGGCCTCCAGGTCGGCTGAAGTCAACCGCCCGTCGCGGCACACACCAATATGCCGCTTGCGCCGTGAGCGCGCCATGGTTGCGTAAGCGAGGCCCAGAGCGTGCGCGTCTTTCAGGCTGAGCTGGTCGCCGACACGCCCGCGAATGTCGTAGGAGCGAACGATCGCCGCATTGATGGCAGGTATGGCGAAGGCATTCACCTGAGCCAAACGGGCGGCGAACGTAGTTAGTTCCAACACCAACGGCGTGGGCGGTGGAACCGGCGGCCGCTCGCCTGCCGAGTCGCGCGCTCGTGGGCGCGCGGCTTGCTAAACCAACGCCGTGAAGATCGTCATCTTTGGACTCACCCTCAGCTCGTCCTGGGGCAACGGGCATGCGACCTTGTGGCGCGGCCTGGTGAAGGCGCTAGCCTTGCGGCGACACGCGGTCGTTTTTTTTGAGCGCGATCTCCCCTACTACGCCGCCCATAGAGACTTCACGGCCTCCCCGGTCGCGCAGCTGGTGCTGTACGCAAATTGGGCGGCGGTCTTGAGCGTGGCCCGCAGTCACGTCGCCGACGCAGATGTCACAGTCATCACTTCGTACTGCCCCGATGCGGAGGCCGCGACAGGTTTGATATTCGATGCGGCGCCACGCTCGCTGCACGTCTTTTATGATCTCGATACTCCCGTCACGCTTGCGCGGCTGAGGGCCGGCGAGCACGTCGAATATCTTCCTGTCGGCGGGCTCGGGGATTTCGAACTGGTGTTGAGCTATACCGGCGGCGCTGCGCTGCGTGCTCTACGCGATCTGTTGGGAGCGAAACGCGTTGCCCCTCTTTATGGGCACGTCGATCCCGCGGCTCATCATCCAGTGGAGTGCGCGAGCGAGTCGCGCGCCGATCTTTCCTACCTCGGCACTTACGCACGCGACAGGCAGGCGACGCTGGAGCGGCTGTTCGTCGAGCCGGCTCGTCGCCGTCCGAACCGGCGCTTCGTGTTGGGGGGCTCCGGCTACCCGGATAGTTTTCCCTGGACGCCCAATCTCTTTTTTATCCGCCATGTAGCCCCCGCGCGTCATCCACAATTCTTCTGCTCCTCACGCCTGACTTTGAACGTGACCCGGGCCGATATGGCCGCGATGGGACATTGCCCTTCCGGCCGACTGTTCGAAGCCGCGGCGTGTGGTGCGACGTTGCTCAGCGACTCCTGGGAGGGACTGGAGCGTTTCCTGCGTCCGGGCAAGGAAATCCTCATCGCGAACAACACAGAAGATGCGCTCGCGGCCCTCGACTGCCCGGACGAGGAGTTAGCCCGCATCGGGCGTGCCGGACGGGAACGTGTTCTTAGCGAGCATACTTCGGCCCGCCGGGCCGAGGAATTGCTCATGTTATTGGAGGACGATTCATGTGGGGGATCATTCCCGCAGCCGGAAACGGCACGCGCATTCAACCCCTCGCCTTCTCCAAGGAGCTCTTGCCCGTAGGCGATCGGGATGACGGCCAGCGGCCCAAGGCCGTGAGCGAGTATCTGGTGGAGCGGCTGACGGTCGGGGGTGCCGACAAGCTCTGCTTCGTGATCTCGCCCGGAAAATCCGACATCCTGCAGTACTATGGCGGCAGGATCGGCCGCACCGACGTGGCCTATGTAGTCCAACCCAACGCGGCAGGGCTGTGTGACGCCATCTTTCGCGCGCGCGTGCTCATCGGTCTCGAAGAGAGCGTCGCGGTGGGACTTCCAGACACCATCTGGTTCCCCTCGAATGCACTGGCGCAGCTTCCAGACGACCGACTCGCTTTTCTTCTCTTCCCGGTCGACCGTCCGGAGTTGTTCGATGCGGTGCAGACCGACGCGCAAGGACGTGTGTTGCGCATCCAGGTCAAAGCGGTGGACGCCGGCACCAACTGGGTCTGGGGCGCCGTTCGTATGCCCGGACGCGTGTTCCACGAGTTATATGACTTCTGGCATGCCCGCGGCGGGCACGACTCGTACGTGGGGACACTCGTCAATGCCTGGCTGGCGCAAGGCGGGCAGGCCGTAGGGATCCGCGCCGGCGAGCGCTACGTCGATGTGGGGACATTGCACGGTTACCGCGAAGCGATCCACCTCCTCAGCCGGGTCAGCCCCGAGAGCGTCACCCGTAGTATTCCGCTCCGAGGTGGGTAATCAAGGCCTCGCCGCGCCATTCGCGCAACGTGTTCTTCAGTTTCTTGAGCTGGATCGACAGGTCGTGCTCAGGGTACAACCCCGGGGCGTGCATCGGGCTCTTGAAATAGAACGACAGCCATTCCTGGATGCCATGGCGATTGGCGCGGGCCGCCAGGTCCAGGAACAGCGCCAGGTCCAGTACCAGGGGCGCCGCGAGAATACTGTCGCGACACAGGAAGTTGATTTTGAGCTGCATGGGATAATCAAGCCAGCCGAACAGGTCGATGTTATCCCAACCTTCCTTGTTGTCGCCCCGCGGCGGGTAGTAATCGATCTGGACCTTGTGACAGAGCTTGCCGTACAAATCCGGATAGAGCTCCGGCTGCAGAATGAAATCCAGCACCCCCTTCTTGCTGATCTCCTTGGTACGGAAGCAGTCGGGGTCATCCAGCACCTCGCCGTCGCGATTGCCCAGGATGTTGGTCGAGTACCAACCGCGTACCCCGAGCAGGCGTGATTTCAATCCGGGGGCAATGATGGACTTGAGCAGTGTCTGCCCGGTCTTGAGATCCTTGCCCGCGACCGGCACGTGTCGCTCGCCGGCCAATTCCACCAGGGCCGGCGTGTCCACCCCCAGATTCGGCGCGGCATTCGCGAAGGGGACCCCCTCAAGAAGGGCAGCGTAGGCGTAAAGCATGCTCGGGCTGATCGCCTCATCATTCGCATCCACTGCCCGCTCGAACTCCGCCAGGCTCGCGTGAACGGGCCCTGCAGTCATGAAGGCTTCAGTGCTTGCGCACCACAGGATCACAACTCGATCCAACGAATGCTCATGCGTGAAGCGGCGAATGTCACTGCGCAGTTGTTCGACCAGCTCGCGTTTGCCGTGGCCGCGCGTGACATTCGGGCCATCGAGCCGCTTGACGTAGCGGCGATCGAACACCGCCGGCATCGGACGAATCGCCTCGAGCTCAGGGCGCAGCCGCTCGAGCAGCGCGCCGTCGATCACTCCCGCGGTTCTGGCCGACTCATAAGCGTTGTCGGGGAAAATGTCCCACGCGCCAAACACCAGGTCTTCCAGGGTCGCCAGCGGAACGAAATCCCGGATTGCAGGAGAGCGGTGCTCGGTGCGCTTACCGAGGCGAATAGTGCCCAGCTGGGTTAGGGAGCCGACGGGTTTGGCCATGTTTTTGCGGATCGCCTGCACCCCCGCAATGAACGTGGTGCTGACGGCGCCGAGCCCGACCAGCAGGACGCCGAGCTTGCCGCGTGGGGGAGCGATATGGATAGCGGGATGTCTCATAGCGAACCTCCATAAGTGACTGCACGCAATTCCAGCTCGCGCAACTGCCTGCCGACGGCCGGCTCGCAAGCGTCGGGCTCGCAAACGTAAATCTCGTGGCCCGGTCGGGCGCTCACCTTGAAGCCCGCCGCGCGCACCATGGCCTCCACGCAGGCATGATTGGGCGCCCACCAGTTGGTGGGATCGTTCTCCAGGCTACGCTCGATGAAGGCCATGCACGGCCATCCCGGGTGCAACAACCAACCGCGCTCGAACAGGCCGACCGACTCAGGCGCCGCCAGGGCCTGCTCACCGGGCATCGTCAGGGTCTGCAAAACAAACTGCCGGCGGGTCGCCGCCCGTAGGATATCGAGGGCCAGCAGGGGATGGCGCAGGTGATACAGCACGCCGAGAAACCAGACGAGATCGAATTTCACCGCGCTTCGGGCGAGCTCATAGACCGAGCCCTGACGGAATTCAATGCGCTCCTGCAGCCCATATTCCCACGCTGCCCAGCGTGCTTGCGCGAGATAATGGGGATCGATGTCGAGAGCGGTGATCTGCGCGCCGCGGCGTGCTAGCTCGAAGCTGTAGAAGCCAGCATTACAACCGACATCCAACACGTGCCATCCGGACAGGTCGGCGGCGATGAACGGCGCGATCTGGCGCCACTTGACGGTGGGAAAGTCACCGAGCGGATGCCCGGGGGCGGTCTGCACCCCATCGGGAAGATGGAGATTGTGAAACCAAGGCGCCAGAGCCTGGATAGCAGAGATCGATCGAGTCGAGCTCATACCGTGACCGCCACCGAGCTGTGCGGCGCGGCGTTGCGCCGTTCCTCCCCCTCCCTGCCGCAGACTTTCGGACGCAGCAACTCCCAGACATACCCCTCCAACTCTTGTACCCGGTGGTCGGCGGTATGCGCCGCCAGGACCCGCTTGCGGCCGCAGGCGCCTATCCTCAGGCGCTCCTCTTCATCGAGGTGGCGCAGAATTTCCAATACCTCCTTGCTCGAGCGGGCGAGAAGGATGTCACGGCCGGGCGTGAAGAAATCCTCTACCCCGCGCCACTCGTCGCTGATGATAGCGACGCCACATGCCGCGGCTTCAAACAGGCGCACGCTCGGGGAATAGCCATTGGCCAACATGTCGGCCCGCGTGATATTCAAGGTAAAGCGTTGCTGGTTGTAGAAGCCGAGGTGTTTCGCCGGCGCGAGATGCTCGGCCCGCGCGACATTGGCGGGCCATCGGGTCGCTTGCGGATACTGCGCACCGGCGACATAGAACGAGCCGGCGCTCCAGCGTCGCGCCGGCTCCAGCAACAGCCGCTCGAGGGCGGGTTGTCGATCGGCGCTGTAAGTGCCGAGGTAGCCGAGGTCATAAAGACTGGGAGCCCCCGGCACGGGAAAGTAGTCGCACGGCTCGACGCTGCAATAGAACGGCCGCGGGCGTGCAGCCCCGAATTCCTCGTGCAGCCGCTTCAGAATAGGGCCCCCGGCAAAGGAAAGATACAGGTCGAAGCGCGGAATGAATGTGGCATCCAGGTACTCGCAGGAGCCCTGTCGCAGCTTCGCCACCGTCACGGGCGTGTCGATATCATAGAAAACGCTCACGCCGCCGACACGGAGCAACAGCCGCTCGATGACCCGCCGCCCTTCGGGCACGTAGGAGCCCACGACCACGACGTCGGCACTCTCGATGCGATGCATATGTCTGTCTAGCTCGGCGAGGTTCGAATAGAGCGTCACGGAGCAATACGGCGGCGCCGGCAGATCGCGATGCTCAGCGTACCAAGGCACGTCACGCTCAAAGAAATGAACGCGATGCCCGCGCCGCTGCAGCGCGCGCGCCAACGCCCGGTAAGTCGTGGCATGGCCATTGCCCCAGGCCGAGGTGATGGCGAGCCCAACTATCACGATATCCAGCGGGCGCGCCTCGTACGAGTGAGCGGTCGTCATGCGGCGACTTCCTGAGGAGACTTGGCTTCGAGAGTGGCTTCTACCTCGAGCGCACGGCGTGCATACGTGTGGTGCGCCAGTACCCGGCGCAGGGCTTGTTGCCCAATCCGACGGGCTCTGTGTGTGTCGAGGCCGGCAAGATGCTCGGCGACCTCCTCCCCGTCGCGAGCGACCAGCACCTCCCGATCGGGCTCCAGAAACAACTCCACTCCCTGCCAGGCATCCGTGATCAGGCAGGCCCCGGCTCCGGCAGCCTCGAAAACCCGCGTCGGGGGTGAGAATCCGCTGCGCGCCATGCTATCCCTGTTGATGTTGAGCACGGCACGCGGGGTGCAGTTAAAGGCGTTGTGGTCTTTACTGTAGACATGGCCTAACAGCCGCACGTTGGCCGGCGCGCCGGCGCCCTCGTCCCAGCCGTTGCCGCCGAGGAGGAATGGTGCCGCAGGATGGCTGCGGGCCGGGGTGAAAAAGAACTGCCGCACGCGCGCTTCCCGATCGGGCAAGCGATTGCCGAGAAACCCCAACATTGCGGCGAAACGCGCGTCGGGCGTAACCGGGTGATGGGTTTTCGGGTCGAGCGCGTTATAGATGGGGACGCAGTCGCGAGCGCCCCACGCCCGATACTCCTTGACTACCGGGTCGCCACCGCCGTAGGTGAACACCAGGTCGTACTGCGGAATCAACGCTCGGAAAGGGTCGTGCGCGTTGCTCGCAATACGCTCCAGAGTGGCCGGAGCGTCTACATCCCAGAATACGATGGTCGTTTGCGCCCGTCGCAAGGAGAGCACCTCTCGTTCCAACAGCTCATCGTGCACCCCGACGCCGCTTGCCTTGACGATCACATCCGCGCCGGCGGCCGACTCGAGTGCGGCGTGGACGTGGTCTTTCTGATAGACGACCACTTTCGCCCAGTCGGGGTCGTCGATGTCACGATGCGCCTGGCGCTCGAAGACGTCCGGCTCGTAAAACGTCACCCGGTGGCCGAGTTCATGCAAAGCCCGGATGATGCCCCGGTAGTAGGTGGCGGCGCCGTTCCAGTAGGCCGATACCAGGCTCGAGCCGAAAAATGCAATCGTGAAATGTCTGCGCATGAGCTATCCCTCCGCGACCAACCCCTCACAAATGGACAGCAACTCGCGCGCCCGATGCGCGCAGGTATGTCGCGAGCGGATCGTCTGCAATCCGTTGTTGGCCAAAGACTGAGCATAGGCGCGGTCGGCGCGCAGGGCCTGCAGCCGAGCTCGCATCTGCGCCCCGTCCTGTGCCACCAGGTAGTCCCGTCCCGGCTCGAACAAGCCCTCGCGGTCCTCCCACGGTGCGCAGACCAACGGGATGCCACACGCCAACGCTTCAAACACCCGGATGGTCGGGATCCCGGGTAGCTGTTCGCGGTAGAAGCGACGCGGCACGTGTACCGTGGCATGCGCCTCACTGAACACGCGGGGCACGCAAAAGTTGGCGACCCACCCCGAGTATTGAATCCCAGCGTGTTCCAGCTGCGTCAAAGCTTCGGCCGGATAGCGCACACCATAAACTCGCGCGCGCAGTGCCAACGCACGCACCGGCTCTATGAGGAATTGCTGCAACCCGTGCTTGCGCTCGTCGTCGCCCCAATTGCCCACCCAGACCAGATCCAACGCTGGATCGGGCCCCCGCTCGAGGGGATGGAAGATCCTGGTGTCGGCCGCTTCATGCCAGGTCCAGGCGCGAGTCGCCCACCCTCGCTCCAGATAGATGCGGCGCAGAATGTCACCGAATGCGAGCACAGCGTCGTAACCCGACAAGTCGTACGCCAACAACTCCTTGGGGGCGCTGACCGCCCGATGATGAGTATCGTGGAACAACAGCCGGTAGGCAGCATGGGCGCGGTGTCGCCCGATCTGCGCTACTAACTTCGGATCATTCCATTCGTGAACGATCACCACGTCTACCCCGTCCAATGCCTCATTCAGATCCAGGCTCTCCGGCTCGTAGACCCGGCTGCGCAACTGCGGGTAGGCACGATGGAACTCGGCGATCGGACCGTCACCGTGCTCCTCGCGCAAGTTGCGCAGGCTCCAGCCGTTCGCGCGCTCGAGCACGGTCACCGCGTGTCCCTGCGCCAACAGCTCCGCACAGACTCCACGCAGGAAATGCGCGTTGCCATGATTCCAATCGGAGATCAGGGAGTGATAAAACATTGCGAAGCGCATTGCACCCGCCGATAAATTTCCAGATATCGGCGCGCAGAGCGCGCCGGAATGAGCCGGCGCGCCCGCCGCAGCGCGCGTCCCGCCATTGCGGCGCGCAACAGCTCGTTCGCCAGTAACTCGTTTAAGACCTCACGCAATGCGGTGTGATCGTCCGGCGCGACGTAAAGTGCCGCTGAGCTCCAGACCTCCCGCAGACTGGGAATATTGCCCAGCACCAGAGCGCAACCGGACAGCGCCGCTTCGAGCGCGGTCAAGCCGAACGGCTCGTAGCGTGCCGGCAAGGCGTAGATCGCCGCCCTCGCGTACAACGATGCCAATGCCTCGGGATCGAGGTGGCCCAGCACGCGCACTCCCATAATCGTCGCACAGTTCCCGTGCGGTCCCTGGCACTCCCCGGCGAGCAACACCGGGGCGTTCACATGCGGGGCCACCGCGGCCAATGCGGCAACATTTTTTGCCTCGTCCCAGAGGCGACCGGCACAGACCACCAGGGGTTCCTTGCGCCCGAAGCTCGAGCTGAATACCTGCCCATTACGGGTGTTGTAGATGACCGCGGTCTGTCGGAAAGGCCCGTAATAACGCAGTAGTGACGCCAACATCGCGCGCGTCGGGGCGACCACGCAGCGAGCCGCTTGCAAGCTCTCCGTTACGCGCCGCTCATAGGTGGACCATTCAGGTCCCGCGCAGCCACCGCGCACAGCAGACCACCACGACAATACACACGAATGACCGACACTCACTACGGGGGCGCGCCACTCCAAGTCGGCATGCACCAAGTGATTCAGGTGCACGATATCCGGCCGGCACCGGGCCTCGAGCTCCAGGAGCCAGTCGCCGGCCCGCGCCAGATCGTCCCACGGCTCCGGCATCCATTCCAGGCGGAAGTTTGATTCATGCAAGGTGATATTGGGGAGCGCCGCGGCCTGCACGCGTTGGGTTTCTGTCAGTGCCCTTCCCAACGTAGCCAATGCTACATGCGTCCCGAAGGCCCGCAACGCACCGCATAGCTCGAGAGCGTAGCTCCAGACCCCTCCGATCGGATCAGCTGTGAGAAGAATCTTCATTGCCTGCCGTAGATGGCGTCGATCACAGCCGACACGTCCTGCAGCCTGGCGGACTGCGGATCAAATCCCGAGCCGGCGGCGAGTTGCCGCGCCCACGAGTTCACGGCCCGGCCGCCCCAGTCGTCCGGTCCAGATGCGAGCGTATGCCGCCGCGTGCCCTCGCAATGCTCGACGGTGAAGTCATAGAATGAGCCGGCAACGTTGCGTAGCATCACCGCGCCGCGGGTACCGTAAAACGAGGCTTCGATGATCGCATCCTGACCCGCGGAAAGGCGCCAGGAGCACGCCAGCCGCGCCGTTGCGCCCGTCGCAAACTCAACTTCGGCCAATGCATGGTCTTCCAGTTGCGCGATCGGCTTGGGCAACAGCTTGCCGCCGGCATAGAGCCGACTGCGCACGGCGCTGAGCGGCGCATAATTCAACACCAGCAACAACAAATCGATGAGGTGAATGCCGAGGTCCATCACACAGCCGCCCCCAGACTGCTCGAGATCATGGAACCAGGGCTTATCGGGACCATAAGCGTTATGAAACACCAGGTCGGCGGCAAAGATCTCGCCAGTGGCACCGCGACGAGCCAGCTCCACCAGTTGCCCGATGCCCGCGACCGTGCGATAACAGAAATCCACCGCGAGCAGACGATCGCGGCAGCGTGCGGTTTGAAGGGTCCATGCCGTCTCTGCGGCCGTGCGCGCCAGGGGCTTCTGACAAAACACGGCGCGCCCGCGCTCCAGCGCGGCAATCGTCTGCTGCGCGTGCAGGCCACTCGGAGTGGCGATGACCACGCCGTCGAGATCCTCTGCCAGCAACTCATCGAACGAGTGCGCCACGCGCACCGGCTGCGACCCGTGCGCTCGCGTGCGCACGGCTTTGACCGCGCGGGCCGCGGAGTCGGCATCGACATCGGTAATGCAAACAATGTCCGCGGTATTTTCGGCCGCCACCGCGCTCAGGCGGTTCAGACCAATCCACCCCACCCCCGCAAAGCCGAGGCGCGGACGCCCTGTCTGTAGGATCGCCGTCATGAGCACATCACCAGCGCCTTGAGAAACCCTGCCGGGCGATTGGCCAAGAATGCAAACGCAGTGGCAATCTCCTCGAGTGGGAACCGGTGGGTGAACAGCGGCCATGGATCCCACCGGCCGCCGACTACGAGCTCGATCGCTTCCTCCATACCAACACGGTATTGCGTCGGATCGCGCTCATGGGCATTGACCACGTCGAGGCCACGCCAATTCCACTGCTGCAGATTGACTCGCCGCTCGCCGTCCTGGTGGTAACCCGCGATCACGAGGCGGCCACGTACGCCTGCGAGCTCCGAGGCGATATCCAGCGCCGCCTGGGACCCGACGCATTCGATCACACGCTCATAGCCATGGGCGGGGACCTGCTTTTTGGCCTCCTGCGCAGCGTGCCAGGGCTCATCGAGACCGATGGCGGCTGAGGCTCCGCAAGCCTGTGCCATATCCAAGGCGAATTGACGGCGCGACAGAGCCACGACGCGCGCGCCGGCCCGAGTCGCCAACGAGGTCAAGGCAGCTCCCAGGAAGCCGATGCCCACAATCGCCACGTTCTGGCCGGCCTGAATGTGGCTGCGCTTGAAAATATTGACGGCACAGGCCAGCGGCTCACCGGGGAAAGGCTTTCCGGCCAGCGCCGGCGGCAATTTGACGAGCGATTCGGCGGTCGCGAAGTCGTGCTCGGCGTAAGCGTGCCCGGAAAGGAGCGCCACACGATCGCCCACGGCGAACCCCTGCATCCTCTCCCCCACCTGCTGGATGACGCCCCAACCCTCGTGGCCTGGCGTGCCCGGCTCCAGCGGATACCGGAACCAGGGACGGCCTTCCCATACCGGCAGATTCGAGCCGCAGACGCCGGAGCCCTCCAACCGCACCAGGACCTCTCCTGGCTGAGGTGGGCGCAGGTCACTCTCTTCGATCGCGATCTGACCGGGAGCTCGAAAGCGCGCCGCGCGCGAACACGTGGCGGCAATCATGGGCTCACCGTCACGGAGGGGGCGCGCCTTTGCGGCCGCACCAGGCTCGACTCATCCAGCCAATGGCTGAGTTGGTCGAGACCCTCGGCGGGCGACCGGGCAGGCCGCCAGGCGGTGGCGTTGGTGAAGCGCCGCGTATCCGTGACATAGTAGCGCTGATCGCCGGTACGCCAGGGCGCGAATTGCGTGACCGGCTGCAGCCCGTGCTCATCGCGCAACATCTCGATGAGCTCGAGCAGACTCACGGCGTTATGCGGACCGCCGCCGATGTTGAACGGCAGCCCCGCCAGGCGCGCAATGTTGCAGCGGGCCAGAACGAAAGCTTCTACCAGATCGCCGACATAAAGCAGATCGCGAACCTGGCAGCCGTCACCATAAAGTGTCAGGACGTTGCCCTCGCGGGCCCGGATCAAAAAATGCGCTACCCAGCCCTGGTCCTCATTGCCGAACTGGTGCGGGCCGTAGATACAACTCATCCGGAACACCACTGCGGGCAGACCGTACGATCGGGCATAGTCGAGCACGTACTGATCGGCGGCGCCCTTGGAGCAACCGTAGGGACTGTGAAAGTCCAGCGATCGGCTTTCGCCGATGCCGTGGTCGCGGATCTGCGGGTTCGCTGGCAGATAGCGCTGCCCGCTCTTGACGAGGCGGACATCCGCAAGGGCCCCATAGACCTTGTTCGTGGAAGTGAAGATCAGCGGGGGCGCGGGTCGGCGCCGGCGCGCGGCCTCCAGCACGTTGAGCGTGCCACGCGCGTTGATCTCAAAGTCCTCCGCCGGAGCTTCCAAACTCGTGGTGACGGCGACCTGCGCGGCCAGGTGATAGATCTCATCAGCGCGCTCGATGGCTCGCGATACCGCCCCCGCATCGCGAACATCCGCTATCTCGATATCCAGCAGGTCGGGGTAGCGCTCCTGTAACATGCGCAGGTTGTTGCGCACGCCGGCGCGTGACAGGTTATCGAACACCACAACCCGCCTCCCTTGCGCCAGCAGGCGCTGCGCCAGGTTACTGCCGATAAAACCGGCACCGCCCGTGATCAGCGCGACGGGCCCGGCGCCTTGCGCGCTCATGCGACCAACCCATGATGCCGCAACTCGCGCTCGGCCGCTTCCGAGCGATCCTCATCCATGCGCCCCTGCAACCAGCCCGCCAGAGATTCCAGCCCCGCCTCCAGCGCGATCACCGGCCGATATCCCAACACCCTGCCGGCCTTGGAGATATCGGCAAAACAATTGCGGATGTCGCCCGCCCGATAATTCCCATTGACCTGCCGTGCCAGGTGGGATTTGCCGAGAACCTTGCCGAGACGCTCGGCGATCTCCAGCACGCTGTAGGCGGTACCGCCACCGATGTTGAACACCTCGTCGCGAGCGGCAGCGCTTTCCAGCGCGAGTAAACAGCCCGCCGCCAGATCGCGGACATGAACGAAGTCTCGCTTTTGTCGTCCATCCTCGAAAATGACCGGTGGCCGTCCATTGAGATAACGGGCGGCGAAAATCGCCAACACACCGGTGTAAGGGTTCGACAGCGCCTGGCGCTCCCCATAAACATTGAAGAAACGCAGCGCGGCCACCGGCACCTGGTATGCGCGCCCGAAGAGCAGGCACATCATTTCCTGATCATATTTGGACAAGGCATAGATCGACTCCGGCATGGGCAGCTTGTCTTCCGGTGTGGCCACCGGCTCGAGTACCGCGCCCTGTGCGTTCGCCAGATCCCAACGTCCTGCCTTCAATTGTGTGAGCGAGCGGGGGCGCGGCGAGTACGTTTGCCCAGTCTCCGCGTCGCGATACAGTCCCTCACCATAAATGCTCATGCTCGATGCCACGACGAGCTTGGCGAGAGGACGGCGGCGCAGTGCCTCGAGCAATACCGCCGTGCCACGATTGTTCACATCGACGTATTTCTCAATTTCGTACATGCTTTGCCCAACCCCCACGGCCGAGGCAAAGTGGAATACCGCATCGACGTCCGAGAGCGCGCACTCCACGTCCCGGCGATTGCGCATGTCACCTTGAAGGGTCTCCACCTCGGGATCGAGATATGTGGGAAATCCTCCATCACTTCCGTGCACCTGCTCCGTCAGATTGTCGAGCACGCGAACCCGGTAGCCTCGCGCCAACAGTGCGTCAGCGACATGGGAGCCGATGAAACCCGCGCCGCCGGTGATGAGCACCCGTTCAATGTCTGACACGATCGAGCTCCAGAGTGACTTGCGCCAAGGGGGCACCGGCTTCCGGTGGCGTTTTGACCGGCCTGCCCTTTCTGCGCGGGAGGTGCGGTCCCGCGCCGACAGCGGCCGCGGCGCGCGGCGGCTGCGTTCTCCGCAGCACTCGATCGAAATAGTCGATGGTGCGCACCAACCCCTCTCGCAGGCGAATGCGGGGCCGCCAACCCAACTGCGCGCGGGCCAGATCAATGTTGGGGCAACGCTGAGTGGGGTCATCGTGCGGCAGCGGCAGAAACCTCGTAGGCGAGCGGGAACCCGTGAGCTCGACCACCAGCTCAGCCAGATCCCGGATGGTAAATTCCTCAGGATTGCCGAGATTCATGGGGCTGAGAACCTGGGACGGCGCGTCCATGAAGGCGAGCAGTGCCTCGATCAGGTCATCGACATAACAGAAGGAGCGCGTCTGCTCGCCCTTGCCATAGATCGTGATGGGCTCGTTGCGCAGCGCCTGGACGATGAAGTTTGAAACGACCCGCCCGTCCCCGACCTGCATTCCAGGTCCATAGGTGTTGAAAATCCGCGCCACACGCACGTCCACGTCGTGCCTGCGGTGGTAGTCGAAGCACAGGCTCTCCGCGCAACGCTTACCCTCATCATAACAAGCACGCAATCCGGTCGGATTGACGTGGCCCCAATAACTTTCCGATTGTGGATGCACCGCGGGATCTCCGTACACCTCGCTGGTCGATGCCTGCAGCATGCGCGCATGCCGGCGCCGTGCCATCTCCAGCAGGTTATAGGTACCGCACACGCTGGTCATGGTGGTATGAATGGGGTCCGCCTGGTAATGAACCGGGGAAGCCGGGCATGCCAGATTGAAGATGGCACCGACCTCGCTCACCTCGAACGGCTCACTGATGTCATGTCGATGCACGAGAAAGGAAGTCTCGCGGGTGAGATGCATGACGTTCGTCAACTCACCGGTAATGAAGCTGTCCATACAAAGCACCGCACAGCCACGCTGGACGAGCCGCTCACACAGGTGGGAGCCCAGAAAGCCGGCCCCTCCGGCCACCAACACCGGCGGCGATTGCTTCAATTCACTGGCCATGGAGCGCTCTTCCTATGTTCTATGTCAACGGGTACGAGTCGCGCCAGCGACGCATGGGGCATGCGGTCCGGTGCATATCTGCGGGTCATGCTTGCGCAAAACTCGGCGAATTCCGCGATGTCGAGCGGGGGGCTGGTATGATGTGGCCGCACGCCGCGCGCTTCCGGTGTGAAACAGAAGGTGACGGTTACCGAGAACTCCTCCAGTGCGCGCATCTGGCGGTCGAACCATGCAAGTGCCCCGGGACGCAGGCTATCCGCCCAGCTCAGTCCGGTACGCAGATGTTTGACGCCCAGGCGGCGCAGCCAGCGCACCGCATCATCCAAACGATGATCCTCGAAATGAAACCATTGGCAGATCCCCAGCTCCGGGGTGAATTGCGGAAACAGCGCGGCCGCGGGTTTCGGACTGCCGTCCTCACGTAACAGTCCCATGTGGAAATGCCGATAGTACGAGGAGCCTTCCGCCTCCTTGTGCCGGGTCGTCGCCGGCCATGCGCGCGGCAGATCGTACAAGCTGTACCAATGGATGCGCTCGGCTCGCCCGCACAGCAGCTCGGCGCTACGCTGTAAGCCGAACTCCTGCACCTCGTCCGCTCCGAATGTCGAAACACCTACTTCGGAGACCCACAACGGCAGATCCGTTACGGCGCGAATCTCGGCGAGCTTCCGCGGCCACTCATCGAGCCGCCAGTGATTCCAGTCGAGGGGAAAGCCGTGCACCGCGACGGCATCCACCTCCGCAAGTACGCCCTGCTCCTGCATGCGCGTGATGAATAGGGGATCAATCGGAGAGATGCCGCCGAGCACGCGCGGCACACTGCTCTCCGTGCGCACCGCGCGGCCGGCCAGGATCGTCATAGCGGAGAACGCGCGCCACTCGGGATCGCACTCTACAAAGTCCCAGTGCGACTTGTTGTTGGGCTCATTCCATAACATTATAGCTTCGATCACGCTTGCCTCGTCTGTTGGTTTGTTAGTCCACCCGCGCGGCGAGTCACGGTCGGCCGGAGCAAATTCCATTCCGCTCGCAAGCACACGCTCACCGACGATGCTTGTAAATCGCGTGCGCCCGCTCGAGCGCAAGCTCATCGCCAAGCAAGACGGGCTCACTCCAGCACGCGTAGCCGAGCGGATCCTGCTCCGGCGTGCTGAAATACAACAATGTGTTCCAGCGATCCGGCCGCGGCACGACTGCGCGGCAGTGCGCCGCCTCCAGCAAAACGAGTCCGGCGGCAACATCCCAGAGTTTTGGACGCGAGAGGTAGGCGAAGCTCAGCAGCCCGGCGGCGACAAAAGCGAACTCGAGAGTGGAGCAGCCAAGCACGCGTGTATCCCACAACGCCGCGTAGGTCGGCGCCTTACCCGGCTCGCTCGCCAGCCCGCGCCAACCGCCGCGGGCCCGTCGGCGCAACGGCGCGCCGGCGAATTGCAGCGGCCCTCCCGCGCAGGCGTGATAGACGCCCGGCGAGAAGGCGTGACTGGAGGAACACCAGATGGCGCCGGCGATCGGCCAGGCCCGGTACAGGACGCCGATGGAGCAGGCGAACAGCGGCAAACCGTTGACAAAGTTAGTTGTTCCATCGACCGGATCGATGACCCAGGTGAATGCCGAGTCCCGTCCCGGCGTCACGCCCTCCTCTTCGCCGATGATCGCGTGATCGGGAAACTGCGCGGCGATTTGCTCGCGAATCAGCCGTTCGACCGCACGATCTGTGGTGCTGACGGGGTTGGAGTTGGGCGCGCCGTCCGGCCCCGGCATTTTAAATTCAACATCCGGAGCCGTAGCGTGAGCAGCAAAGATGTATTCCCCGCCAACGTGGGCGAGACGCATCGCCGCGCTCGCGAGCGTTTCCTTGACCTTGGTGTCTAGATTACCGCGGGGATCTTTGTAGGATGAATCGCGCATGCGGCCGCAGGCGCAAGCTGCGTGCCTTGCGACTGCAAGCTCGTGAGTCGCTGAAACTCTGGGCAACTCAGTGCGAGCTCGTCCGGGGGGCCTTGCGACACGATCCGGCCGCCCCGCATGACCAACACCTCGTCGAATCGGCCCAGCAGACTCAAACGGTGAATAGACGAGACGACGCACGCATCCGCAAAGGTGGCAAATAAATTCGTGTACACACGCGATTCGGTGGCGGGGTCCAGGCTTGCGGTCGGCTCGTCCATCAGCACCAGGGCGCTGCCGCTCGCGGCGAAAATCCCACGTGCCAGCGCGACACGGCTACGCTGGCCGCCGGACCAGTTGGCGGCACGCTCGGCGATGCCCACTTCCAGGCCGATCGGCGTGGGTTCTACAAAGTCAGTCGCACAGGCGGTTTGCAGCGCCCTCGAGTATGTTGCCGGTGGCGGTGATCCGGTAACCGACTCGCACAGTCCCAGATTCTCCGCGAGCGTGCCTTCATAAACCTCGGCATCTTGCGGAATCAACGTAGTGCCCGCACGCAGAATCTGCGCCGCTTCCGCGGGTGCGACCCGGGGTGGGCCGCCGTCAAGGGTGAGAGCGAGGCGCTCGGCAGGATAGAGGCCGGCGAGTACCCGCAATAAGGTGCTCTTGCCGGAGCCGCTCGCGCCGATCAGGGCGTAACGTTTGCCGCGCTCGAGGGACAAGGACAGGTTTTCCAGTGCGGGGCCGCCGCTGTGGCTCGCCTCATGCCTGAAGGTCAGATCGCCAATAGCCAGGCGGCGCCAAGGCGTTGCCGCGGAGGTGCCGGGCACCGGCATGGGATGCGTGACAGTATTGCGAATGACGTCGGCGCTGGCGTAGTCCGCCTGTTGGCGCGCAAAGGTCTGGAAGTGCGAGGCGATCGAGGCGATCACCCCGGGCGCCTGCTGCGCGTACTCCCACACCATATAGAGGCTGCCCAGCAGCAGTGGCCGCCCGATGCTGCTGGCCGCGCTCGCGCGAGTGGCAAGCCACACGAACAGTCCAACAAGACAGCAGTTCAGCACCCGCGTGGCGAGGTCCACGGTACACCACTTGACTTCGTTCAAAACGATGGACTTACGCAGCGGCGTAAACACGGCAAGCAGCCGCCGCTCGAGCCGGGCTGCGACCTGCCGCGCCTGACGTAAAGCGTAGACGGTGCCGGTGTTGCCCAGAGTGTCGACGAGGGTAGCGGAATACCGCCGCTCGGCATCGTTCTCCTCATTCGCCAAGCGCAGCATAGCCCGATCGAAACCCGCCACGGCCAGGACGATCAGCACGAAGCCCGTCACCGCCGCCGCGCCGACGAGCGGCTGCACCCAGAACAGTGCCGCTAATGGCCCCACCAGTCGAACGGCACTGTTGAGGTAGATGAACTGGCTTTGCGCGAAGCCGGACAGTGCGTGAGTGCTCTGCTGTACGCGGTGGGCAGTCGCTCCGGAATGATCGGATTCGTGCCAACTCAACGGCAGCTCGAACAATCGTGCGAGCAGTTGCGAGGACATCCGCCGCCGGATCGTGAGGGCGGCATTGCGCTCCAGGAAGCGGGTGGGCCCATGCAGTACCCAGCTGCAGCAGGCCACGAGCAGTGCCACGAAAAGCCATCCTGCCGCCGCCCTCAGCCCCGCCTAACTGCAATGCGTTGAGCGCTCTGCCCGATAGATACGGAATGGCGAGCAGGATCACCTGTGCCCCGATCAAAAGTACGACGGCACCGGTAAAAGTACGACGCGTGCCGCTCAAGAGTCGCCACAGATCGCGGTAGAGGTGCAGTACGGCGCCGCTTTGCCGGGCGCAAGGCTCGCTGGAAGTATCCACCAACTTAAGTTAATCCGAGAGCCTTGCCACGTGCTGTGCGGCAGGTCACGCGCACGAGGATCGCACCGGGCGGCTTCGCACGTTGCGCGGATCATACACGCTGGAGCTGTCACGGCGTGCCCGCTATGCGTTGACTACTAACATGGGGTAATAGGGGAGCGAGCGCGGACGGGCTCACATCTACCTGCAGCGGTGAGCGGCGGACGGAGCCACCGGCTCCAATCCAGTACCAACATTGCAAAAAATAACGCGCGCCGTTGTATGATTTTCCAGGTGATGGAGCAAAACTCTCTGCAACCTGCGGATCAGTGGATGGCACACATGCGTCGCGGCGATTGGGAGGCCGCCTGGCGTGTCAGTGATCGCGTTCGTGAGGCGCGCCGCGGACGGCAGCCGCGCGATGCAAGCGGCGAATGGCTGCCGCGCCATCTGCAATGGGTTTGGGACGGCAGCTCTCTCACCGCCAAGCGCGTGCTGGTGCGGTGTTATCACGGCTTAGGCGATACGATTCAATTCGTCCGCTTTATTCCGCTGCTAAGGCAAACGGCAACTCATGTCACCCTCCTGGCGCAAGCGCAGCTGTTACCGCTGTTGGAACCGGTGGCTGGAGTTGATGCCCTGGCGGAGCTCGACGACCCTGCCTACGAGGGGGATTACGACATCGACATCGAGGTGATGGAGCTCGCGCACGCCTTCCGGGTAACGCCGGCAACGCTGCCGGCGACGATTCCCTACATCCAGGTTAATGCCCAGCCACACCGAAGGGCGTATGGGGCGCGGCCGCGTGTTGGGCTCGTGTGGCAGTCAGGGACGTGGGACGTACGCCGCTCGATACCTGCAGAGCTGATGAGAGCGTTGACGGAGCTGGAGGGCATCGACTTCCAGATCCTGCAGAGAGGGCCCGCGCTCGCCGGCTGGAGCGGAGCCCGCGCCGCGGTGCCGCCGATCGGGAATATCGTCGAGGAAGCCGCCGAGCTGCGCGCGCTGGATCTGTTGATTTGCGTGGATACTCTGTCCGCCCATCTGGCGGGGGCGCTGGGAGTAAAAACCTGGACGCTGCTGCCGCGCGACGCGGATTGGCGTTGGATGGAGGATCGCGAGGACACGCCCTGGTATCCGACCATGCGACTGTTCAGGCAGAGTCCGGCGGGGGATTGGGAGTCGGTGCTCGCGCGAGTGGGCGCAGAGCTGATCCGCGAGCTCAGCGGCGCTGCGAGTCATTCGGCAGCGGCGGATCGAGGTACCACGGCACTCTCATGACAATCAACGAGGGCCCGCCGTGCTTCAGCAATTGGGATTGCAACCGGGCAGTGCGGAATGTATGCAGCAGGTACTGATACCATCGCTGTCTGACGACCTCGGGAATCAATATTGCGATTCGTCTTCCCGTGGCCGCCTCCAATTCCCTGGCGAGCTCGAGCAGGGGCGTGTACATTGCCCGATAGCGAGCCTGCAGGGTAATCAGGCGAGGAGGTCGGAGCCCTGCAGCCTTTGCAGGTTCCTCTACGTAGGTTCGCCACCGGGATCTCAGTGTGAGATCGTGCTCCTCGCTGTCGGGACCTACCAGCTGTGTCAGGTGTACGGCGAATACATCGGGAGACATGCTCAACGCAAACCGCAGCGCCTTGTCGGTCAACTTGCTCCAGCTCGCGGTCGTAATGATAATCAGCGGCGGTCTCGTATCGACGAGCCGCAGTGGCGTAGGATCGCGCAAGCGGCTCCCCAGCGCCTCATAGTAGTTGTTGATGCCTTTCAGCAGCGCGATGGTTGCCGGGATTGCGACGAGGGTGATCCAGGCGCCTGCCGCGAACTTTGCGACGATGATCACGAGCAGCGCGGTTCCCGTGGCGAGCGCGCCCACCGTGTTGATCCAAAGGTGCGTGCGCTGGCTGGGCTTGCCTGACGGGCTTTTGAGGGCCCGCTGCCAGTGACAGACCATACCGGTCTGCGACAGGGTGAACGTGAGGAACGCGCCAATGGCGAACAGCGGAATCAAGCGGTCCGTGATGCCGCCGAAAATCAACAACAGCAGGCCGGCCGCCGTGGCCAGATAGAGAATACCCACCGAAAAGACGAGTCGGTGACCGGCGATAGCAAACGACTTCGGCAGGAAACCGTCCGCTGCCACGGTGCGGCACAAACGGGGGAAATCTACGAAGCTCGTGTTGGCCGACAAGGCCAAGACACACAATACCGAGCCGATCGCAACGTAGTAGAGCCAACCGCTACCGACTATCGCATGGGCGAGTTGCGAGAGCACACTCTGGTATTGCGGACGTGTCTGATCCATGGCGGCGATACCGTATGAGCTCGACAGGTAGGTGATGCCGGCCAGGAGCACTCCAAGGATCACTACAATAGCGGTAAGAGTGCGGTGTCCATATTTGACAGGCGGGTCGCGGAACGCGGTCATCCCGTTGCTCACCGCCTCCACGCCGGTCATGGCGGTGCATCCGCTGGCGAACGCGCGCAGCAGCAGCCAGGCACCCACTCCCTCGGTAGCGGGGGGCAAAGCCGGGGGTGCTACCACGGGAGATACATGATCCGTCGAGGTCAATACCTTGAAGACGCCCATGCCGAGAATGAGCATGAAACTGACGACGAACAGATAAGTCGGAGCCGCGAACAGTCGACCCGCGTCGAGAGTACCGCGCAGATTCACTATGGTGGTCAACGCCAGAATGCCCAAGCAGAGCGCAAGGATGTGCGGATGTAACGCCGGAACGGCGGATACCAGCGCCCCAACCCCCGCCGAAATGCCTACGGCAACATTGAGAACGTAGTCGATCATGAGAGCAGCGGCCGCCAACAGACTTAGCTCGCGTCCGAGATTCTCGCGGGCCACAATGTAAGCGCCACCATTGCTCGGGTAGGCCCGGATCGTTTGCCAATAGGAGGCAAATAGGATCAGCAGCAATCCTACGATCGGTGCCATCACCCAGCCGATGTAATAGAGGCCGCCCGCCCCCAGCGGCATGAGGATCGTCAGAGCGGCTTCGGGACCGTAAGCGCAGGAGCCGAGACCGTCGAGGCCCATCGCCGGAAGCCCCTCGAAGGCACCCAGCTTCCTTCGCTCTTGCTCTCGATTAGCGAGCCTGCGGCCCAGAATAATGTCGACGACGCTCACGCAAATCGCAGGCAGGTTTGAACACTCGCTGGTGCTGAATCCGCGTATCGCAAGCGGCGTGCCGATGGAATGCGGATCGGAACGACCTTGCGCCCACTCCGTTGTGCTCGCTGGTGCGTGACTACGCACTTCCAACCCATGTTAGACACGGAGAATGCCATGGCCACCAGATCCCAATCCACACAGCGCTCCAGAAAAGACAAGAGCGCGCCGGACGCCAACGAGCTGTTGGTTCTGGAACTGCAGGAGATTCACAGCGCCGAAAAACCGGCTGGCGCGCGAGTTGCCGCGTTTAAGCGAGGCTGCGCAGTCGCAGACGCTGCGGGAGATGCTCGATGAGCGCCTCGAGGAAGGCGAGCGGATCATCGGCGACATTGAAAGTGTGTTCGACGAGTTCGACGAGCTCGACGAAAGTCCGGGCCGCAAGAGGAACGTCGCGGCGGAAGGACTGATCAACGACGCACGCGAACACGTCCAGGAGATCGAGCGCGGACCGGCGTTGATGCCGTATTGATTGGCGCGATGCAAAAGGCGGAGCACTACTGTATGGCGGCATGGGGGACGGCGCGAGCGTTGGCGCGAGCGGTGATGCAGGAGACGGCGAGCCGCGCGATGGACCGGGCTCTGCAGCAGGGAGGGCCATTCGACGAGAAACTGAGTGCGCTGGCAGAAAAGGAGATCACGCCCGCGCTGCTGTCCGAACAGTCAGAGCCTTCTCAGGAAGGAGAAGAGGACAACGCCGGCGACGCGGACGGCGGCGGCCGCGCTCACTCCAAGCGAAGCCGCAAGTCGGAAGGGCGTACGGCACGATGATTCTGCCGACGTCCGCGGACACTGCGGTAGGCGGCGAGCGAAGGATATCGCTTGCGGAGCCTAGGGCTGGCGCAGCAACATTTTACTGGATGCTGCGCCAGTGCCGAGTGATCGAGGGGTGATATCGCACAATACCGGACGGCCTTCGGTACTGCTCACGCTGTATCTGGCAACCAGTGTTGCAGGTGCCACGTCCACGCAGATTCTGCGATTCGACACTCACGGTGGCGACGCCTGGACCTTCGCTAAAGTCATATCGGGGACCATAACTCGCTCGGCGTGCGATACCGTCACGCTGCTGTCCGCGCGGGGGCGCGTCAGCGCGCAGGTCGTTCACGATCATTTCGTTGCAACGGTTCCGTTGGTCGCAGGGGGTAACTCGGTGCAAGCGGTTTGTCTGCGCGGCGGCAAACGAGTGGGTGCCGCAGTCAGACAGAGCTGGACCGTGCGACTGGCGGATCGTCCCAGGGCTGCCGCGACCCTGAGCATCCAGGGAGAGTCGGTGTTGATCGACGCGACGGGTAGCAAGGTGGCGCCCGCGCTGCCGGCGCGCATCAGCCGCTACAGATGGGAGGCGGCAGACACCAATCCCGCGCCGCTGCAATTGCAATCCGGCCCCGCGGGAGTCGAGTCTGTGAGCTCCGCTCGCGGGCTCCTGTTGCGTTTGCGTTCACCGAAGGTCGAGGGCGATTACCGAGTCAGCTTGACTGTCACGGACACGGCCGGACGCAGTGACCAGACGACGATTCTATTCCGGGTGGGAGGAGCCGGAGTCGTCGCTTTCGATCCGTTGCATGATCACCCGGACTGGAGAGCCTGCACGATCCTGTACGGTGCGGCGCCGTTTCTTTTCGGCCGCGACGGGCTGCCCGCCATCACGCGCCATCTCGAACAGATCGCGCGCCTGGGTGCAACGGCCTTGTGGCTAGCGCCGATCACGGACGCGCCCCCCGGAGACTTCGGGTATTCGCTGACGGATCCCTTCCGCCTGCGCCCAAGTCTGGGTTCCGCCGCGCAACTGCAGGCGCTCATTCAGCAGGCGCACGCCCGCGGGCTACGCGTTCTGCTCGACTTTGTCACCAATCACCTGGCGAAGCAGCACCCCTATTTCGTCGATGCGACGCGATTCGGGCAACGCTCACCCTACTTCGACTGGTTCGAGCGCGACAGTCACGGGCAGCCGGTGCATTACTTCGACTGGACCTCGCTTGAGAACCTCAACTACAACGACGCCGAGGTGCGCAACTACATGCTGGCTGCTGTCACCCACTGGTTCCGCGAGTTTCAGATCGACGGCTTCCGGGCCGATGCCGCCTGGGCGGTTCGCGAGCGCGATCCCTCGTTCTGGCCGGTCATGCGATTAGAGGTGGAGCGGATACGTCCGGATAGCCTGTTGCTGGCCGAAGCCACGGCGCGCGATCCCTATTATATGAGTCACGGCTTTGACGCAACCTACGACTGGACGGGCCAACTGGGCCATTGGGCCTGGCACGGCGTGTTCGGGCCGCCCGGGGAGCTACCCAACTTGCGAATACTACGTATGGCCCTCACCAATGGAGGGCGTGGACTCGACGACGCTACGGGAGTGCTCCACTTTCTCAACAACAACGACACTGGGAAACGCTTCATCGCCACTCACAGCCTGGCGGACACCCGGTTGGCTGCCGCGTTGCTGTTCACCATTCCGGGAATACCTTTGATCTACGCCGGCGACGAGGTTGGCGCCTCCTTCGAGCCCTATGCCCATCCGGCGCCGCTCGACTGGAGCGATCCGGATCACCTTACGGCGCTATACACTCGCCTCACGAAGCTGCGCCGGGAGGTGCCGGCGCTCCATGCTGCAACTCTGCGACTCATCCCTACGAGCCATGAGGATTCGGTGCTGGCCTACAATCGCGCGGCTCCGAACCCCGATCAGGACGTCACCCTGGTGTTGAACTTCGGGGTCTTCGGATTCGATTTTCCGGTACGATCCATTCACGAGCGGCGCACCTCCAACGTTGCATGGTGGGCGGAAGATCTGCTCACCGGGACGCGCACCGTTGCACCGGCGGATGCAGAGACGATACGCGTCGCGCCGCACGGCGCTTTGCTCTTACGGCGCGCGGTTCCGCAACGATCCGCCCAAACCGCAGGGGTCGATTCTTCTTGTCACGACTGATGCACGGCGGCGGTTAGGAATTAGCCGCTCGGGGCGCGGGGCACTGCCTTAAGAAACGCGATGCCACAAAGTGAACCCAAAAGCGCCGCCAAGGTGGACCCAATCAGCACCGCGAGCTTCGCGGCTGCCAGGAGGTCACCGTCAAAAGCAAGTTGGCATATGAAAAGTGACATCGTGAATCCCATGCCGGCCACGCAACCGACGACCAGAATCCCCTTCATATCGACGCATGGGGGCAACGCGCACCAACGAAGTCTGACACCGAGCAGCG
>CAZDTG010000026.1:31253-38281 GCA_964508005.1 uncultured Steroidobacteraceae bacterium
ACCGAGCAGCGCGAGTACCCCGGTGGCAAACCCAATGTCGGTCGCGGTCGCAATGGCCCAACCCTGTCTGAATATGGAGTCTCGATTGAGAGTCAGGAAGATCAGTGCCGGCACAACCACCCCGCCCAAGGATGCGATCACGGGCAGGATTGCAACCTTCACGCGGCCCAGCGTGCCCTCATGAAGCTCGCGCCGGATCTCCAGGACCTACCATCAGAAAGAACAGCGCCATCAACCCGTCGCTCATCCAGAAATGGAGCGAGCGGGAGAAGGTATAGCGTCCGGTTCCCACCGGTAACTGCACTTGCCATAGTCGCTCGTAGGCAAAATCCCAGGGTGAGTTCGCCCAGACGAGCGCCGCCGCCGCGCAAAGGAGCAGAGCTATCCCGCTGAGCGCTTCAATATGCCAGAAGGGACCGGCAGGCTCGCGACTGGAGGACGCGGGTGGGCTCGGCATGCAAGGCTCGAGCAAGTTTCGTGCTAATGCCGTGCTGCCAGATTCAACGGAGACTTCAACTGAGCTGCGGCACAAAGGAATCCCCCCAAGGTCGTGTGAGAATCCCGAGCGCGCCAAACAAGTGCTGTCATGCTTGCGCATACCGAGTGACATAATCAAGCTACGACGTCGCACGGGGGATGATGGCTGGGACTGCCGCGCAGGCGGTCCATTCCCGGCTGTTCGAGCACAACGTCTTATAAAATCCTAACGAGTTCGCGGGATAGCCATGACGTCAGTTGATACGGGGGCGCCGGCCCCGACACCTTCCGGCACCCCGGATGAGGCCGCCGCCCCGGTTGATTTCAGCCGCCGGGCAAGGCTCGACTTCCCGGTAGTTGGCATTGGGGCCTCAGCCGGCGGCGTGGAAGCCCTACGGACCTTCTTTGCCGCAGTCCCACCCCAGAGTGGCCTGGCATACGTCGTGATCCAGCATCTGTCCCCGGAGCACGAGAGCTTGATGGCGGACATTCTGGGTCGATGTACCTCGATGCCCGTGCGGCAGATCGAAGAAGGGATGCGGGTGGAGCCCAACCACGTCTATGTCATCCGACCGGGGCATACCGTGACGCTGACCGGCGGGGCACTCCACCTCGGCGAGCCCGTTGAAAAGCGCGGTCACCGCCGCCCCGTTGATGACTTCTTTCGCTCCCTGGCGCGTGAGCAACACGAGCGTGCGATTGCCGTAGTGCTATCGGGCACGGGAACTAACGGCAGCGCGGGCGCTCAAGCGATCAAAGCGGCCGGTGGACTGTGCATTGCGCAGGATCCCGATACCGCCGATTTCCCGGCGATGCCGCAGAGTCTCATCCACGCCGGCTATGCGGATCAGGTTCTCAAGGTGGAGGAGATTCCGACGGTGCTGCTGCGGTACGTGCAGCAACCCTACCTCGAACCCGATCCGGAAGGTGGCGCTCGGGCCGCGCGGGAGCTCGAACGTCATCGTCAGCAGTTAATCGAGATCATTGCCATCATCCGCGCTCGCACCGGGCATGACTTTTCGGCGTACAAGCCTCCGACGGTGTTGCGCAGAATACAGCGCCGGATGGGACTGGCCGGTAACGCGGAATTGAAGGACTACGCCGTCCGCTTGCGCGACAAGCCCGAAGAAGTCATCGCACTGGCCAATGATCTGATGATCAACGTCACCGGGTTCTTTCGCGACCCGGCAGCTTGGGAAGCATTCCGCGAAGCGGCGGTCCGGCCCTTGGTGGACCAAGCGGAACCCGGCGCGACACTGCGTGCCTGGGTAGCCGCCTGCGCAAGCGGTGAAGAGGCCTATACGCTTGCGATGTTGATCGCGGAAGAAGCCGAGCGGGCCGGCAAGGAAATCAATGTAAATATTTTTGCGACCGATACCGCGGATAAATCCCTGGCGCTCGCGCGGGCGGGTGTCTATCCCGGAGGCGTCGAGGGGGACCTGTCGCCCCAGCGGCTGGAGAAATTCTTCGACAAGGACGAACATGCCTATCGGATCAAGAAGGCATTGCGCGACCAAGTGGTGTTCGCCCCGCAGGATGTGTTGCGTGATCCGCCGTTCTCGCGGGTGGACATTGTCACCTGTCGCAACCTGCTCATCTACCTCGAGCCCGAGGCACAGCGGCGCACGCTGGCACTGCTGCATTTCGCGCTCCGCAACGGGGGCTACCTGCTGCTGGGCAACGCCGAGTCACTCGGCCATGCGGAAGCGCTGTTCGAACTGGTGAGTAAACGCTGGCGCATCTACCGCCGCGGCGGGGCCGCATCGTATTTCTCTACCGATCTGCCGACGTTCGGTGCGCGCCTGCCGGAAGTCCGAGACGCGGTCCCTACGCTACCCACCTCTATCGGCCGGCCATCCACGACGATGTTGATTCAGTCGGAGCTGCTGCAGAAATTCGGACCTCCCACTGCGGTCGTGGATTCCAACGAACGTATCCTGTACTTCCACGGCGACGCGGAGCCCTACCTGCAACACCCCTCTGGCGAGGCCACGCATGCACTGCTGGACGTTGTGCGACCTGCGTTCCGGTCCTCGGTACGCAAAGCTCTGCGCCAGGCGATAGCCGAGAAGGGCTCGATTACTGTACAGATCGACTCCTCTGAGCAGACCGGCCTGACGCGAGTTATCGCCGGACCATTGAGCAATCGTCCGCCCATGCACTTTTACGTGAGCTTCGTCTCCCCCCCTACCGGCTCGGACGAAGGCACGCTGACAGCACAGGAACGTGCGCCAAGACCGATCCCAACCGCGCCAAACCTCGAGCCTGACTCGGCGCTGGAGGACGAGGTGCGCATCTTACGCCGCGAGCTGCAGAGCAGTGTCGAGGCCTTCGAGGCTAGCAATGAGGAACTCAAGGCGGCCAACGAGGAGGTCACCTCGGTTAATGAAGAGTTGCAGAGCGCCAACGAGGAGTTGCAAACCGGCAAAGAGGAATTGCAGGCCCTGAACGAAGAGCTCCTCACCGTCAACACGCAACTTCACACCAAGATTCTGGAGCTCGAAAGCCTCACCACCGACCTCGACAACCTGTTGAGCAGTACCGATATCGCGGTGGTGTTTCTGGACACTAAACTGTGTGTGCGCCGTTTCACGCCGGCCGTGAGCGATTTATTGCAACTCAGGGCCGGCGATGTCGGACGCCCCCTGGCAGAGTTGGCGCAAAAGTTCGACGATGGCGATCTCATCGGCGACGCCGGGCAGGTGTTGGCAAAATTATCGCCGCGGGAGGCCGAAGTTTACAGCCACAGTGGTCGCTGGTACGTGCGCCGTACCCTGCCATATCGAACCGAAGACAACCGCATCGCCGGCGTCGTCATCACCTTCATCGAAATCACTGCCCGCAAGCAGGCGGGGCAAGCGATCGCATCCGCCCAGACGCGTCTTCAGGCCATTGTCGAACAGCTCCCCGCGGCCGTGCTGATGGTGGAGAGCTCGTCTGGCAAGTTGATTCTGGCCAATTTACGCGCGGCGCAGCTCTTCAATTATGCGTTCCCCTTACCTTTTATTGGGCAGGAGTGGTCGGTGGCCTTCACGGCCCTGCGTGTGCTTCATGCCGATGCTCGGCCTTACGAGTCCCACGAGTGGCCGATCGCACGGGCGTTGGCGGGCGGCGAAACCGTGCTGGATGAGGAGATCGAATTCACGCGTTTTGATGGCAGCCGCGTGACTTTGGCGATGAGCGCCTCCCCGGTGCGCGATCCGGCGGGGAACGTGGTCGGCGCCGTGGCCGCCTTCTGGGACGTGACCCAGCGCAAACGCGCTCAGGCGGCGCTCGAGGAGAGTGAAGAGCGCTTTCGGCTCTTGGTGGAGAGCGCGCGGGACTTTGCGATCTTCATGTTGGACCCACAGGGCAACGTGGTGAGTTGGAATGGCGGGGCGGAGCGGCTCACCGGCTATCGCGAGCAGGACATCATGGGGCAGTCGGGCGCCGTTCTCTTCACGCCCGAAGATCGGGCGGCCGCGATACCCGAGCAGGAAATGCGTCGGGCGGCGGAGTCCGGACGGGCTGTCGATGAGCGTTGGCATATCCGCAAGGATGGCAGCCGTTTCTGGGCGAGTGGCGTACTGACCTCGGCATACGATGCGCGCGGCAGGCTGCGGGGTTTCGTCAAAGTCATGCGCGATCAGAGCGAGCGTCAGGCAAACGACGCGCGCCTACAGGAGGCTTTGCAGTCCGCACAGCAATTGCGCGTGCGGGCGGAGGGCGCCAACCGGGCCAAGGATGAATTCATCTCGACCGTCAGTCACGAGCTGCGCACCCCATTGAATACGATTCGACTGTGGTCGCGCATGTTCGCCAACGGCAGTGTACGCGGTGAGGATGTGATCCGCGGCGGACAAATGATCGATCGCGCCGCGCTCGCGCAGCAACAATTGATCGAGGATCTCCTGGATGTTTCGCGAATGGCCACGGGCCAGTTACGGATTGCCGTCCGAGACGTCCGGTTGGCGGATTCGATCGGAGCGGCTATCGAAACCATCCGGCCGCTGGCCGCAGGACGGCGCATTGCGCTACATGTCGAGCTGAGCGACGAGGTGGGAATCGTCCGGGTCGATCCGGAGCGCATCCAGCAGGTCGTCTGGAACGTTCTCGCCAACGCCGTCAAATTCAGCCCCGATGGGAGCGAGGTATCCGTGCGAGCACGGCGGATCGAAGGCAGCGTGGAGATCGAGGTCCGCGATACTGGAGTGGGAATTTCACCTGAATTTCTGCCGCAGGTGTTTGACCGGTTTCGTCAAGCTGATGCCAGCCCAAGCCGCCGGCACGGCGGAATCGGCTTGGGACTGGCCATCGCCAAACAGTTGGTTGAGTTGCACGGCGGCACCATTCGCGCCTATAGCGAGGGCGAAGGTCGTGGTGCCACATTCACCATCTATCTGCCGCTCGAGCGACAGCGAGCCGACGATGACGCCGAGCCGACAATTAACAGTTTGGTGCAAGGAGTCCACCTTGATGGAATTCGGGTACTACTGGTGGAAGACGAGTCCACGGCACGCGAGGCCACTGCGCGCCTGCTCGAACAAGTCGGCGCGCAGGTCCGGACCGCGGATTCGGCCCAACATGCGCGGGAGGCGCTCGCAATGGAGCGTCCGCATATCATCGTTGCGGACATTGGCATGGCAGACGAAGACGGCTATTCGCTGATCCGCCAGCTGCGCCAAGTGGAGCAAGAGGAGTCCTTGGCGCAGCTACCCGCCATCGCAGTCACGGCTTTTGCCCGCCAGGAGGACCGTCGAAACGCCCTCGCCGCCGGCTTTGACGACCACCTATCAAAACCTGTCGAGGCAGATCGTTTGATCCGTGTCATCAGCCAACTCGTGCGGCAGTCATTGACGGGGTCCTAATTCTTTTTTTGAATAGTCACAGGGCGACCTCTTACAAACTGCCCCAACTCAAAGGTGGACTCCACTCCTCGAGTGCTTCACCGTCGGCAGATTCTGGGCCTCGATCTTGATGACGGCCACGTCACTGCGCGCATCGCTGCCTAGGACCTTGGCCGTGCCGTGTACTCGCGATGATCGGTCAAACGCACCGTGACCTCGCTCGCCCCTGGACCAGCGTGCAGCGACCACATACGAAGTGCGCGCTCTCGTCGCCGAAGCTATACGCAACTACCCCCGCAGCAAGTTCGGGTACTTCTTGCTTCGCAACTCGTCGAGGGCCTTGTCGGTGAGCTTCCACGAATCGCCCCTGAGGCGCGTAATCAACTCGTTCCAGACCCGCTCGAAGGCGCGCACTGCATCCGGTTCGTACAGATAGAAGTCGCGCGGACGAGCCTCACCTTTCTTATTTTTGGCGGAGGTCAGAGTGATCTTGGTCTCTCGGACGGAAAAGTCGCGCACGCGCGCCCTGGCAAGTTCGCCAGGCCGCGCACCAGTGTAGAAATATCCGCGAAGGAGATCTGCGAGATCTTTCGTGCAGTAAAGCAGTTCCTTACGCCCTGCGGCACGATCCTCAGCCAGCTCCTGCGAGGTTTTCTCGCGCTCACAGGCGGTCAAGATCGCGCGCCGCTGGACAACGCTCAGGTAGGACGGTCGCCTGCCATCCTTAACGGGAAACTGTCCCACCTGTTTCCAAGCCTCGTCACTGCCGATCGCTCCACCAGACTTCGCGTAGGAAAGAGCTGCAGCCAGTTGCCGGAAAAGCCGATTCGCCCCCGCCTTCCCCGGGCTCGCTTTTTTGGCTGCGCGTCTGTGACCAACTGGTTCCGCCATTCTCGGACATCGCGGGTCGACAGCACACGAAGTCGAACCTTGGCGATCTTGTGGTTGTATACGGGCCTATACATGCCATCGGCATCGCTCGCCGCCTGGTCACCCTTCTGAGCTCGGAGATTCTCCACGTGAGCACGACAGGCATCCTCGACGGTTTCCATCTCGACCGCGGATCCACCCCGCTGTTCGGTCGCCCAATCGCTCTCGCACTGCGCGAAATAGGCTTGCGCCTTCACCACGGCATCTCCGTAGCCCATCCCATGTTCCGAACCTATCGACTGTTGCCGGTACCTCGGGCGAGTCCCCGGATCGACGGAGACCGGTTCCGTCCAGCGTGCGTACCAGGTCCCTTCGCGAACAGCACTGCGCCTGAAGCCGATCGCACGTGCGGGACCCAGACTGGCCCAATAGGGCTCAGCTCGCGGCGCGAGCCGATGGCGGATGGAGACTTTGTCGATCCGATATCGGTGCTGTCTCATTGCTTATTTCCCCGTAACATCGCCTCGACGGCGAGATGCCTCTCTGGACGTTGGCGGCGGTCTGGGGCGAGGGTAACTGAGACCGGGTGACTGCGAGTGTCGGGAAGCGGGCGTTCAAGGCACGCTACATGCCCCTTGGTGCATCGGTCAGGGGGATCGGTAGGAAACCGGTAAAACAGCGGAAAACACCATGCCACACTGCAACGCGACACGCTTGCCGGCTTGGTACGCCCCGAAAAAGGGGTAAGGAACGGCCGTCGAGAAATCACTGGGTTACGATATAATCGCGACTTGTGCACCTGCGCTCCTGCCGGCCTGATGCCCAAGAGGCCTCCCTCTCGGTTGGGAGCGCCAT
>CAZDTG010000027.1:0-38262 GCA_964508005.1 uncultured Steroidobacteraceae bacterium
ACTTGATCAGATCCTCGGGCTCGACGTCATGGAACAGGTCGCTGCCGTGCGGGCGGACGTTGACGTCGCGAACTTCCGAGGTGAAGCCGATCCCGCTCTTCTGCGTGCGGTTGAGGATGATCTTCTCGAGGCCCGCGAAGGCGCCGCCGCAGATGAACAGGATGTTGCTCGTGTCGACCTGCAGGAACTCCTGCTGCGGGTGCTTGCGGCCACCCTGCGGCGGGACCGAGGCAATCGTGCCTTCGATGAGCTTCAGCAGCGCCTGCTGCACGCCCTCGCCGGAGACGTCGCGCGTGATCGAGGGATTGTCCGACTTGCGCGAGATCTTGTCGATCTCGTCGATGTAGACGATGCCCGTCTGCGCCTTCTCGACGTCGTAATCGCACTTCTGCAGGAGCTTCTGAATGATGTTCTCGACATCCTCACCGACGTAACCCGCTTCCGTGAGCGTCGTCGCATCGGCGATGGTGAACGGGACATTCAGCAGACGCGCCAGAGTCTCGGCGAGCAGTGTCTTGCCGCAGCCGGTCGGGCCGATCAGCAGGATATTGCTCTTCGCGATCTCGACATCGTCCTTGGAGCGCGTGCCGGCGGTACGCGTCTGCAGGCGCTTGTAATGGTTGTAGACGGCGACCGAGAGCACCTTCTTGGCGCGCTCCTGGCCGATGACGTACTCGTCGAGAACCTTCTTGATCTCGTGCGGCTTCGGAAGCTTGTCGCGCGCGCGCTCGGCACGGTCCTCGAGCTCTTCACGAATGATGTCGTTGCAGAGCTCGACGCACTCGTCGCAAACAAACACAGAGGGGCCGGCAATGAGCTTGCGGACTTCGTGCTGGCTCTTTCCGCAGAAAGAGCAGTACAGAAGCTTCCCGTCATCGTGGCGGCCGCGTGCATCTTCAGTCATCGAGGGCCCTCATGCGCTCGCACCCTGCCGCTTGAAGGCGGCTGAATGAGGGGGCGCAGGTTCTTATAGCACGGTGTCCGGCCGCGACGCAAAGCGCCGGCGCACGGCTAAGTCGTTGTGTGGATGGGAGTTGTAGGACGCGGTTCACTTTTTGCAGTTTGTGACAGCCGTTCACTCGAGCGTGTGGGCGCTCAGCCCTGTTTTCCAGGGACGGTCGCCGCCAGCGGCACCTCGCCGCGCTTCTCCAGCACCTTGTCGATGAGACCGTAGCGCTGCGCCTCGTTCCAGTCCATGAACCGGTCGCGGTCGGTGTCGTGCTTGATGCGCTCGACGCTCTGGCCGGTGTGCTTGGCAAGGATTTTGTTCAGTCGGTCGCGCGTCTCGAGCATTTCCCTGGCGTGGATCTCCATGTCCGCCGCCTGTCCCTGGAACCCGCCCAGGGGCTGGTGAATCATGACCCGCGCATGCGGCAGCGCGAAGCGCTTGCCAGCCGTGCCGCCTGCGAGCAATACCGCACCCATGCTGGCCGCCTGGCCGACGCAGATCGTGCTCACATCCGGCTTGATGAACTGCATGGTGTCATAAATTGCCAAGCCGGCGGTCACTACCCCGCCCGGTGAATTGATGTAGAGGGCCACGTCCTTATCCGGGTTCTCCGACTCCAGGAACAGCATCTGCGCAACGACGATGTTCGCCATGTAGTCGTCGATCGGTCCTACGATGAAAATCACCCGCTCCTTCAGGAGGCGCGAGTAGATGTCATAAGCCCGCTCGCCGCGCGCGGTCTGCTCGACGACCATGGGGACGAGATTCAATGCATGCTCTTTCATGTTAACCCACCTGTTCCTGACCGAAACCGGTGATCTCCTTGAAGGTCATCGGCTTCTCGGTAATGTTCGCCCGCCCGAGCGCCCAGTCGATCACCTGGTCCTCGAGGGCCGCGGACTCGATCTGCCGCATGGCATCCTGGTTCTGCAGGTAAGCGCGGCTTGCCTCTTCCTGCTGCTGCTCCGGGTAGGCCGCGATGAGATCGCTCAAGCGCGACTGCACCCGCTCCCGGTCCAATTTGATCTGCTGCGTCTGGACGATCTGGCTCATCAGCAAGCCAAGGGCCACCCGCCGCCGGGCGGGCTCCTCGAAGGACTCGCGCGCCGGAAGCTGGTTCGCATCCCGAATGCCCATGCGTCGGGCGGTATCAATCTGGAGCTGTTGCACTTGCTCTTCAAGTAGGGCGCGCGGAACATCGACGGGGTTCTGTCTATAGAGTGCATCGAGCACCTGTGCGCGCACGCGGTTGCGGATCACATCCGCGAGCTCCCGCTCCATGCTCTTGCGGACCTCGGCCCGTAATGCCTCTACTCCACCTTGTTCGACACCGTACGCGCGGCAAAATTCCTCGTCCACTGCCGGAAGAGACTGCTCCTCGACCCTCTTTATGGTCACTGCCAGCTCTGCGGTTTGGCCGGCTACCGCCTTGTTCGGGTGTTCGGCGGCAAACGACACGGTAATGGTGCGGCTCTCGCCGGCGGTAGCGCCCTTCAGTCCTTCCTCCAGCTCGGGCATGGACTGGCGCGCGCCGATGATCACGTTGACATCGGTTCCGTCACTGCCCTCGAAGGGCTTGCCGCCGATGCGGCCCTGGTAATCGATGACGACGCGATCCGTCTCCTGCGCGCCGCGCTCGACGGCGGTGAATACCGGCCGCTGGCGCCGCATGCTCTCGAGCATCGCATCGATATCCGCCTCGGTGACCGAAGCGGAGGGACGCTCGACCGCTATACCGTCCACGGCCGCGACTTTGACCTCGGGCATGACCTCGAACACCGCGGCGTACTTGAGATCGGAGCCTGGCCCCATCGCCAGCGGCTCAATGCGCGGGCTGGCCGCCGGCGTCAGCTTCTCCTGGCTCAGGGCCTGGGCGAACGAGCTGCGCATGAGATCGCTCACGACCTCGGTGTGGACCTGCTCGCCGAACTGCTTCCGGACCACGGCGAAGGGAGCCTTGCCGGGACGGAAACCCTTCAGGCGGGCGGTACGGGAGATCCTCTTGAGCCGCTGCTCGACTTCCGAGGCGACCTCGGTGGCGGGGACGGCCACCTCGAGACGGCGCTCGAGCCCGCCGGTGGCGGACAGTGATACCTGCATTTCTTGAATCCTCGAGATCAAACAATCTGCGCCGCGGCGCTCTAATCCAAGGGGGGCACCTGGTGCGAGAGGAGGGACTCGAACCCTCACGGGGTTACCACTGGAACCTAAATCCAGCGCGTCTACCAATTCCGCCACTCTCGCTTGTGTCGAGCACGCACGCTCAAGGCGCGCAAGGCAACACCGGGAAGCGGCATTATAGCGGATGCCGCCGCGGAGGATGGGCCCCGGAGACAGGCGGCGGGGCCTCACTCCCAGCAGCCGGTTGGGCTCCTAGGCCTTGCGGTCGACGCCGGTACGGCGGTCGAGGCTGGCGGCCGCGCGCATGAGCACCTCCAGCCTCTCGATCTGCTCGTGGATGCGGTCCGCGACGCTTCTTTGCAGAACCGTCGCAATATCCTCATCGAGCTCGCAGTTCTGCCGTTTCAGGGCCGCCACCGCGACCACGACCGCCGACTGGACCTGGCGTAACTGCAGCACCACCTCCCCCAGTTGCCCGCGCACAGCTTGCGCCCTGGAGATCGACTTGCCTGCCACCATAGTGCTCCTCCACTCTCCCTTTGACTCGTCATCGGCCCGCCATGCGACGTGACAGGCCTGCGTTACTTTAGTACGATCAATCAAAACTAATGTAATGATAACGCGTCCGGAAGGTGTTGTGGCCTTACATTTGTGCTGCAGTGCTCCATCGCCGTATGCTGCAACGGAAGTCGTATGACCGGAAGGCGCGAAAAACAGGAAAACAGTGGCTTTGCTGCGCGCTTGCGGGAAGTGATCGACGCCTATGGCAGCGCCAGCGGCTTGGCCAAGGTCATCGAGCGATCCGAGGGTGCCGTGCGGAAATGGCTGCGCGGGGAATCGGAGCCGAACGTGACCGATCTGCGCTCGCTGTGCGAGCAGACCGGGACCAGCATCGAGTGGCTCGTGACCGGCCGGGGCCAGCGCCAGGCGCTGGCGCTGGGTGTCCGTGACGCGCCCCCTCCGCCCTACCAGAACGTCACGCGTGAGCAGCTCGACGTGCAACTCCTCGAAGGCATCCTCCTCGCCGTGCAGGAGGAGCTGCGCAGTGCGGGATTGGAGCTGGCCCTGTTGAAACAGTCCATGCTGGTCGTGACCTTGTACGAGCTCTGCCATGAGCGTAAGGAAGTGGACCGGGAGGCGGTTGCGCGCCTCGTCAAGCTCGCGGGGTGAGCTGTGCGGCACCGCTGGCCTGGAAATGGGGGACGCTATCTTTTCGCCTTCACCGTCACGGCGCTCGCGCTGGCGGCGGCGATGGCCGTGCGGATGCTGACGGGCAGCGGCCCCGCCCTGCTGATGGCGTTCTTTCCGGCACTGTTGGCGGTGACTTTCTATTCGGGCGCCGTGCCCGCGGTCATCGGTTGGTTGTTTGCCGTTTGCGCGGCAGCGTTGACCTGGAGCGGCTGGCTCGAGCAGCCGTTGACGGTGCCCGACCGGTGGGCGCTGGCGGCGTTCGCCATTTCGACGGCGCTCAGCATCGGCATCGGCGCCCGCGCCCGGCACGCAGCGCTGCAGGAAAGGATCGAGCTGCTGCGCGCCGAGGCGCGAGCCCAACATGACGTGAGCCTCGCCGAAGAGAACAAGCTCATGGCGCTCGCGAAGCTCTCCCACGACCTGCGCACCCCGTTGAGCACCATCATCGGCTGGGCCCAGGTGCTGCGCGCGCAGAATCCTCCCGAGCAGATGCTCCACGGTCTCGAGGTCATCGAGCGCAACGCCCGCAACCAGACCCGCATCATCCAGGAGTTGCTCGAAGGCAAGCAGGCGCCGGCCGCGCAGGACCTGCGGCGGGCGAGCCCGGACGAGCCGGACTCCGTCGGTCCGCAAGAGCCCGTCTGAGCTCCGTTAGCCGCCGTCGCGCATCGGTTGCGGCCGGCGATTCGGATACGTTCGGGGCTGATTGGGCCGCGAGGACCTGAAGGTGGCGAGTGCCGTGTCGGCGAGGTCTCGTAAAGTGGAGGAGGAATCCCGGCTCGCGCCGAAGGTGTCTCTGCTGAGACCCGGCAGGCTGCTCTCCTGCGGGATACGGACCTGCGAGTGATTCGTCTGCTCGATGTGTCCGGTGCGAGCCTCCAGCATCGGAGCGCGCGATCCAACCGCGATGAGCGGCTTGGCGACCGGGGCACGGAACGCGGCGCGCCTCACATCGTAGATCACGCGGCCCCCGAGCTCCACCCGCATGTCGGAGGCTCTCATGTCCCGGAGGCCGTCCATCTGCCAACCGATCAGCGTGCGACGCTGCATTGGGTCGCCGGCATCAGGGGCGCCCGTGTTGCCAGTCATCCGGACCTGCTCGAGGCGGAGGCCAAATGTGGGACGCCCGGCGGACGCGCCGCCAGTCCCGCCCACGGGTTGGTTGACGTATAACATGAAGCCATGGGAGCGGGGCGCCAGCGGCGGTCCGGCAGGCGGGCCTGCAGATCGGGGCGGCGCGGCGACCGAGACCGCGGCTACGGCCATGCAGATGAGTCCGCTGCCTACCCAGAGGCCTGCGCGTTGTCGTCGCATGACCGCCACTCCTGCGAGCCTTTCACGATCCGCTTCATGGCCCTTCGTGTCCCCTTAAAGCCTCAGGGACCTCAGCTTCCCCTCAAAGCCCTCCGTCAACAACCCGCGCGCGTAGGGGGCGCGTGTAGGAGAGTTCCCATCGCGTCGGGAACATTGCCTGACACAGTTGTAGGACTCGAGGAGTCCGGTGGTCCAAAAGGCATCATCGGCGTCGTCCTACGCGCGCCTCGCGCCTGCTCCGACTTGCTGCTGTGCCCGAGAACAGCGAGACTGCGGCGCGTGTTCAATCACAATACCGTTCCAGCGCCCCGTCCCCGCGTGTTCGACTCCCGCAATCTCGGAACTCCCGACACCTACTGGCAGGCGGAGCTCGCCAATGCCCCGCGGTGGGAGCCTGAGAGGGGTCCTGTCGTCGTGGTCGCGGCGCATCCGGACGACGAGACATTCGGTGCCGGCGGTCTCATCCACAGCTGCGCCCGCGCCGGGCACCCGGTCGCGGTGATTACCGTCACCGATGGGGAAGGCGCGCGCACGGATCTTCCCGAGGCGGGCACCATACGTCGCCGCGAGATGCGCGCGGCGTTGAGCTGTCTATCCGGCCGCTACATTCAATGGCATAGGCTGGGAATGCCCGATGGCAATGTTGCCTCGCAGGAATCGTTCGTCGAGCGCGCCATCAAAACCCGGCTGCCCGCCGATGCGACGCTGGTCGCCCCGTTCGAGCACGACGGCCATCCGGACCACGAATCCGTGGCGCGCATCTGCATTGCTCTCGCGCGCCGCCGCGGGCTAAGCGTGCTCCGATACCCGATCTGGGCGTGGCATCACTCTTCGCCCGGAGCCTGGGGGCACGCGGAGTTCGTTCGCTTCGAATTGAGCGCCGAGGCACAGCTTGCCAAGTCGCGAGCGATCCGGTGCTTCGCCTCACAGCTCGACACCACTTCGTCGCACGCCGTGATGCCGGCTCACGTCCTCGCCTATTTCAGCCGGCCCTACGAAGCATTCTTGCGCTGATCTGCGGGCCACTCGTAGATCTTCCAGTGATCCCAGCGTTTCCTTGACCTTGGTATCTAATTCATCGCGGGGATCTGCGTCGTGCGGCGCCATGCGGAGCCTGCCGCAAGCCCCGTGCCGCCGGCCTGCAGGCTCGTGAGCCGTTGGAATTCGGGGCAGCTCAGAGCGAGCTCATCGGGCGAGCCCTGCGCCACGAGGCGTCCTTCGTCCATTACCAACACTTCGTCGAACCGGCCCAGCAGGCTGAGTCTGTGGATGGAGGAGATGACACAGGCGTCCGCGAACTCGGCGAACAGATTCGAGTACACGCGCGCCTCGGTCGCGGGATCGAGACTCGCCGTCGGCTCGTCCATCAGAACGAGCCCGCTGCCGGCCGCCGCCAGAATCCCGCGCGCCAGGGCAACGCGGCTGCGCTGCCCGCCGGACCAGTTGGCGGCGCGCTCGGCAACGGACACCTCGAGACCGACGGGCGTGGGTTGTATGAAGTCAGTGGTGCAGGCCGCTTCGAGCGCCGCGGAGTACGCATGCAGCGGCGGTGGCCCGTACACCGACTCGCACAAGCCGAGATTCTCGCCGAGCGTGCCTTCGTAGACCTCCGCATCCTGCGGAATCAATGTGGCTCGCGCACGCAGCAGTTGCGCGGCTTCCGCGGGAGAGACGCGAATGGGGCCATCGTCCAGCATCAACGCAATCCGCTCGGCCGGATAGAGACCTGCCAACACGCGCAACAGCGTGCTCTTTCCCGAGCCGCTGGCACCGATGAGCGCGTAGCGCTTGCCGCGCTCGAGACTGAAGGAGAGCCGTTCGAGCGCCGGGGCGGCGCCGCGGCCCGCCGAATGACGGAACGTCAGATCGCGAATCACCATGCGCCGCCAGTTCGCCGCATCCGGCGCCGAGCCCAGTGGAGGAGCCGCAGGCGCGACGCTGTCCCGAATGACGTTCGCGCTCGCATAATCGGCGTGCTGCCGCGCGAAGGTCTGGAAATGCGAAGCGATGGACGCGATCACCCCGGCCGCTTGCTGCGCGTACTCCCAGACCATGTACAAGCTTCCGAGCAGCAGCAGCTTGCCGCTGCCACCCGGCTGGGCGCGAGTCGCGAGCCAGACGAACAGCGCGACGAGACAGCAGCTGAGCACGCGCGTGGCGAGATCGACAGTGCACCACTTGACCTCGTTCAGGACAATGGCTCTGCGCAGAGGCACGAAGACCGCCAGCAGCCGGCGCTCGAGCCGGGCAGCCACCGCCCGCGCCTGGCGCAGCGCGTAGACAGTCCCCGTGTTGCCGAGCGTGTCGATGAGCGTAGCCGAATAGCGACGCTCCGCATCATTCTCCTCGTTCGCCAGCCTGAGCATGGCACGATCGAAGCCGACGACCGAGCAGACGATCAACGCGAAGCCCGCCACGGCAGCAAATCCGATGAGCGGCTGCAGCCACCACAGCGCGATGAGCGGCCCGAGCAGTCGCACCGCGCTGTTCAGGTAGATGAACTGGCTCTGGGCGAACCCCGACAGCGCGTGGGTACTCTGTTGGACCCTGTGCGCGGTGGCGCCGGAGTGATGCGACTCGTGCCAGCTCAGCGGCAGCTCGAACAAACGTCCGACCAGCAACGCCGACATGCGCTGTCGGATCATGAGCGCGGCACGACGCTCGAGTACGCGCCCTGGCCCGTGCAGCACCCAGCTCCCGCAAGCAACGACCAGCACGAGTGACAGCCACAGCCCCGCCTGCCGCAGGCCAGCGGTGCCATGCAGCTGCAGAGCGTTGAGCGCCCGGCCGGAAATGTAAGGCACCGAGAGCAGGACGACCTGCGCGCAGATCAGCAGCACGACGGCGCCGACGAAGGTCCGCCGCTCGCCGCGCATCAGACGCCACAGATCGCGGTAGAGATGGAGAACGGCCCCGGGTCGCGGGACTTGGGCTTGAGTGGAGTTGCGCACCGACTTAAGTTAACTGCGGCCCGGCACTCGTACTGTGCCGCAGTTCACGCAGAAACAATTCGGCGCGGCGGGCGTTGCCGCCAGCCGATAAGCGTGTCTGGGCGGGGAGCCGGGACGAGCGTCACCGCTCAGCCGTGATGCCAGTCGCGCCAATGCCTGCCCAGGCGAGCGGTAAACGCGGCGGGCTTCTTTTCATAGAGGCGCTGGCCAAGCTGCAGCGCCTTCTTCTGTAACCCGGCCCGCGATCGCTCGATCAAAGCCAGCAGCGCCTTGTGGCTGGCCGCGGTCGGAAAGAGCTCACGAGCCTTCTCGGCACGATCCCACAGCACAGCCAGATCGTGATCGTCGCCGAGCAGGTCCGCCAGCTTGTGGCTCTCGTCCGCGAGCTCGCCCAGCTGACCCGGCCACAGCGGCTCCAGCACCTGCAGCTGGTGCCACAGATACTTGGTCTGCTTGCGCCACTCATGCAGACACTCGTTGTTGGGTTGCGCCCGCGCCTGCCGCAAAGCATCGCGGCCGCTCGAATACGTGCGCTTCAAGCCCGCGCCGAGCACCGACCAGCCGTGCCGGCCGACGTGCCAGCGGCCGGCGCGCGAGCGCACCTCCCGCAGCCTCCGGCACGCGTCCCGCAGGGGACCTGGCTTGCCGAGAACTTTCTGGCGCGATTCCAGGCGACGGTGGTCGAGCTCGCGCCGAAACCTGGCGAGCGGCAGAGCGGCCGCGGACGCCCCGTAGTATTTGACCAGAGAGCTCAAGGCATCGAGGAGCACTCGCCCGTCCCGAACCTCGCTCATGGGGCGCGCGGCATCGCGCAGCGCGGCGTTCTCCTTTCTATAGGCGCCCTTCCCCAGCGCGTCACGCAACAGGCGCAAGGTGGCCCGCGCTTTCTTCAACTCCTTGCGCGCCGCATGCACCGCGTCGTCGTTGGTTTTGCGCTCGAGGGTTTCGAGGGCGGACCCGATGCGATCGCGCGTGATGCGTCGGGCGCGATGGGTTCCGGGTTCCCCCTGTTTCATTTTCGAGGCCACGGCTCACCCGGCCGGTTCCTTTGCGAAGGCCCGCACGGCCCGCTCGAGCGCCGCTTCCGCGGCACGCGCGCCGAAGTGCCCGGTGATGCGGAAAGTCCGGCCCTGCGCGCGGTTGTAGGAAATGAAGAAGTCCTCGATGCCGTGCAGCTGCCCCGCATCGAGCTCGCCGAGCTGGCGCAGCGGCGCTCGATTCACCGGGGTCACCGGGACGCCGACGAGGCGGTCGTTGCGAATCTGCCTGCCCCTCTCGAGCTGCTGTGCCCGCAGTATACCGATGAGCCGGACGGTAACCAAACAACCCGGGAACGTGGGAGCCGGCCCGATCACGAGAACATCCAGAGGGTCGCCATCCTCCGCGCGAGTGCCCGGCACCGAGCCGAAATCGCACGGAAAAGACATTCCCACCGGCAGTATCCGGCTGATGCGGAACACACCGAGGCGGGTGTCGAATTTGTACTTGTTGCGGCTGCCGCCCGGCGTATCGATGATGACGTTGACAAGGCGGCCGCGGCCGGCGCGCGGCGGGATCTTGCTTGGGCTGGAAACGCACATGGCGCTCGGAGGTGGCAGCAGAATTCATGCCGGCGGCGCCTCGACGGCAGGCACGGGCACGGGCGCATTGGCTAGCCGGCGAGCAACCCGGCGCTGATATTGACCGCGAAGCCCAGGATCGAGGCGTTGAAGACGAACGCGATCAGACTCTGGGCCAGCACCGCCCGGCGGATCGACGTGTTGGCCGTCGCTACGTCCGCCGTCTGGCAGGCGGCGGCGATGGTGAAGGAGAAGTAGGCGAAGTCCCAGAAGACCGGCTGCCGGGTCTGCGGAAACAACAGCGGCCGATCCTCGTCGGTGGCGCTGTAGAAGGCGTCCGCGTAGTGAAGGGTGAACATCGTCGGAACGAGCAGCCATGAGCTCATCACCGTGACGGCTGCGAGGGATATGTGCATGGCCTTCTCGAAGCCGGCCACGTGCCTGACGGTCGACAGCAGGGCGACGATGGCCACCAGACTCAACAGCGCGGCAACGATCACGTTGACGAGAATGACCATCGCGGTATCGTCGTCCTCGCTGTATCTCAGGTAGAGCTGCTCGGCGGTGCAGCCGCTCATCCACGCGAAGACCCACACCAGGAACAAGGTCACGCCGCAATTCCAGCTCACCAGCACGCGCGCGATGCTGCTCCAATGCGCGGGGAATACGAAAAACAGCGCCACGCCGACCACGATGGAAGTCAGCAGCTTGATGTGGTGAAAAAACGCATAACCCATGTCTGTCCCCAGGAGCCTGCCGGCATGGACCCCGCAGGCGCTACCCGCTTCCTACAAGCTGCACGGGCGCTCCCTGTTGCCCGTGCTGGGCGAGACGCGCCCGCCCGGTTGGGACCGGATATTCGCCTCCCACTGTTTCCACGAGATCAACCAGTATTACCCCATGCGGGCAATCCGCACGTCCCGCCACGCCTACATCCTGAATTTGGCGCACGAGCTCAGCTACCCGATCGCCGGCGACGTTGCCGCCTCCTGATGTCCTGCGGTTCGCGCTCGCGTTCATTCCGCGCCGATGTCTTCGTTCCAGACGTGCGGGTGGGCGGCGATGAAGCTCCCCAGCAACTCGACGCATTCGGCTGAGTCGAGGTCGACCACTTCGATCCCCCGCTCCCGCAGCCAATCCATTCCGCCGCGGAAGGTCCGCGATTCGCCGACGATCACCTTGCCGATGCCGAATTGAACGACCAGTCCGCTGCAGTACCAGCAGGGCGCGAGGGTGGTGACCATGATGGTGTCGCGGTAGCTACGTTGCCGCCCCGCCTTGCGAAACGCGTCCGTCTCACCGTGCACCGACGGATCGCCCTCCTGGACGCGGCGATTGTGTCCTCTGCCGAGCAGCCGGCCATCGCGATGAAAAAGCGCGGCCCCGATCGGAATCCCGCCTTCGGCCAGCCCGAGCCGGGCCTCCTCGAGGGCCGCGCCAAGCAGGCTCGTGTAATCGGATTCGGATGTCATACTTCACGCTCGAGTGGAGCCCTGGACTCCCGTAACCTAGCATGCCTGAAGCTGAACAAGACCCGCCCAGGCCAGACCAGCCCATCAGCGCGGCCGGGGCCGCCGGACCCAAGGTCTTCCGGCCCGGCGACGCCCCCTACGCGGAGCTTTGCTGGATCGGCCGGCACGACCGCGCCGCCCCCGACTACGACCTGTTGCCGGGAGCGCTGCGCAGACTCGATCGTCATGTCGCCCGCCTCATCGCTCCCAATCCCGGAGTGATGACCGGCCCGGGAACCAATACCTATCTGCTCGGAGAGCGGGAGCTGGCCGTCATCGACCCGGGCCCGCAGGATGCGGCGCACCTCCGTGCGATCGTCGAAGCCGGCGCCGGCAGGATCCGTTGGATCCTTTGCTCCCACACTCACATCGATCACGCCTCCGCGGCTGCCGCGCTGAAAGAAGCCACCGGCGCGACGATCGCGGCAATGCCGGCCCCGCCGACCGCGCACGACGTGAAGCTGGTGTTGGATCGAGCTCTCGCGGACGGCGACTCGGTGCGGCTCGAAGGCCTCTCCCTGCGCGCCCTGTTCACACCCGGGCATGCCTCGAACCATGTGTGTTTCCTGCTCGAGCAAACCGGCATGCTCTTCACCGGGGATCACATCATGCAGGGCTCGACGGTCGTCATCTGGCCGCCGGATGGCAACATGCGCGCCTATCTGAAGTCGCTACGGCGTCTGCTCGCAATCGAGATCGAGATCCTGGCACCGGGACACGGCTATCTCATTGGTCACCCGCACGCCGAAGTTGAGCGCCTCATCCGGCATCGCCAGGCGCGGGAAAGCAAAGTGCGGCAGGCCCTGCTCGATGCGGGAGGAACCGCGACTCTCGACGCGCTGCTGCCGCATGTCTACGACGACGTCGCGAACGCGCTTCACCCGATTGCCTCCCGCTCCTTGCAGGCTCATCTGGAGAAACTGGTGGAAGACGGGGAAGTTGTCGCTCGCGCGGGAACGTACGGCCTGTCAAAAAGCGGGTAATGTGCTCACGGCCGCTCACCTTCGAACCACTGTGTCCCGAAGGGCCTGTTTCGCGGCCAGACCTCGTCCAGCGTGTCGGCTTCATAAAGCCGGCCGTTCTTCATCACTTCGGCGATCGCCCTGCTGTTGCGAATATCCAGCCGGGGGTCCGCGTTGAGGATGATCAGATCGGCGAACTTCCCGGGCTCGATACTCCCAAATTCTCCCGCGCGGCCGATCGCCTCGGCCGAGCCGATAGTGCCAGCGCGGAGCGCCTCGAGCGGAGTCATTCCGCCCTGGACATGGGCCTCCATCTCCCAATGGAAGCCACGACCCGGTATCTCACCGTGCGATCCCATGGCCACGACACCGCCGGCCCGCTGAACTCTGGCGACATCGCCGCCTATCGTCGGATAGAGCATCGTGGTCGGATCCGTCCACGTGCGTGTCAACACGGACTGCGCGGCGACACTGTACGGCCTGAACCGCACGAACTTCGGGTCGCTCAGCGGATGATCGCGAACGACGAAGTCGTCCTGCGCGGGCGGCCCGCCGTTCTTGATCTGCAACGTCGCATCATAGCTGGTCCGGCTGCGCGCGACGAGCTCCACGACGTCACGATAGATCGGTGTCGCCAGCGAGTGCTCGTTTCCCGCGTAGCCGTCCATGATCTGACTCAGATCCAGCTTCAGCGACAGTGAGCCCTCGGTTGTCGGCATCATTCCCATTTCCGCCGCCGCCTGAATGAGCCACTGCCGCTGGCGACGGTTGCCGATCAGGTACTCCTTGAGGTTGCGGGTGCGGTAATGATCGCGGTAACGGCTGAGCAGCGCCCGGGCCTCATCGGGCGAAGCGAGGCGATTGAAGGAAAACAGAGCCGTGCCGGTGCTCGGGATACGCGATCCGGTCACCATGCCGGCGTCGACCATGTCCTGATAAGCGAACATGTCGATGCTGAGCGTCGAGGGATCGAACGAAGTGGTGATGCCATCAGCCAGCCGGGCGGCGAGACCCCAGGGTTGCAGTGTCAGGACATCCCGACGGATGTCGGAAACATGATCGTGGATGTCGATGAATCCCGGCAGTACGGTCTTTCCGGAGACGTCGCGGACACTCGCATCCGCGGGTACCTGCAGCATACCGAGCGGACCCACCGCGACGATACGGCCGTCACGGACAAGAATGTCGGAGTGCTCGATCACTTCATCGCCGTGCATGGTGATGACACGCGCACCACGCAGGAGAATGCTCCCTCGCGCAACGTCCCGCGGCACATTCACGACGGCATCGAACGCCTCCATGCCATGCCCGACCGACGGCGCATCGGCTGACCATCCACCCCGATCGGGAGGATTGAGCCTGACAGCGGCGAGGGGCCGGCGATAAAACGTGGAGCCCACGGCCCACGTGATCGTCTTGCCGCCATCGGCCCATTCGAAAAAATCGGCGCCGACGTCGGTAATGCGTCGGTGGGCCACGCCGGGCCGGGAAAGGTCGACCGGATGGCCGGGCGGCGGCGCCTCCAGGAGGTGCAACTGCTGGGCGATGAGCGCCAGTACCCAGCGGCCGTCCGGACTGATGCGGCTGTCATCCACCGCCGCGGCAGTGTCCATGAAATACCAACCCGGCCCGCGCACCTCGACCGCGGATTGAATGTTTCCGCTACGCAAGTCGACGGGCGCCAGGCCGGGCGCGGTCCGGACGTAAACCACGTCCGCGGCCGCGCCAAAATGCGGCTTGCCGCCCAACTGGCCCGCGCAGATCACCCGTGCCGCGCCACCCGACAAAGGCAACTCGACGAGTTGCGCGTCGCGAACCTGCCCGAGCTCCATCGTCAGATCCAGCCGGCCCTGATTGCTCGAGCGCACGGCCAGCACGGATTTGCCATCGGGCGTGAATACCGGCCGTGTATAGAAGGCGGCCGTGTTGGTGAGCAGGCGTGGCGTCCCACCCTCGCTCGGCGCGATCCAGACCTGACCCGCCTGCTTGGCGGTCCAGGTGATGAAGACGATGTCGTGCCCGTCGGGCGACCAGCTCGGATGAAACTCGGGGGTCTCGCCGGAGGTGAGCCGACGGGGCTGCGAGTGGCCGTCCAGAGGCATGACATACAGGTGCCCCAACGCGGAAAACGCGAGCTGCCTGCCGTCCGGCGACTGCTCCGGCGTCTGGATCAGACGCGCCCGCACCGGGCCGGTCTCCTGTTTGATTGCCACCCGGGTCTGTGGCCCGAGCGGGATATCGACGGCCGCCGTGAAAGGAATTGACACGGCCGCGCCGCCGTCGATGGCAAGCCGCTCCAGCTTGCCGCCGCGGCTCAGAATCAGCGCGTGACCATCGGGGGTGAACGCGTAACGAGGCAGCAGATCCTGCCAGCTTTGTGCCTGAATCTGATCGTGTTGAACGGGGAAAGCCAGCCAGCGGTCGGTGCCGCTCGCAAGCTCGCGCACGCGTAACCCGGTCTGCCCCTCGAAACGGGTCGCATAGACCAGGCGCTTGCCATCGGGTGACAGGGCAGGTCGGAAACACGGGATGGGAAACGATCGCCTGGCCGGGCCGCCAGGCTCGGGCAACAGGGTCTCCTCCACCCCGGTGCGAACATCACGACGGACGATGGACCAGTCATCGACGCCGCCATTCAAGTCCGAAGTGCCCGTGCGCCGCGCGAAGTAAAGTGTCCCGCCGTCCGGTGAGACGACTGCGCCCAGGCTGCTCACTCCGCTGCCACGCGCTTGCCCTGCGGCTTTCACCGGCACGACGAGGGTTTCCGTGCCGTCGAGGTCATAACGCCACAGCTCGTAGTTGTCCACGGCCCAGGAAAACCGACTCACGTAAACGGATCGGCCCTCGGGACTCCACGCAGGTGAAACCAGCACCGTGTCGTCGTCGCCGAAACTGACCTGGCGCGGCTGCGTCCCGTCGGGGTGTACGAGCCAGAGATTTTCCGCGCCAGAGCGGTCGCTGATGAACGCGATCCAGCGGCCATCCGGGGAGTATGTCGGCTGCGCATCGAACGCGAGCCCGTGCGTGATCCGTGTCGCGCGGCCACCCGACACGTCGAGCGTGTACAAATCCCCGAGCAGATCGAACACAATGCGCCGCCCATCGGGTGAGAGATCCACCGACAACCAGGTGCCTTCATGAGTCTCGAAGGCGATGCGTCGAGTGGGTTTCAGCGGCAAGGTCTGCCCGGACGGTTGCCGCGGCCGGGGACCCGCGGTCGCGCTCTCCCCGCGAACCGTCGCCTGCGCAAGGAATGGGAGCAGGTCCTCGGGCTCCTGGGCAAAGGCCGCGCTGGCGGCAAACACCAACATGCTGAAGGCGAGCGCGGCGGACTCCCGGGTCATGGCCTGCGCGGTGTGGCCGTGAGGCCGGCCTTTGGCAGGTAACGGTCGCGCAGCTCCGTCTGACGCGTGACGAGCGAGACCTCCCTGCCTGCGACCACCACCGTCAGGGGCGCCGATGACGGCTCGAGCGGATCGCCATCCCAGATGACCAGATCCGCGTCCTTGCCCGGAGAGATCGTGCCGCACTGGGCGGCGATCCCCCAGATCCGGGCCGGCACGGCGGTGATCGACTTCAACGCCTCGATGTAGGGAAGGCCATTGGCCACCGCCAGTCCCGCACCTTCACGCAAGGACTCCCCGGCGTTGTAACTTTGATGAATGCCGGACAGCACGGCCGTGCCGACCGTTACGCCGGCCTTTTGCAGCAGTACCGCGTTGTCCAGCCGTGCGCCCAGCTGGTCGAAGTTGCCGGGCAGGTTATCCTGCGGGTCGATGATGACCGCAATCTTCGCGGCGGCGAGCGCGTCTGCTGCCATCCATGCCTCCACTGCGCCTATGATGACGACTCGCAGCGAGTAGTCCGCGGCAAGCCGGATGGCCTGGCGGATGTCAGACTCGCGGTATGTCGAGATAGCCAGCGGTATTTTGCCGGCCAGCACCGGCTCCAATGCCAGAAATTCGGTGGTGCGGGTGGTTGAGCTTGCCGGCGCGGCAAGGCCCGTCTTTGCGGCATCGAGCGCATGGCGCAACAGTTCCCATTGCGCGGCCCTCGACCCGCCGCCTTCGCCCCGCTGATCTCCTATGGAAACGAAAACCCCCACTCCGGCGCGCTCGAGCAGCTCGCCGGAGTCGCTCAATCTCAGCAGCGCGCCCCTGCCGGAGAAAGGCGGCACGCCGCTGCTCACCGGATAGCTGATCGCCCGCGTCACGCCGTCGGCACGCGCAAGCTGGATGAGGGCCGAGTTGGGATTGAGCGCGTATTGCACGTCGAACGCCGCGCCAAGCGAGCTTGCCTTGGTGCCCGAATCCACGGTCTCCGTGGCCGCGGACACTTCGACGAGCCCGAGGTGGGTGGCTGGATGGACCAACCCCGGCGTCACCGGGTGGCCTTTCGCGTCGATCACATGCGCATGAGCAGGAGGGCTGGCGCCTGCAGCAACCGAAGCGATCCTGCCGTCCGTCACCACTACGGTAGCGTTTTCTACGGGAGTCGCTGCTGTCAGTGTCCAGGCTCTTGCATGAACGATCGCCAGCGTCTGCGCCCACGCGGTCGGGCCGGTCAGCAACAACGCGCCGGCGAGCAGGAGCCCGCGCATCATGGATTTGCCTCGGACCCGGATCGGGGCGATCGGTGTTGCGCTGCCATTCCCGACTCGGGCCGACCCAACAGCAGGTCCGGTCCCGGCGAGCTGGGATTCCTGCGATCGTACGCCAGCGCACCGTCGATGAAGACCTGGTCGGCCTTGGTGTAGATCGAGAACGGGTCGCCCGACCAGATCACGAGGTCGGCATTGCGGCCCGCTGCGAGTGTGCCGATGCGATCGTCGAGCCCCAACACCCTGGCCGGTATGCTGGTGACCCAGCGAATGATGTGCTCAGGAGGCATGTTGAGTCCCGCACGCCGGCCCGCCGCGGCAGCTTTCGCTGCCTCGATCGTAAGTCGCTGGCCCACGGTCGCCGAATCCGAATGCATGACCACGCAGCCGCCTGCGGCATCGACGATGGCGGCGTTCTCGCGAATCGCATCCACCAGCTCCATCTTGAATCCCCACCAGTCCGACCATACGGCCACGCAGGTCCCGGCCCTCTTCAACGAATCGACGACTTTGTAAGCGTCGGTGGCGTGGTGAAACGCACGGATGCGAAACCCAAACTCCGCCGCGACCCCCAGCATGGTCGTGAGATCGCCGGCACGATAGCAATGCATGTGCACCGCGATGTCTCCTGTCAGAACCGCGGCCAGCGTGTCGAGCTTCAGATCCCGTGTGGGCGGCACCGGGCGGACGCCGCTCTCGTAGTCGCGCCACGCCTGCAGGTAGTCTTGTGCCTTCAGGAAAGCTTCACGCACGAGGGCGACTTCACCCTGTCTGCTGTTGGGCGCGCGGCCCTTCTCGCCGAAGAAGCTTTTGGGATTCTCGCCGCAGGCCATTTTCAAGCCCTGACCCGCGCCCGGAAATTTCATGGCATACACATCGGTTGCCGGCACGGGCTTCACGATGACCGAGCGTCCCGAGAACAGCGGGGTTGAGCCCGGCAGAATCTGTAGCGTCGTCACGCCATTGCGCAATGCCGCCGAGAACGCCGGGTCCTGCGCGTTCACCGCGTGCTCGATCCATGTGTCGGCGGCATTCGGGTCGCTCAGCTCTGCCACATCGGAGCTGTCGGAGTCACCTGCCGTCTGCGGGAGGGAGTAGACGCCATCATGGCTGTGCACATCGATGATGCCGGGCGTCACCCAACGGCCGTGGGCATCGATAGTGGTGACGCCCCTGGGACTGAGGCCATGCCCTACTGCCGCGATCCTGCCGTCGCGGACCAACACATCGCCCGCTTCGGTGCGCTGGCCGGCTCCATCGAGGATGGTCGCTCCCACGATCAACATATCCTTACGCGGCAACGGCTGATAAGTGCTCGGATACGGGTCCGCACCGAACGGCAGGGGAATGCGGCCGCCACCCGCATCGGTCACAGCACTGGCCGCGCCGGCGCCACCGCCTGTGACGAAAGCGCACAGGGCGCCTGTCACGAGCATCACACGCAGCACGCGGGTCCGCATCACCCGGCGCTCCCGGCGACAAACCGCTCCTTGCCGCCGACAACGGTGCGCAACACCCTGACAGAGGTAATCTGCTGCGGGTCAATTCGCAGCAGATCCTTGTCGAGCACGACGAGATCCGCGATGTAGCCCTGGGCGAGACGACCGAGCCGGTCCTCCTGAAATCCCGCGTAAGCATTGGTCGCGGTGTAGGCGACCAGGGCCTGCTCCACCGTAATCCGCTGCTCGGGCATCCAGCCGCCGGGGTTGGCTCCATCGATGGTCTGCCGCAGTACCGCCGCCGCGATGCCGGTCAGGGGCGCGAACGGCGCCACCGGCCAGTCCGAACCGAAACACACCCGCGCCCCGGAATCCAACAGCGACTTGAATGCGTAGGTCCCTTTGAGGCGCTCCGCCCCGACTCGCTGGACTGCCCAGCGGCCGTCGTCGATGGCGTGGTAAGGCTGCACGGACGCTATGACCCGTTGGCGCGCGAAGCGGGGAATCGCCGCGGGGGTGAGGTGCTGTGCGTGCTCTATCCGGAAGCGGCGATCACGCGGACCGTTGGTTTTTGCCACCGCCTCATAAAGGTCGAGAACATCGTCGTTCGCCTCATCGCCGATCGCGTGCAAGCTGACATTGAGATCGTGCCGATCCGCCTGCGTCACCCATTCGCGCAAGTTCTCGAGCGTGTTGACGCGGATGCCCTGCGTGCCCGGAGCGTCGTCGTAAGGATGATGAAACAGCGCGGTGCGCGAGCCCAGTGAGCCGTCGGCCAGTCCTTTCATGCCGCCCCAGCGAACCCAGTCGTCTCCACGTCCTTCATGCCTGACGATGTCGGCCATCTTGTGCCAGTCCGCGAGCGGCACGAAGGAGAAGAACCGCATGTCGGTCTCGCCTTTCGCCCTCAGACGCAAGAGAGCTTCATGAGTATCCCAATCCAGGCCCATCGAGTGGGCCTGAGTGACACCGTTGCTCAGACCGTGCTCGATGCCCACCCGCATCATCCTCTCGACCGCCGCATCGCTCAGAGGCGGGATGGCGCGCGCGATCAGACTTTGGGCCGCGTCGATCACGATGCCGGTCGGTTCGCCGTTCGCAGCGCGCACGATGCGTCCGCCGGCCGGCTCCGGTGTGTTGCGGTCGACGCCCGCGAGCCGCAGACCCAGCGAGTTGACCAGCCACATATGTTGGTCGAGCCGGGACAGCGCGACGGGTGTTTGTGGGGTGACCGCATCGATCCATTGCCGCGTGGGCAGCTCACCGCCCCAGAGCTCTGCATCCCAACTGCCGCCACGCATCCATTCGCCTGCCGGTAACCGGCTGGCAGCCTCCCCGACCCTGCGGGTGAATTCCTCGCGAGTACGCGTGTGCCGGAGGTCGGGGGGCGTAAGGGTAGCGGCCGCGAGCAGGAAGTGCACGTGGCCATCGACGAACCCGGGCACGACGAAGGCACCCGCGAGGTCGACGAGCCGCGTCCGCTTGCCGATCTGCCGCCTGACGGGGCCCTCGCCCACCGCCGCGATGCGTGAGCCAACGATGCCGACCGCGCTCGCAGCAGGCGCACCGGGGACGCCGGTCCACACGCGACCATTGACATAAGCGGTATCCAACTCGGCAGCCGCCGCCAGCAATACCCCCGGGGCCAACAGGGTCGAGGCACCCGTGGCCAGGAATCGACGGCGGCTCGATCTCATTTGTCCTCCTCCAGCGGCACGGCCGGCGGCGAATTGAAGTCTCTCATCCAGCGCACGAGCGCAGCATCGTCGAGCTTTGCCAGCAGCTCGGAAAGCGTCTGCGCCGATTCGTCCTGGCCCAGCTTGAAGCGCCCCGTCGCCGTGCGAACGTGGGCACGAAAGGCGACGATCTTACGGACGAGGAGCGAGTAACGCTCGCCCATCCTCGCGATCGTCCACGGATCGCGGCGCTCGCGCTCCATCCTGGTCACCAGGCGCTCGAGGGCGGCGTCATTCTCCTGCGGCAGGAATTCGACCTCCACGTCGAATTGCGCCGTGGCGTAATTCCATGTGGGCGCCCAGGCTGGCTGGCTCACCAGCTCCGGTGAGACATAGCCGTGCGGACCGGTGAAAAGGATCTTCGCAAGAGGCTCTGCGCGCAACTGCGGCACCTGCGGGTTGCCCAGCGCGAAATGCCCGAACAGGGCGCTGATTCGCCCGGTCGTGTCCGTTTCCGCCAGCAGCGGCAGGGGGGTGGCGCCGCAACCGGCGGCGCCACCCACGGAAACGACCCAGGCGAGCGGATAGTCCTCGATGAGACGCAGGAGATCCGCCTCGGAGCGTGGCTCGAAGCTCATGTCAGCTCAGAGATCGACCGACATCGACAACAGGAATGTACGGGGGGGCGCCAACACGAGATAGTCGGCGCCCGGCTCGCCGCCGACCGAGGCCCAGTAGTCCTTGTCCGCCACGTTCTCGACATTCGCGCGCACCGTCAACAGTTTGTCCCCCACGGCAAAGGAGTAGCGCGCTCCGAGATCGATCCGGGTCCATGCCGGAATGCTTGCCGTGTTACCGCCGTCGACCCATTCCGAGCCGGTGTAGACGATACGGCCGTCGAGCGTGAGGCCGCGCAGGGCTGCCACGTCCCATTCGACTCCGAGGTTCACCATCGTCTCCGGCACGCCGAGCACCTTCTTGCCGTTGAACGACGCGTTCTGGGTCCGCGTCATTTTCGCATCGAGCCAGGTTGCGCCACCCAGGAGACGCACGCCCTTCACTATCTCACCGTAGGAGCTGAATTCGACTCCCTGGTTGCGCTGCCTGCCATCCTCCGTATAAACGTTGCCGACCACATACGCACTCGGCTTGGTGATACGAAACAGCGCGAGCGTGCCACCGAGGGTGCCCTGGTCGTACTTCGCCCCGACCTCGTACTGCTTGGACTTCAAGGGTGAGAACACTTGTCCGGCATTGGCGAGGACGACGCTGCCCGATGTAGTAGGCGCCACGTCGCCCTGAATGAGCCCCTCGATGAAGTTCGCGTACAGCGACACCTGCTGCGCCGGCTTCACCACCAGGCCGGCCACCGGGGTTAGCGCGCTCTTGTCATAAGAGCCGCCCTGGAGCGGGGCGCCGGTCGTATAGTCGTAGCTGTACTGTTGGATCTTCTGGTTGCGAGCGCCCACCGTCAGAAAGACCCTGTCGTCCGCGAAAGACAGGATGTCAGCCAACGCGGCGCTGGAGGTCTTGATGCGGTACGTCGTCAGAGGCGAGAACAGCACACCGCCGGTGAAAAAGTCCGCCTGGGGCGGGGTCACCGCGACCGGATCGTACAAACTGCCGGCAAAGCCGGCGAAGCTCGAGAAGGCGTAGGCGTTCTTCGAGTTGAGCTGGAAGATCGAGCCCGAAGCGCTGACCTTGTGCTTGACGGATCCCGTCTCGAACGCGAAGCGCACCCCCACCTCGCTGGTGGTGATCAGATCCCTGCGGAAGTTGTCGAAGCGATACGAAGACGTGTTGCCCAGCGCGTCCGAGCTCGGATTGCTCAATATGTTGTGCTCGTCTCCGGCGCGCACGCCCGTGGCCAGCCAGATCTTCGCATCATCGCTGAACTCGTACTCGCCGCGGAATACGCCGAACACATCGTGCTCTTCCGAAAATGTCCACGGCTGCGCAAAGTTGGAGGACGCACGCGGCGGCGCGGGAACGCCACCGAAGGGCGTCACGCTCGGACGCGCGGCATCGATATCATGATCCTGCCAGCCGAGGTCCACCGAGAAGCGCGCGTGCTGCCCGCGGTAATCGGCGCCGATGGATGCCATGCTGAGCTTGAGATTCTCATGGTCCACCGAGTCGTCGCCACCATGGTGTGCCGCGTTCACCCGGACACCGAACTCGCGGTCCTCGCCGAAACGGCGTGAGAAGTCGGCCGCGCCATAACCCTGCGAGCGGTTCTCGTAGCCGGCCGTCAGCCGGTTCACATCCTCATCCGGCGCGCGCTTGGGCACCAGATTGAACTCGCCGCCGATGCCGCTGCCGCCGGGGGCCGCGCCGTTCAGGAATGTGTTGGCGCCGCGAAAAACCTCCACGCGCTCGAGAAACTCCGAGGCGACGTACTGCCGCGGCAGCAGGCCGTACAGGCCGTCGTAGCTCATGTCATCGGAATAGATCGGGAAGCCCCGCACCACGTACAGCTCCTGGAAGTTGCCGAAGCCGCGGGCCACACGCACCGCCGGATCGCCCTGCACGATGTCGGCGACACTGTTGGCCTGCTGATCCCGGATGAACTGTGCGGTGTAGTTGGTGCTGTTGAACGGAATGTCCATCATGTCGAGGTTGCCGAACAGGCCGATGCGGCCGCCACGGGCAATCTGGCCGCCGGCATAGTCGGCCGGCAGCTCCACCTGCGAGCCGTTGGCGATGACCACGACCGTTTCATGGGGCTGGTTCTTGTCATCCGCCGAGGGTTGCTCGACGGACTGGGCATACGCGCCCGGGGTGGCGAGGAGGCAGGCGACCGCCAGGCCGACGCGAGTGGCGGACCCGCCCCGCGAGGGGCGCAAAGGTGCGGATGATGAGACCATGGGCTGCGAGCTCCTGTTATTCGAGTAAGGGATGAGTACCCGGTCGTCCCCCCGGGGCCGTCTCTCCAAGCCTGTCAATCTTCACGAGACCTGGCTTACCGAAAACATCCAATATCGATAGATGGAGGGGTCCAACGACCCATGAGTCCCCGAGGCGGGCGCAGGTCCCCAGCCGGCCGCGGCAGCGCGCGGCTCACGATCCGGCGGCGGAGCGCAAGCGCCGTATGCCTTCTCTGGCTTCCTGCTCGGTGAGGCTCGCGAACCCCAGCCGCAGTCCGCGGGGGGCATCCGGTCGTGTCATGTAAGAGCGGGAAGGAGCGATCCAGACACCCAGCCCGAGCGCGCGTGCCTCGATGCGATCCAGCGCCTTCAGATTGCGAAAGCGCACCCAGAACGCCAGCCCACCGTCCGGGATGGCGAAATCGGCCAGCTCCGCGAGCTGGTGCGTCAAAGTGTCCGCGAACGCCTTGCGGCGCTGTGCGTAAACCTGCGTCACCTTGCGGACGTGGCGCCGCACCTCACCCGACTCGATGAGGTCGGCGGCGGCATCCTCCGTCAGCGTGTTACCCATGCTGTCGAGTAGCATCACCTGTTGCGCGAGCGAGTCCACTACCTTGGCGGGGGCGACGATGTAGCCGATCCGCAAAGCTGGCAGCAGCAGCTTCGACAGCGAGCCGACATAGATCACCCGCTCCGGCGCGTAGCCGGCCATCGGCAGCAGCGGTTGGGATTCGAAATGGAATTCGTGGTCGTAATCGTCCTCGATGACGGCGAACGCGAACTGCCGGGCCAGGTTGAGCAGGCGCAATCTGCGGTCGGGCTGCAGCGCAACCGTGGTGGGGAACTGATGATGGGGAGTGAGGAAAATGGCGCGTACGCGGTGCGAGCGGCACATCCGCTCGACTTCATCCAGGTTGACGCCGTGCCTGTCCAACCCTACGGGCAGTATCTTCGCGCCACACTCCTCCAACACTCCCACGGCCGGCTGATAGGTCAGCGACTCGACGATCACGGCATCGCCGGGTCGTAACAGCACGCGCACGGCGAGATACACCCCCATCTGGCTGCCCCGGGTGATGCAGACGTTGCTCGCATCCGCCATTACGCCACGCTGGGTCCGCAACATCGTCGCGATGGCCTCGCGCAGCAGCGGCGAACCGCGCGGATCGCCGTAAAGCAGGCGATTCTCGCGTGCCGCCCGTTGCACGGCGGAGCGATACGAGCGGGCCAGCATTTCCGCCGGAAACAGGCGGCCGTCGGGCGAGCCTTCGTCCAGCTTCAGATCCCAATTTCGCTCCGCCAGCGGCGCGGACTCCTTGAATGGATAGTCGGCGGTTGCCTCGCTGGCGGCGGCCACGTACGGTTTTTTTTTGGCTTGCCGCGCGCCGGTGTCGGGCAGCGATGTGGCGACGATCGTGCCGCGGGTGCCGGCAGAGGCCAGCCAGCCCTGGGCCATGAGATCCTCGTAAGCGAGCACGATCGTCTTGCGGTTGACGCCCAAGGCGACCGCCAGTTCCCGACTGCTGGGGAGAAACGTACCCGGTAGCAGGCGCCCGCGCTGAATCTCGTGGATCAGCGCGTGAATGATCTGCATGTACAGCGGAGTATCGCTGGCCGGATCGATTCGTTCCGCGAGCAGCATTTTCCAGGGGCGTAGCATCAGTGGACCCTTGATGCCTGTGTCCAGCACACTATGCACCGGGCCAACGAAAAAAGAAAAGGTCTCAGCGGGGTTGCCGCCGCGTGAGCCACAGCCGTAGGCCGAACACGCCCATCACGAGGAGCGCGGTGCCCAGTGTCATCAGGAACAACCTGCCGGCCAGGCCGCCCAGCTCTCCCGTATGCAAGGGATAAAGCAGGTCATAGGACGATCGTGCGAGGGTGGCGGTGGCTGCCGGGTATTCTCGCAGCACTGCGCCGGTCGCGGCACTCACAAACACCATGGTCGTGCCGTACATACGCAGCACCTCACCGGGCGCGCGAACGCGGATCCGATACCACGCGTTACCGGGGGCAGGCATCGACAAGGCCGTGAGCGTCGCGCCTGGAAAGCGCGCGAGCGCGATATCGAGCGCCTGCGCCGGCGCGATTCCCGAGCCACCCGGAGCGCCGGCCGGCGGCGCGCGCTCTACGCCCAGGGCGCTCTCGATATCGTCATCGAACCGGAGCGCGACACCGGCGGCGAAAACGACTAACAGCGGAATCGCAATCCACAAGCCGAGGGTGCGGTGAATTCCGTAGAGGCGCGCGGCCGCGTGACGTGAAGGCCGCAGAGTGAGCGCCTGCCACCACATCCCCGGGCGCGGCCAGGCGAGTTTGAGCCCAAGCGCGACATTCGAGAGCAACAGCAGGCCACTGATGGCGATGATCCACTCACCCGCGTCGCCGCACAGCAACGAAGTGTGTATCAAGGTCAGTGTCCTGAAAAATCCGCCGTTCGCGAAAGGCGTATTCTCGAGCCCGTCACGCAAAACCCGGCCCGCGCCATCGACGCGCATGCGCCGCTCCACGTCCCCTGAATCGACGTAGCTCACATCGAAGCGGTCGGCGGCGAAGTCGGCCACCCACAGCGATGACACCCGCCCGCCGGCCTGTTGAATCAACTCGATGCGGCTGCCCAGTCCCGTGGTGGATACCGGAACGGCCGCTGCCGGCAGAGTGGCATTGTCGATCTCCTGGCGGAACGTCAGGAGCACACCGCTGAGCGCCTGAACGAGCCACAAGGCCGCCGCGAGCAATCCGAGAACGCGATGAATTTTCCTCAGGGTCATGATGTCGGCCGGTCCGGGCACGGGCGCGCAGACTGCCGCGACGTTGCCGACAATGCAACCGCCTGCGAGCGACGCCGGGATTCAATGGACCGCGGCATGCCGGCCCCAGTCGATGCGGCGGCCGAGAATCCCCTTGAAGATGAGGTGATCGGTCGCGGCGGTGGCGCCGAGGCCGACACCGAAATTGATCTCCCAGACGGGCGAGACGTTGAGATCGGCGACGGCGAAGACCTGCTGCTGCTGGTCGTGGGTCGCGGCAAAGTGACGCAGGGAGCCGTAGTCACCGTAGTACTCGAAGCCGGCGCTCACGACATGGGTGAATTCGTAACTGACCTTGACGGCCGGCGCGAAGCCGAACCCCTGGCTGACGTCGGGTCCGTGCAGAGTCCGTTCGATCGCGGGATTGATCGCGAAGTACCAGCGGCCCACCGTTTTGTCGATGATGGGCCTGATTTCCCACGTCCAGGTGTCCGCGGAGTACACGGCGCGCTGATAGCCGATCTCGGTGGAAAGGCTCACCCCGACGGGCCAGCCCCACGAGTCGGGCACCCGCACGCGCGGCCGGATGTGGTCGCCCACCCATTGGAAGCCGTGGCCATCCTGCTCGCTCGTAAACACATAGAAGCCGACCTCGGACCAATCATTCAGGCCTTCGGTCAGCTCGAGAGTCTCATGCACCTGATGCTCGGTCGGATAAACGCCGCCGAGGCTGTCCTTCTGTCCGGTGGCGGTGAAATTGGAGTGCAGCTCGATCATCAGGTTTTCCGCAGGAACCGTCTCGGCCCCATAGACCTGGATCTCGTAATTGGCCTGCGCGTGAGCGAACAACGGCAAACACAGGAACGTCAGGGCGAGCCAGCGGCGATGCGCGGCAACCGGGTCGGGCATGATTGCAGGGAATTTGGCAGCGAGGGTCGCTGCGATTCTGCTGGCCGCACCGCGAGAGCGTCAAGCAAGAATGAATGCTGTCAGGCACGTCGCGGCTGCAAGAAAATCGTAAGTGTGGGCTCTTGCGGAAACGGACGACTCGCGGCGAAACGCAATGCGAATCGCTTCGATCCGCACTACGCGGAAGTTGTGTTATATCCTGCCCCTTGCACGCCGCGGCGTTCGATGAGCGGCAGCCCGCGCCGGCGCGGTGCCGCAGGCCGCCCTGCCCAAACCTTCTACTGCGGCGGGCACGCGGCTATGCTTGCTGCCCAATTTCTGCAGCCAGAGCTCGCAAACGTGCGGACACACAAATCGTTCTTCGCGGCGGCGCTCGCTGTCTCCTGCCTGGCACCGGCGACGCGCGTCGCAATCGCCCAGCACTATCCGGCAGGCATCTACGGCGATTTCGGCTGGCGCATGATCGGACCCTTTCGCGGCGGCCGCACCCGGTCCGTCGCCGGCGTGCCATCGCAACCGAACGTCTTTTACGTCGGGGCCGTCAACGGCGGAGTGTGGAAAACGGACGACGCCGGCCGCACGTGGCAGCCTGTTTTCGACGAGCAGCCGACGCAGTCGGTCGGCGCGATCGCTGTCGCGCCTTCCGATCCGAACGTGATCTACGTTGGAAGCGGCGAAGGCCTGCATCGGCCTGACTTATCCGTCGGCAACGGCATCTATCGCTCCACGGATGGTGGGCGCAGCTGGAAGCATCTCGGCCTGGTCGACGGCGAGCAGATCCCCGAGCTGGCCGTGGACCCGCGCGACTCCAACCGTTTGTTCGCGGCGGTCCTCGGTCATCCCTACGGACCGAACGCCGAGCGCGGCATCTATCGGTCGCTGGACGGCGGAGTCACCTGGCAGCAGGTCCTCCACAAGGACGCTGACACCGGCGGTTCCGCGGTCGCCATCGATCCGACCCATCCGGACATCGTGTATGCGGCCCTGTGGCGCACGCGCCTGGGTCCGTGGGAAGACAAGAACGAGTTCAACGGCACCGGCGGCGGGCTGTTCAAGTCATCCGATGGCGGAACGACCTGGAAGCCGCTCACGGCAGGTCTCCCGCAAAACCTGTCACAAATCAACATCGCGCTCGCGCCGAGCGCTCCCAACCGTCTCTATGCCACGGTAGGCACGAGCGAGCCCGGAGAGTATTCGTCCGCGGCCGGACTGGGCGTGTTTCGGTCCGACGATGCCGGCGAGAGTTGGATCCGCAGCACCTCGGATCCCCGGCCTGCGCTGCGCATCGGCGGTGGAGACCTGCCGGTGGTGCGCGTCGATCCTTCGAACCCTGACGTCGTCTACTGCGCAAGCATCGTCACCATGAAGTCGGATGACGGCGGCAGGAACTGGCAGCCGCTGCGCGGCGCGCCGGGAGGCGACGACTACCAGAATCTGTGGATCAACCCGAACGATCCGCGGATCATCGCCCTGGTCAGCGACCAGGGCGCGGTCGTGACCGTGAACGGCGGGAACACCTGGAGCTCATGGTTCAACCAGCCGACGGCACAGCTCTACCACGTCAGCGTCACGCCTGCTTTTCCGTATCGCGTCTGCTCCGGACAGCAGGAGAGCGGCTCCGTATGCATCGCGAGCCGGGGTAATGATGGCGAGATCACCGAGCGCGAGTGGCATCCGGTCGGGGCCATCGAGTACGGCTACGTCGCGCCGGATCCTCTCGATCCCGACGTGATCTACGGCGCCGGACGCAATGAGGTCTCCAAGTTTCACTGGTCGACCGGGCAGACCCAGAACGTAACACCGATTCCGTTGCGGGGCCCCCAGGTGCGCGTCGATCGCACGGAGCCGCTGCTGTTCTCGCCCATCGACCCGCGCACCCTCTACTACGCCACCAACAGGGTCTACAGAACACGCGATGGGGGCGCCACCTGGGACGCGATCAGTCCGGACCTCGCGCGCGAGGACCCCGGAATCCCCGCCAGTGTTGGCACCCTGCACGTGCCGGGAGTCGAGCACCGGCGCGGCGTCATTTACGCGCTGGGCGCATCACCACGCAACATCGACACGCTGTGGGCCGGCACTGACGATGGTCTCGTTTGGCTGACCCGGGATAGCGGCGCACACTGGTCGAACGTGACTCCGCCCGCGCTCACCGCGTGGAGCAAGGTAACCCAGGTCGAGGCGTCACATTTCGATCCGAACACCGCCTATGTGTCGGTGAGCCGCATGCGCGTGGATGACCTGCACCCCTACATTTTCCGAACGCATGACGGCGGCAACACCTGGCAATCCATTCAGGACGGCCTGCCGCCGGAGGCACCGGTGAATGCGGTCCGCGAGGATCCCGAGCGCCAGGGATTGTTGTTCGCGGCCACCGAAAGTGCCGTCTGGGTATCCCGCGACGACGGGGAGCACTGGGACTCGCTGCAGATGAACCTCCCGCACACCTCGATGCGCGATTTATGGATCCACGACAGCGACCTCATCGTAGCGACCCACGGACGCTCGTTCTGGATCCTCGACAACATCTCACGGCTGCGGCAAATCAGGACGTCGCAGTTGCGCGATGCGGTGCTGATTCATCCGGCGCCGGCTTACCGCGTGAGGCGCAGCACGTGGACGGATACACCCATACCGCCCGACGAGCCGCTGGGAGCGAATCCGCCCGCGGGCGCCATCATCGATTTCTTTTTGCCACGGGACGCGAAAGGCCCGGTGACTCTCGAAGTGCTCGATGGCAACAGGGAGCTCGTGCGCCGCTTCGGAAGCGACGATCCCCTCGAGCCGAGCGCCGCAGAGCTGGCGCGAGAGCTCATCCCGCGGTATTGGATCGCGTTGCCCCATGCCTTGCCGTCGCAGAGCGGGATGCACCGCTGGATTTGGGACTTGCGTTACCCTGCGCCGCTGACGACCACTCGGGGCTACCCGATCTCCGCCGTCCCTCATGCAACGCCACGGACGCCCGAGGGCCCTCTTGCAGTGCCGGGAAGTTATTTTGTGCGCCTGACGGTGGAGGGCCACAGCCTCGAAGCGCCGCTGACGTTGGCGCCGGATCCGCGCATCCAACTGCCAGCGCGCGCGCTCGAGGACCAAGTGCGCCTGGCGAGGAAACTCGCCGATCAGCTGAGTGCGGCCTCGCACGCCCTGCTCGTGGCCACTTCCGAACGGGAACAACTGAAGACGCTCACGCCGGCCGGCCCGGATGCGCAAGCGGTCCGAAGCTACGCTGCACGCTTGGCAGCGCTGTTGGAGGGTTCCGAGAACAAGACAGAGGAGGAAAAAATTGGCGCCGCGAGCAAGGGCGAAGGCGAGAGTGAGGCGGTGACCCGCCCGACTCTGCCCGACGTACAGAAGAACCTCGAGACGCTGTACACGGAAGTGACCCGCGCCGATGCGGCACCCACAGCGGCACAGCTGAAAGCCAGTGAAGCAGCGCAAGAAGCCCTCACGGGCCTCTTGCGCACATGGCAGCAGCTGCAGGCGGATCTACCGCCGCTCAATGCGCGACTGCGGGCGGACAAGCTTCCGCAGATTCGTCCCGACCTTGCTCCGCCTCGGGACCTCGATGCCGCGGACGAAGAATGAGCGACCCGCGCCGCGGCCGTCAATCACCCCCGGAGAGCATGACAGCCGGAGCCGGAACACCTGCACGCTGCAACTGAGCGTTGAGTGCGCGCAGATCCTTGTCCCTGAGTGCATTCCATTTAGCGAGCTGCTCGCCCAGACGCCGATGCAGATCGGCAAAGACCTGCAGCTGTGACTCAGTCGGCCGGACGTCGTCGCCATTCACCGTGGCGAGGAAGGTGTCGTACTGCTCGTTGAGCCGATTGGGGTACCTGAGGTTGTCTTCGGATGCTTTCATGTTGACCTGGAGCAACTGCTCCTCGATCGGTGCCATCCGCCGCTCGAAACCGGTCACCGCGTCCGTAAACCCGCGGGCGTGCGCATCCGTCCGAGTCCGTTGCTGCACGTTTTCGAGCGCCGTCCTGCCGGCGCGCATCTCGTTGACTGCGCGATGCAGCGCCTCGATGTCATCGGCAGTCTTCTTGACGAGATCCCAGTGAGCCGCGATGTCGTCAGCCGTCACCGTATCCTTCAGGCGCGGATCGAGCGCCACTTCGAGAGGCACCGATTGCGTTCCGTTGCGGGTCGTCAGGCGAACCACGTATGAGCCGGGATTGACCAAGGGCCCCCGCGGTCCCTCGTCGGAGTAAAAGGCACCCGGAATCTGTACGGGATCTTCGACGCGCAAATCCCAGACGAAGCGGTTCATCCCAGGGGCGTCCGGCAGGACTTCCACCGGAGTCTCGCGGTCCGGCCATTCGGCGGGCTGTTCGAACTTGTCTTTTTTGCGGTTCGAGAACTTGCGCAGCACCCCGCCTCGAGCGTCGCGGATCTCGAGAGTGATCTCCTCGTCGGGTTTGACCTTGAGGAAGTAGTCGATCACGGCCCCGGCCGGCGGGTTATCGCCCACCGGCCGGCGGCGATTCACGTCCATCGGGAAATGAAGCCGATAGGCTCGTTGCGGGCGATACAGCCGCACGTCCGGAGGCGCTGCGGAGCTGTCTACCTGGCGCAGCGGCGTCACGTCGTCCAGGATCCAGAACGAGCGCCCATGGGTCGCCACCACCAGATCGTCATCCTTTACCACGAGATCGTGCACAGGCGTGACGGGCAGATTCAACTGCAGCGGCTGCCAATGGTCGCCGTCGTCGAACGATACGTAGACGCCGAGCTCCGTGCCGGCGTACAGAAGGCCTTTCCGCTTCGGGTCCTCGCGCACGGAGCGCACGTATGCGCCCCCGGGTATGCCGGCCACGATCCGCTTCCAGGTCCTGCCGCCATCGTGGGTGCGGTAAATGAGCGGCTCGAGATCGTCGAGCCTGTGCCGATCGATGGCGGCGAATGCGGTGCCCACCTCATGAGGCGAGGGGTCGATGATGCTCACCAGGCTCCATTCCGGCATATCCTTCGGCGTGACGTTCTGCCACGTCCTGCCGTCGTCCCGCGTGACCTGGATGAGGCCGTCGTCGGTGCCGGCCCACAACAGTCCTTTCTGCAACGGCGACTCGGCGAGCGCAAACACGGTGTCGTAATACTCGACGCTCGTGATGTCCAGCGTGATAGGTCCTCCCGAGGGCCGTTGCTTGCTCTTGTCGTTACGCGTCAGGTCGCCGCTGATGCGCTTCCAACTGCGGCCCTGATCCGTGCTCTTCAATACGAACTGTGCCGCCGTATAGAGAACGTTCGAATCGTGCGTCGAGACGAACACGGGCTCGGTCCACTGAATGCGATACTCGAGGTCCGCCGCACCGTTCCCCGACACGTCGAGCGGGAACATGGAGACGTCGCGGAAGTTCTCGGTGCGGTGATCGTAGCGCGTCATCTGGCCGCTGTCGGAATTCGCATAGACGACGTCGGGGTCCCGCGGGTCGGGCGCGATATAGCCGCTTTCGCCGCCGCCTACCGCGTACCAGTCCTGGCGGCTGATCACACCCTCATCGTCGCGGCTCGCGATTGCGACGGTCGTGTTGTCCTGCTGGGCGCCGTACACGCGATACGGCCAGTGGTTATCGACGGCGACATGATAGAACTGCGCCGTCGGCTGGTTTTCCTGCTGTGTCCAGGATTTGCCGCCATCGACCGAGATGCTGGCGCCGCCGTCGTTGCCGTTGATCAAGCGCCTGGGATCGCGCGGATCGATCCACAGCGCATGGTGGTCGCCATGCGGGGCGGGCAGCAGCTCGAAATCCTTGCCGCCGTTGGTGGAGCGGAATGCGCCGGTGTTCAACACATACACGGTGTCGGCCGCGGCCGGATCGGCGAAAATGTGCGAGTAGTACCAGGCGCGCTGCTGGAAACGATGATCCGGGTTGATTCGGGCCCAGTGCTCACCGCCGTCGTCGGAGCGGAAAATACCGCCCTCCTTCGCTTCGATCGCGGCATAGACACGGCTGCTGTCGGCGCCCGAGACGGACACGCCGATACGGCCCAGCGGACCGGCAGGAAGGCCGTGACCTTCGATCTGCTTCCAGCTGATCCCGCCGTCGCTGGAGCGATAAAGCCCCGACCCGGGGCCGCCGCTGGAGAATCCCCAGGGCTGACGCCGCATCTGCCACAGCGAGGCGAATAGAGTGTTCGCATTCTTCGGGTCGAAAACTATATCGATCCCGCCGCTATCACGGTCCCGGAACAACACCCGCTTCCAGGTCTTGCCGCCGTCGGCCGTGCGAAATATTCCACGCTCCTCGTTGGGTCCGAAGGCATGCCCGAGGGCCGCCACGAATACGATGTCCGGGTTGCGCGGATCGATGATGATCGCGCCGATGTGGCGCGTGTCGGTGAGGCCCACATGCTGCCAGGTCTTGCCGGCATCGACGGACTTGTACACCCCATCGCCGTAGGTGATGTTGCCGCGCGGACAAGCCTCTCCCGTGCCGACGTAAATGATCTTGTGATCGGAATCCGCGACGGCGATCGCGCCGATGGAGGCGATCTTCTGCTGATCGAAGATCGGCTGCCAGGTATTGCCCGCATTGGTGCTCTTCCAGACGCCGCCGGCGACTGCCCCGAAATACCAGGTCGCCGCATCGCCCGGAACGCCGCTCACGGCGACGACCCGGCCGCCGCGGAACGGGCCGATCTGGCGCCATTTCATACCGCTGAACAGGTCCGGATTGACCTGGGCGGCCGCCGCCGCCGCGTACACAACCATCAACAGGACGTACAGCACGCCCGTGTACCCCGAAAACCGACGCTGACTCATCCCAACTCCCCCTCCGATAGCGAATCACCTGGTCGTGCCGGCGGCACGGCTGGCCGCAACCGCCGGCACGATGCACGGGTAGGGATCTTCTCGCGCCTCACTTGGGCTGGTGCCTCCCCGCATGGCGAGGCATCATAGCGTGATCAGGGAGTCGAGGCAGTCGCATGCGCCAAATCGCAGCCGTTCTCATGGTGCTGGCAGCACCCGCCGTGCTGGCCTACACCGCCGATGAGCTTGCCGCCAGGAATGTCGCCGCCAAGGGGGGACTCGAGAAGCTCAATGCGATCCAGTCGCTGCGCCTCTCGGGCAAGCTCCTGGTGAATGGCGGGACGCTCGAGCTCGGCTTCGTCGCGCTGGTCAAGCGGCCCGGATCGATCCGCTACGAGGCGCTGCTCCAGGGCCTGACTCAAGTCCAGGCGTATGACGGCACGCAGGCCTGGCAGATCAATCCGTTTCAAGGGCGCAAGGACCCGGAGAAGCTGTCCGTCGATGACGCGAAGGGACTCGGGGAGGATGCCGTCGATTTCGCCGGCCCACTGGTCGACTACAAGGCAAAGGGCTACACGCTCGACTATCTCGGCACTGAGGACGTCGACGGCACCGAAGCCCACAAGTTGCGCGTGACCCGGCCGAACGGCGATCTCACCTACGTCTACCTGGATCCCGAATACTTCCTCGAGATCCGCACCGTCAACCGGCGCATCGAGCATGGTGTGCCGCACGAGACCGTCACCGACTACGGCGATTACGAGAAAGTGGACGGAGTCTACTTTGCGTTCGAGCAGGACTCCGGGACGAAAGGCTCGAGCGAGCGCCAGCGCGTCCGGTTCGAGAAGGCGCAAGCCAACGTGCCGGCCGCGGACGCTCAGTTCCAATTTCCGGGCGGGCGCCCCGGCGCCACCCCCGCCAGGTAAGCTTCGGGAGAGACTGATGCGATTGCGATTCGCGGCCGGAATCGGCGTGTTTCTTTGCAGTCTCGGCGGTGCCGGCTTGGCGCAGGCGCCGGCCGTCCCCATCGACTCCGGGACCCTTTCCGGCCTTGGTGCGCGCAACATCGGCTCGGCCGCCATGAGCGGGCGGATTTCCGCTCTCGCCGGCTACACCGAGCCTTCCGGCAAGGTCACGCTCTTCGTCGGCGCGGCGAGCGGCGGCGTGTGGAAATCGACGGACGGCGCGACGACCTTCAAGCCGGTATTCGACGACCAGCCGGTGCAGTCGATCGGCGCCATCGCGCTCGACCCCTCCAACCCCAGGAATGTCTGGGTCGGCAGCGGCGAAGCGTGGACACGCAACAGCGTCTCGGTTGGGGATGGCATTTACAAGTCCACGGATGGCGGTGAAACGTGGACGCACGCCGGCCTGCCGGATTCGGAGCGCATCGCGAAGCTCATCGTCGACCCGCGCGCGTCCGATACCGTCTACGCCTGCGTGCCGGGGAAGCTCTGGAGCGACTCGACAGAGCGCGGCCTGTACAAGACCACTGACGGCGGCAAGAGCTGGCAGCTCGTGCTCAAGGGATCGAATCCCTCGACGGGCTGCGGCAGCGTCGCGATGCAGCCGGGCAACCCGGATGTGTTGCTCGCCGGGTTATGGGATTTTCGGCGCCAGGGCTGGACATTCCGTTCGGGCGGCGCCGGAGCCGCTGCGCCCTCGGGTAGCGGCCTCTACCGCAGTGCCGATGGCGGCAAGACCTGGACGGAGCTGACTGCTCCGTCCCACAAGGGCCTGCCGCCCAAACCTTACGGGCGCATCGCGCTCGCCTTTGCGCCGAGCGAGCCAGGAACGGTGTACGCTTTCATCGAGTCGACCGACTCGATGCTGTTGATCTCCCACGACGGCGGCGGCGCCTGGGAAGCCGGCGACAAGAGCCAGTGGATGGTGTGGCGCCCGTTCTACTTCGCGAACCTCATCGTCGACCCGAAGGATCCGCAGCGCGTTTTCAAGACCGACGGCAGCCTGATCCTGAGCGAGGACGGCGGCAAGAGCTTCAGCGCGATCGGCGGCTTCACCGGCATGCACGGCGACGTGCACGATGTCTTCATCGATCCGAGCAACTCACAACACGTGTTCGCGGGCGACGACGGCGGACTATGGCTGTCCTTCGACGGCGCGAACAAGTGGTGGAAGACCGACAATCTGCCGATCTCGCAGTTCTATCACGTCAGTCTCGACGACGCCGACCCTTATCACATCTACGGCGGCCTGCAGGACAACAGCTCGTGGGTCGGAGACTCCGCCTACCCGAGCGGCATCACCAGCTCCCGATGGGAAAACATGTACGGCGGCGATGGCTTCTGGATGTTCGCGGATCCCACCGATCCGAGCTACGTGTATACGGAAGCCCAGGGCGGCACCATCGCCCGTGTCAACGTTCGTACGCATGAGACGCGGGACATCCAACCGAAGCTGGGCCCGGCCGATCTCAAGCGCTACACCAAGCTGCGATTCAACTGGAACACGCCGATTGCCCTGTCGCCGCACGATCCGGCGACGGTCTACATCGGCGCGCAGTTCCTGTTCCGCTCGCGCGATCATGGCCAGAGCTGGGAGCGCATCTCCGCGGATCTCACGACGAACGATCCGCAAAAGCAGAAGCAGGAGCAGTCGGGCGGCGTGACCGTCGACAATTCCGCCGCCGAGATGCACACGACGATCTACTCGATCAGCGAATCGCCGCTGGATGCGGCCCTCATCTGGGCCGGGACCGACGACGGCAATCTGCAACTGACGCGCGATGGCGGGCAACATTGGAGCAACGTCATCGCCAATGTCCCTGGGGTGCCGAAAAATTCATGGGTGAGCTGGGTACAGGCGAGCTCGTTCGCAGCCGGCACGGCATACGTCGCCTTCGACCGGCACACCTTCGGCGACATGGCGCCGTACGTCTACACCACCGCGGACTTCGGCAAATCCTGGACGCCGCTCGCCAACGCGCGCGACTCGAAAGGCATACGGGGCTACGCGCACGTCATCAAGGAGGATACCGTCGACTCGCAGCTGCTGTTTCTGGGCACGGAATTCGGGTTGTGGATCTCCACCGACCGTGGCTTGCACTGGGCCCAATTCAAGGGCGGGCATATCCCGGCAGTCGCGGTGCGTGACCTCGCTATCCAGCCGCGGGACAACGACCTCGTGCTCGCCACACACGGCCGAGGCATCTGGGTCATCGACGATATCAGCCCCCTGCGCTATCTGACTCCCGCACTGACAACACAGGAGGCGGCGTTCGTCTCCGCCCGCCCGGTGCAGCAACGAATCGAAGCCATTGGCGGCTGGCCGGCCGGTGCCGCCGCGTTCGTGGGCACCAATCCGGCCGCTGGCGCCGTGATCACCTACTACCAACGCAGCCGCCACTTGTTCGGGAAGCTCAAGATCGAAGTGCTCGACGCGAGCGGCGCCGTGATCGATGAATTACCGGCAAGCAGCCGCCGCGGGCTGAACCGTGTCATTTGGACGATGCATCGGCGCCCGCCGCACGTTCCGCCCGCCGTGCAGCTCGCGCAGGCCGGTACGCAGGGTGCGCGTGTTCTCCCGGGGACGTACACCATTCGCATGCAGAAGAACGGCAAGACCTACGACACCTCGCTTACCGTGGGCCTGGATCGGCGCGTAAACTGGACCCTCGCGGATCGCCAGGCACAGTACGATGCCGCGCTGAAAGTGAATACGTTGTTCAATGACGAGTCCGTGCTATTCGAACGCATTGCCGGATTGCGGCAGGAGATTGCCGCAGCCGGCAAGAGCCGCCCGCGCGGCGACGCCCTGCTCCACAAGCTCACCGATTTCGACGCGAAGCTCGACGCATTGCGCAAACAGATCGTAGCGACCACGGAGGGCGGGGCGATCACGGGAGAAGAGCGTCTGCGCGAGCATACGGACCAGCTCTACGGCGCCATCATGTCGTGGGATGGGCCGCCATCCGCCTACCAGATCGAGAATATCGGCGCGTTGCGTGCCCAGCTCGCCGAAATCGAGGCTCAGTTTGGCCGGCTGACCGCCACGGACCTGCCCGCGCTGAACGCTTCATTGCGCGCCAAGGGCGTACAGAGCCTCAGTGTTCCGGACGCGACGGCATTCGATGACGAGGACGCGCCGGGATCCGGCGGCATCGCCGGGGGACGCTTCGATCCGGATGCCGCGCATGGCATCGAGCTTCCGAAAAATCTGCGGCTTTGGAATTGATCCGTGCGCGGCCGCATCCATGCCGCGGCCCGCTAGTCGGCGAGCCCTGCGCTGCGCAGCGGGTGTCAGGGATCGCGCGGCTCTGATCTTCCTGGTGTTGGGGTTGTCCTCCAGTGCCTTCGCACAGATGCAGGAGGAACCTGCGGCCGCGGAGGACGCGCCGCCGGAGGCCGCCGGCGAGCGCGCAGAGCCCGGGAACTCCTCCTCGTCCGTGATCATCCGGGGCAAGCCCTGGCTGTTCAATCGCGCGACGCGCTACTCGCATTCCCTCGCGGAGGTCGACGGAGCGACGATCACGGTCACGAAAAAGACGAGTGTCGTGAAGCTCGCGGACCAGCCTACCTCGATCGACAACAACCAACGCGAGCTGTTCGACCGGCTGCCGGGCCTCGTCCTGGCGGAGCAGCAGAATCCCACCCAGCTGAACCTGTCTTATCGCGGTCTCGGCAATCCGCAGGAAAGCGAGTATGTGCTGCTCATGCAGGATGGCGTTCCGCTCGAGCTGGACTGGATCG